>JALNWS010000078.1 GCA_023230755.1 Azoarcus sp.
CCAGAGCCAGAGCCCAAAAAGCCCGAACCCAAGGTCGAGCCGAAGAAGCCTGAGCCCCCGAAGCCGGTCGTCCCGCCGAAAGACAACTACATGGCAAAATTGCTGGAGCAGGAAAGTGATCGCGCCAAGGTCGAAGGCATGATGCGCGGTGAAGCTGCACGTGCTGCTTCGGCGCGGACCAAGGGTGAGATCGACGCCTACCAGAACGCGATTCGCACCAAGGTTCGCGGCAACCTCCTGAGCCCACCCGGCCTCAGCGGCAACCCCGAGGCGGTATTCGAGGTAGACCAGTTACCGAGTGGCGAAGTGCTGGTCATCAGGCTGAAGCGTTCATCAGGCATTCCTGCTCTCGACGACGCAATCGAGCGCGCAATCCGGCGCTCCAGCCCTCTGCCGCTCCCCACCCAAAGGGAACTTTTTCAGCGTACGCTGGAACTGAAATTCCGTCCGCTGGATGAATGAGGCCGCCCTATGGCTATAATCGACAACATTGTTGTGCACCACGTTATGACCAAAATCCTTGCTTCCTTCCGCATGCTGCTCGCCGGAGCGCTTGCCTGCATCGCCTTCGGCGCCCACGCGCAGCTCTCCATCGAGATCACCGGCGCGGGCGCTTCGCGCTTTCCGGTCATCATTCCGGTATTCGAGAACGAAAGCAGTCTGCCGCGCGGCATCTCCGATGTCGTCCGCGCCGACCTCGAACGCAGCGGGCTCTTCAGCCTGGTCGATATCGGCCCGCTGCCCCTGCCGGAATCGCGCGTCCCCGACCTCGCTGCCATGCGCGGACGCGGTGCCGATGCGGTGCTGAGCGCATCCCTGTTGCCGCAATCCGATGGCCGTTACGAGGTCCGATTCCGTCTGTTCGACACCCAGAAACAGGTCGAACTCGGCGCGATGTCGCTGCGGATGGCACCGGCACAGAACCGCCTCACCGGCCACCGCATCGCCGACTTCGTCTACGAAAAACTCACCGGGCTGCCCGGATACTTCGCCACCCGCATCGCCTACGTGGTAAAGAGCGGCGCGCGCTATGAACTCCAGATCGCCGACGCCGACGGCATGAACGCGCAGGCCGCACTGGTCTCACGCGAACCGATCATCTCCCCGGCATGGTCGCCTAACGGCCAGCGCCTGGCCTACGTATCCTTCGAGGCCAAGAAGCCGATCATCTACATCCACACGCTGGCAACCGGTCAGCGCCAGGTGGTCGCCAACTTCAAGGGTTCCAACTCGGCACCGACGTGGTCGCCGGACGGCGGCCAGCTCGCTGTCGTGCTGACCAAGGACGGACAGTCGCAACTTTACGTGCTCAATGCCGACGGCTCGGGCGTGCATCGCCTGGCCAGCTCCGCCGGCATCGATACCGAACCGGCATGGTCGCCCGACGGACAGTGGATCTATTTCACCTCCGACCGCGGCGGCAGCCCCCAGATCTATCGCATTCCAGCAAGCGGCGGCAACGCCCAGCGGGTGACCTTCGAAGGCAGCTACAACGTAACGCCGCGCCCCTCGGCCGACGGCAAGCTGCTCGCCTTCATCACCCGCAGCAATGGCAAATTTCAGGTGGCTGTGAACGACCTCGCCAGCCGCCAGACAACGATCCTCACCGATTCGGCGCGTGACGAATCCCCAAGCTTCGCGCCAAATGGCCGCATGATCCTTTACGCCACCGAAACCGGTGGCCGCGGGGTACTTGCTGCCGTATCGTCCGATGGCCGGGTGAAGCAACGCCTTTCGGTGCAGGCCGCTGATGTGAGGGAACCCGCATGGGGCCCCTTGCAAAGGTAACAACGCTGCTGTCCCTTGCATAATCAAATTGGAGATACATCCATGAAAAAACTGCTGTTGCCCGCTCTGCTGTCCGCCCTCCTCGCTGCCTGCTCAAGCACCGGCACCGATGCAACCGGCGCCAAGGTTGAAGATCGTACCGGCGCGGGCGCCGGTGTCGCCACCGTGACCACGCCGGGCATGTCCGGCTCAGGTATCGCTGCGCTGACCGATCCCAACAACATCCTGTCCAAGCGCAGTGTGTACTTCGACTACGACAGCTTCGTCATCAAAAGCGAAGGCAAGGCACTGATCGAAGCGCACGCCCGTTTCCTGGTGCAGAACCCGCAAATGAAGGTGCTCCTGCAGGGCAACACCGACGAACGCGGTAGCCGTGAGTACAACCTGGCCCTGGGTCAGAAGCGTGCAGACGCCGTACGTCAGGCTCTGAGCCTGCTCGGCGCCAAGGAATCGCAGATCGAGTCCGTCAGCCTGGGCGAAGAGAAGCCGCGTTGCACCGACGCGTCCGAAGCCTGCTACGCGCAGAACCGCCGTGGCGACATCCTGTACTCGGGTGAGTTCTGATGATTCGCCTCCTGCCACTGGCGGCGCTTGTCGCAATGTCTTTGGCCGGGCCCGCGCAAGCGGGCTTGTTCGACGACACCGACGCACGTCGCCAGATCACCGAGATGCGGCAGGATCTGGAAAGCCGGATCGAGACGTCCAATCGCGGACAACTCGAACTGGCCAACCAGAACGAAAGACTGCGCGCCGAAGTCGCCAAGCTGCGCGGCCAGCTCGAAGTCGTACTCAATGAAGTCGAGTCGCTCAAGCAGCGTCAGCGGGACTTCTATGTCGACCTCGACACCCGCATGCGCAATCTTGAAACCTCAGCCACAGCCACAACCACTCCGCAAACAAGCGGAAACCCGGCAGAAGAAGCCGCCGAGTACGAAGCCGCACTGAACCTCCTCAAGGAGGGCAAGTCGCGCGAAGCCCTGACCGCGTTCGACAATTTCATCGGACGCTACCCGGACAACGCCAGCACCCCCAGCGCACACTTCTGGGCCGGCAATGCAGCCTTGCAGAACAAGGACGCCGCCGCCGCCAGCCGGCACTTCAATACTGTGCTCGGCAAGTGGCCCGACGATATGGTTGCCCCTGACGCCATGCTCGGCCTTGCCAACAGCCAGCAAGCCATGGGCGATCCAAAAACGTCCCAGCGCACGCTGCAGACACTGATTGAACGCTATCCGTCATCAAACGCCGCACAGGCTGCGAAACAACGGCTGGCAAAACGCTAAGCCATGACACAAACCGAGAACGCCAATCGCAACACGAGCTTGCGGCTGTCCGAAATTTTTGCGTCCCTGCAGGGCGAGTCGACCCGTGTCGGCCTGCCCACGGTTTTTGTCCGCCTGACCGGCTGCCCTTTGCGCTGCACCTGGTGTGATACGGCCTACGCCTTCAAGGGTGGCGAAACCGTGAGCCTCGAGTCAGTACTCGAAGACGTGACCAGTCATGGGATCCCGACGGTGTGTGTCACCGGCGGCGAGCCGCTGGCACAAGCGGCCTGCCTTCCGCTACTCACCGCACTGTGCGATGCCGGCCATTCGGTATCGCTTGAAACCAGTGGTGCGCTTGACATCAGCGCGGTCGACCCGCGCGTTTCGCGCATCATGGACCTCAAGGCGCCGGGTTCCGGAGAATCGGCGAGAAACCGCTACGAGAACATCGCCTTGCTCACCCCCAGCGACGAGGTCAAGATCGTGCTCGCCGATGAGGCGGATTACGAGTGGGCCAAGGCCAAAATTGCAGAATACGACCTCGCCAGTCGCTGCACCGTCCTGCTCTCTCCGGTTGCCGACAAGCTCGACCCGACCCGACTGGCCGAGTGGATCGTCCGCGACCGCCTGCCTGTGCGCTTCCAGCTGCAACTGCACAAGGTGCTATGGCAGGACACCCGCGGCCGCTGAAACAAGCGTATCGTGCGCACCACCTGATTTGCCCGGAGTTTTTCCATGACCTCAGTGCCCCGCGCCATCGTCCTGCTGTCTGGCGGGCTTGATTCCGCCACCTGCCTGGCCATCGCCCGCGAGCAGGGCTTTGAAACCTATGCCCTTTCCGTCGCCTACGGCCAGCGCCACGTCGCCGAACTGACCGCATCGAAACGCGTTGCCGCCGCCCTTGGCGCCACCGAGCACCGCCTTGCTCGCGTCGAACTCGGACAATTCGGCGGCTCAGCCCTGACCGATCCCGGCATCGCTGTCCCCGAAGACGTCGAAGCCGACGGCATCCCCGTCACCTATGTACCGGCGCGCAATACCGTCATGCTGTCGATCGCAATGGCCTGGGCCGAAGTGCTCGGTGCGCGCGATGTCTTCGTTGGTGTCAATGCGGTGGATTACTCCGGTTACCCGGATTGCCGACCGGCCTTTATCGAAGCCTTTCAGGCCATGGCCAATCTCGCCACCAAGGCTGGCATCGAAGGCCACGGCCTGCGCATTCATGCGCCCCTGATGACGCTATCCAAAGCCGACATCATCCGTCGCGGAACCGCACTGGGCGTGGACTATGGGCTTACGGTGTCCTGCTATCAGGCCGCCGACGACGGCCGCGCCTGCGGCCGGTGCGATGCCTGCCGACTGCGCCGCGCCGGTTTCGAGGCTGCCGGCATCACGGACCCCACGCCTTACCTGAACCGAAATGGCTGATTTCAAATAGAATCGGAGCTCGTTTCCGTTCCGGTATCCGCGCCATGGATGAAGCACCGATTGCCGTATCCACCATTGCCTCGCTCGCCTTTGCCATCGGCATCGTGTTCGGGTTCGTTGGCAACAAGACCAATTTCTGCACCCTCGGCGCCGTGTCCGACATCGTCAACATGGGCGACTGGAGCCGCATGCGCATGTGGATGCTGTCCATCGCCGTTGCAGTGCTTGGCACGGCGGCGCTCGGACTGACGGGACTTGTCGACGTATCGAAGTCGATCTACACCGGCAGTCGTCTGATCTGGCTGTCCCACATTTTCGGGGGTGTCTGTTTCGGCATTGGCATGACGCTCGCATCCGGATGCGGGAGCAAGACCCTGATCCGTATCGGCGCCGGCAACCTGAAGTCACTGGTGGTGTTCTTCTTCGTCGCCATCGGCGCCTACATGACGCTGCGCGGATTGTTTGGGGTCTGGCGAGTGACCTTCATCGACGTGGTGGCCATAGACCTGGCCCACGCCCAGGACCTCCCCTCCTTTCTTTCGAGTGCGGGCCTCGCACCGGATGTCGCGGTTCTGCTCGCTGCCGGTGTCATCGGAGGCGGCTTGCTGCTGGCGGCACTCGCCCGGCGCGAAGCCTGGCGCAGCGACGTCCTGCTCGGCGGCATTGTGATCGGCGGCCTGGTCCTCGCCGGCTGGTACGTTTCCGGCCACGTCGGCTATATCGCCGAGCACCCTGAGACGCTTGAGGAAGCCTTCATCGGCACCAACAGCGGCCGCGCGGAGTCCCTGTCCTTCGTTGCGCCCCTCGCCTACACGCTCGAGTTATTAATGCTCTGGAGCGATAGCAGCCGGGTGGTGACCTTCGGCATTGCCTGCGCCCTCGGCGTCATCGCCGGCTCCCTGCTGTATGCACTGAGCACCGGCAGTTTCCGTCTTGAAGGTTTCCGCACACCGGACGACCTCATCCGCCATCTCGTCGGTGGCGTTCTGATGGGCTTCGGCGGGGTCACGGCAATGGGCTGCACCATCGGTCAGGGCATCACCGGCCTGTCCACGCTGGCCATCGGCTCTTTCCTTGCGACTGCAGCCATCATCGCCGGCGCCGCAGCGACGATGAAGGTGCAGTACTGGCTGATGATGCGCGAGGCCTGACCCTCTGCCACCCTGCCAGCGCACAAGACGTGGCAGCAGAGCGCACGCAGACGGGCTGATCGCAGCCCGTCCCGCGGCTTACATCAAGCGAGATCGGACAGCGGATGTTCGCCCTGAAAACGGGGGAGCAGGTGCGCAGCGATTTCTTCGGCGTCGACGTCCGCGATTGAAGCGTGCCGCCAATGAGGATTCCGGTCCTTGTCTACCAGCAAGGCGCGCACACCTTCGGAGAAGTCGGGCTCCATGGTCGCCGCCAAAGAGACCTGATACTCAAGACGAAACACGTCGGCGAGCGACAGATGCAAGGCGCGCTCCCACAATGCAAAGGAAAGCACAGCCGAACTCGGTGCCCCCCGGCTGAAGGTGGCTGCGGCAGCGGCGAGCCACGGCTCGGGATCCTGGCCAAGCACCTGAAGGCGCGCCACGATCGGCGCCAGGCCGTCGTGTCCGATGAGGGCGTCGATGCGGTCGTAGTGACGGCGCAGCATCGACTCCGGCTTCGCCGCCCGACGACCGGACTCTTCGAGCAGATGGCTCAATCTGCGGTGGTTCACCGCTGCATCGTCGCTCCAGCAGGTCTGGCCGAAGGCGGCCAGCACCCCGGTCTTTTCATCATGCTCAAGCACGAAATCGGCGAGGCCGGCAAAGCGTGCGTCGGCGGCATTGATCGGGGCGCCGGTCAGCGCAAGAAAGAGCCCGCTCCGTCCGGGCATGCGGCGCAGGAACCAGCTTCCACCCACATCGGGATAGAGCCCGATGCTGATCTCCGGCATCGCCATCTTCGTCTGCATCGTGGCGACCCGGTGCGAAGCCCCTGCCATCAGCCCGATCCCGCCCCCCATGACGATGCCATGACCCCAGCACAGCACCGGTTTCGGGCAGGTGTGAATGGAATAGTCGAGGCGATACTCGCGCTCGAAGAAGGCGGGAACGACGGCAGGCGTCGCCTCATCACCGCTCGCGCGCGCATCGCGGATCGAGTGGTACAGGGCGCGGACGTCGCCTCCGGCACAGAATGCCTTGTCACCGGCACCGTCGAGCACGATGCCGACGATCTGCGGATCGGCCACCCAGGCATCGAACTGGGGCGCGAGGCGGTCGATCATCTCGAGCGACAACGCATTGAGGGTGCCTGGCGCATTCAGCGTGGCATGGCCGAAACGGCGGCCACAGGCAGTCGGAATTTCGCGCAGGATCACGCATTCGCTCATTTCTTTACTCCGAAGTCAGGGTTGCGGCCAATCACCGGTCTTGGCCGGGTGTGGCGGAAATCAACGCGTGACTATGCCACCCGACAGCGCGCGCTCCAAGCGCAACGCGCCCCAGCCGGCGATCCGGGCAGCCCCGGCGGACACGACGGACTGAGACCTCCGCTGCGCTCAGCGGCCTTGGTGACGTTCGATGCAGCGCGCCAAGCCGCCACGCGCAACCTTCTGAACCGCCAGCAGGAGCGCATGATCGACCCCCGCAAGGCTGAACCGCGACTGCAGCTCATCGCGCAAGCGCATGAACAGATGCGCGGTCGCCTCCGCATCGGCCAGGGCGCGATGGTAGCGACCGGTCGCGGGCAAATGCAGTGTGCGCACCAGGGTGCCGAGCTTGTGATTCGGCGCATCCGGAAACAGGCGCCGTGACAGCAACAGCGAACACACGAAGTCGCCCCCTCGCTGCCGCCCAAGTTGCGCAAGCTCAGCATCCCAGAACTTGCGGTCAAAGGCCGCGTTGTGCGCAACCAGTGAATACTCACCGACAAAATCGGCCACTTCATCCATCACCTGCTCCACTCGTGGCGCGGCGCGCACCATCGCATTGGTGATGCCCGTGAGGGCCTCAATCTCGTAGGGGACGCGCACACCTGCGTTCATCAGGCTCTGGTAACGATCGATGATGAAGCCGTCGCGCACCAGCACCGCAGCAATTTCCGTTGGGCGCGCCCCCAAAGCGGGAGACATGCCCGTGGTCTCGAAGTCGATAACGGCATAGGTACTCAAAGGGTTCTTCCTGCTTCAGTTCGTCAACGGTGTACAGCACGCAGTACGGCACAATACGCGCTCGGCACACGAGACAAAAGACACCTCGGCCCCCACCGCTCAGATTCTCCGGCATCGTCAGCCATCCAGCGTCATGCTGCAGCGCAGATCGACGCCACATGCGCATTTAGTTAGTGTATGCAGATATTCAAATATTTGGAGCGGACATGCGCCGACTCATCACGATTCTGATCGGAACCCTGTGCCTGCTTTCCGCTCATGTCGCGCACGCCATCGACATGCATCCCGTCAAGGTCGGCCCCCACAGCTGGTATGTCATGGGCAAGGCCGGCATGGCCTCCGCGGTCAATGAAGGCTTCATGTCCAACGCCGGTTTTGTCATCACCGACGACGGGGTGGTGGTGTTCGACGCCCTCGGCACACCGGCACTGGGTGAAAGACTCATCGCGGAAATTCGCAAACTGACCGACAAGCCTATCCGACGCGTGGTCATCAGCCACTATCACGCTGACCACTACTACGGTCTGCAGGCATTCAAGGCGGTCGGTGCCGAGATCTGGTCCCATCGTCGCGGTCTTGAGGCCCTCAATTCGGACGGTGCCCAGGCACGACTCGCCCAGCGCCGCGCCGACCTTTTCCCCTTCGTCGACGACAATACCCGCCTGCTCCCGGCAGACCTCTGGCTTGACGGAGACACCGCATTCGAAATGGGCGGACTCCACTTCCGTATCACTTATGTCGGCCCTGCGCATGCACCGGACGACCAGATCATGGAAGTCGTGGAAGACAAGGTCATGTTCGCCGGCGACATGCTGTTCCGCGGACGCGTACCCTTCGTCGGCGATGCCGATACCGCCCAATGGCTACGCGCACTTGATCACCTGATTGCTGCGCGACCTGCCGTACTTGTTCCCGGCCACGGCCCCGCCTCCACCACGCCCCAGGCGGACCTGACCCTCACTCGCGACTACCTGCTCTACCTGCGTGAATCCATGGGTAAAGCGGTGGAGGAACTCAAATCCTTCGATGAGGCCTACGCCGGCACCGACTGGCGCCATTGGGCGAAGCTGCCTGCCTTCCGCGAGGCCAATCGCGCCAACGCCTACAACGTTTTTCTGCAGATGGAGAAAGGCTCCTTGCGTTAATTTGCGGCAACCGGCAGCAACGGATTCCATGAATCAGCGTACACGCGCGTAGCGTTTTTTCGATCGTAAACTTGACTCGAAGTAAACACCCCCCTAGAATTGTTGGCTGTTCCGGGGGTCGTTAGCTCAGCTGGTAGAGCAGCGGACTTTTAATCCGTTGGTCGCGTGTTCGATCCACGCACGGCCTACCAAGTGAACCAAGGGGATAGCCGGACTGAGGTCTGGCTATTTTCTTTTCAGTCCGTTGTTCGCTCCGAATGTCGGTCCATTCCCGGTACCGGCACCATCCGCAGGACACATTATTCGCGGGGGACCGAAGCCTACTCGGACCCGGTGCCTGTGCTGCTCGTCGAGTGGCCGGGCGATTGCATCGTGATCATGCACATCACGATCGCCTTTAGTGCGGCGCGCGCACCGAATTACCCAGCGCGCCGACCACCCCTGCCGCCCTGCGCGCGCGGGGTGCCAACGCAACACAAGACATTCGGCCCGCCAATCAACGTGCCGACATTTGACAGTATGCTGCTGCGGGAAAAGTCCCATGGTAGCCAAGCACTGAATAGAAAGCTTGCCAAGGCGGTGGCGAGCGTGGCCAGCATCACACGGTGATGTTTGCCGCACCCACTAGGAGCCTGAATATGGCCAAAGAAGAACTGATTGAAATGCACGGCACCGTCGATGAAGTCCTCCCCGACGCCCGCTACCGCGTCACGCTGGACAATGGTCACAAGCTGATCGCGTACTCGGGTGGCAAACTGCGCAAGCACCACATCCGCATCATTGCCGGCGACAAGGTTTCCCTCGAAATGTCGCCCTATGACCTGAGCAAAGGCCGCATCACCTTCCGCCACATGCCCGGCCGTCAGTCGATGGCTCCGGCAACGCGCTGAGCCACACGCCCTGCCGGTAACGGCGGGGCTGCAACACCCGCGCCATCGCGCGCATTCAATGCATATCTGGGTCGACGCAGACGCCTGTCCAGGCGTCATCAAGGACATTCTGTTCCGCGCCGCCGAACGCACCGGGCTCGCGCTGACCCTGGTTGCCAATCAATACCTGCGCACCCCGCGCTCGACTTTCATTTCCACGGTCCAGGTTGCGGCCGGCTTCGATGAGGCCGACAAATACATTGTCGCCCGCGTTGCGCCCGCCGACCTCGTCATTACCGCAGACATTCCTCTGGCCGCAGAAGTGGTTGCCAAAGGCGCGCTTGCGCTCAGCCCGCGTGGCGAGCTCTATGGCACGGACAACATTCGCGAACTGCTGGATCTTCGCAATTTCATGGACACCCTGCGCAGCACCGGCGTCGACACCGGCGGCCCTGCCGCCTTTAGCCCGTCAGACCGCCAGGCCTTTGCCAACCGTCTCGACCGCGCTCTGCGTGCTGCGCCCGGCAAGCCCGCGACGCCACCGCCTGAAGCCTAGGACCGCGCCACCGCGCCTCCGGCACCGGGACCGGGACCGCAGCTCCATAAGCGGCACAGTCTGCCCCACCGTCCCCGCCGCACTCGCCATCCCGCACGAATATTCAGCCATGATGTTCGATGCAGCATCGTCCTGATACAGTTGGAGCCTCCCCGGCGCAAACACGACACTCGATGCCACAGAAACACGACAGCGCAGCGCCTCCTCCCTCCAGCCAGAGACCGCAGGGCGTCTGGCCGCAGTTCCTTGCGCTCTTCCTGCCGCTGGCGCTGATCATCGTTGTCGCCGGTGTGGCAATCGGTTTGTCCCGCCTCGATGCAGAGCTCACCCGGATCCATGAAACCGAGAAGCTCAATATCGGTATCGGCAGCAAACGCATGGAGTCCTCGCTTGAGATCCCGGTCCTTCATCTGATCGGACTGACCAACGAGCCCGCAGTGGCAGCCATTCTGGACAAGCCCGCGACCACGGACGTCAGTGCCATAGAACGCACCTTCCTCTCCCTGATCTACCGCAATGCGGGCTATGACCAGGTGCGCTGGATCGGCGCGGACGGGAAGGAGCGCGTCAGGGTCAATGCGGAGAACGGCGGGGCACGTATCACTCACCCCGCCGAACTGCAGGACAAGCGCGACCGCAGCTACTTCCAGGAGTCCATGCGTCTGGCCGGCGGCGACATCTACGTCTCGGCACTCGACCTCAATGTTGAACACAACGCAGTGGAGATTCCGTACAAACCGACGCTGCGGATGGCGATCCGCCTTGTGCGCAACAAGGGCGTCGACCAGGGGATCTTCATCATCAACATCCAGGCACAACCCATACTCGATGCGCTGCTCGAGAGCGTGGGTGCCGGGCGCGACCATCTGATGCTGCTCAACAGCCAGGGCCACTGGTTGATCAGTCACGATCGGGCCGATGAATGGAGCTTCATGTTTGGCGGCAAACGGAGCCTGGCCAACCGCTCGCCCGACGCATGGAAACAGATCAAAACGGAGCGGCAAGGGCAGTTCGAGAATGCAGACGGCCTATGGACCTGGGAAACCATCTCGGCGAACAAGAAGAAACTGGTTCCGATCCTCAGCCATGAAGCGTGGAAACTCGTCAGTCTGGTGCCCGCCGCCCGCCTCGCGGGCCTGCGCATGCAGATCTGGGAGGCCGTGTCGATCTCCTTGCTTGTGCTGCTGAGTCTGTTTGCGTGGATGTGCCTGCGCCTGCTGACAACCCAGCAGCAGCACCGAGAGGCTGAGCGCAACCTTGAGCACGCGCGTTTCGAAGCCCGCAGCCAGCGCCGCTGGCGCACCCTCGCCGAATCCATGCCACAACTCGTGTGGCGCTGCGACGCCCAAGGATTGTGCGATTACCTGAGCACCCAGTGGCTGACCTACACCGGCATCGACGAGCAGAGCCAGCTGGGTGATGGCTGGCTGCAGCAGATACACCCGGATGATCGTCAGGCCTTCGCCAATGTCTGGGCCGCGTCGATGCATACCTTACGCCCGCTCGACATCGAGTACCGCATCAGGCGGCACGACGGCACCTATCGCTGGTTCATGACCCACGCCACGCCCATCGTCGACGACGACGGGCAATTGATACGCTGGTATGGGTCAAACACCGACATCGAAAACATCAAACAGTCCGAAAACCGCGCCCGCATGGACCGCAACCGCCTGCAGACGCTCTACGACACCACGCCGGTAGCCTGGCGGGAAGAGGACTGGAGTACTGCGCTCGCCCACCTGGACAAGCTTGCCGAAAACGGTATTACCGACTTCGCGGCGCACTTCGAGGCCCATCCGTCCTCAATCGGTCACTTGCTCGCGCAGGTACGCATTCTGGACTTCAATCAGGCCACCATGGAGCTGCTGGGTGCTGACAAGCCTTCGGATCTGCGCGGTCCGAGCACACAGCTCTATGGCAACCCCGAGGCACGGCGCGGGTTCATGACCCTGCTGCTGGCACTGCACCGGGGCGACACGCTGGTCAGTCACCAGACCCAGATCACCACGCTCGGCGGGACACCACTGGACGTGCTGGTCTCGGCGTCGCAGACCGACGGCAACGGCACGCCCCGACGTGCATTCATTGCAACGGTAGACCTGCGCGACCGGGTGCGACTGCGCAAGGAGCTGGAGCGCTATCGCGACCATCTCGAGGAGCTCGTTGCCGAGCGCACCAGTCAGCTGGCCGACACGGTCCGCTTCCTGCACACGCTCGCGGACTCCCTGCCCGGCCTCGTTGCCTACTGGAACCCGGATCTACGTTGCACTTTTGCCAACGCGGCATTCAAGACCTGGTTCGAACTCGAACCCGACGCCGTACTCGGGAAGAGCATGCGCGAAGTCATGGGCGACACCTTCGTCGAAGGGCACGAAGCACACATCAGGGCAGCATTGAACGGCGAAGCCCGACAGGTCGAGCACACCTTGCCCAAGGGATCCCAGGACAATGCCGGTCACGCAATGACGCACTATATTCCGGACATCGCAGAGGGTGCCGTGCGCGGGCTGGTGGTGCTGGTCACCGACATCACACCGATGAAGCTGGCCCAGGTCGAATTGCAGCAACTCAATACCACGCTGGCCGAGCGTACCCGGCAGGCGGAGGATGCCAGCCGCGCAAAATCGGACTTCGTCGCCAACATGAGCCATGAAGTGCGTACCCCGATGAACGCAATTATCGTGCTCTCGCAGTTGCTCGAAGATACCGAACTCACCGCGCACCAGCGCAACTACCTGGAGAAAATCCAAAGCGCTTCACGCGGTCTGATGAACGTACTCAACGACATCCTCGATTTCTCCAAACTCGAGGCAAGCAGGGTCGAGATTGAGCACGAACCCTTCCGTCTGGACGACGTGCTGGAGCGGGTATCGGATCTGTTCGCGGTGTCCGCCTCGGAAAAGGGGCTCGAGATGGTCTTCGATGTCGCCCCCGACGTACCGTCCCTGCTCAAGGGCGATGCGATGCGCCTGACCCAGATACTGAACAATCTGGTCGGAAACGCCATCAAGTTTACGGCGAGCGGCCTCATCAGGATCCGTATCGAATGCGCAGCACGCGGTGGTGACGATCTCATGGTGAGGTTCTCGGTGCAGGACACCGGGATCGGGATGACGTCCGAGCAATGCGCGCAGATCTTCGCGCCCTTCACCCAGGCCGACTCCTCCACCACCCGCCGCTTTGGCGGCACCGGTCTCGGCCTGTCGATATGCAAGCACCTGGTCGAACTCATGGGCGGAACCATCGGCGTCGACAGCAGGCAGGGCGAAGGCAGCACCTTTCATTTCACTGCGGCGCTGTCCAGGTCGACGCGTGCCGCAGACGCCAGCCACCTCCATCTGCGCCCTGAGC
This sequence comes from Azoarcus sp., assembly GCA_023230755.1. Classification (GTDB taxonomy): domain Bacteria; phylum Pseudomonadota; class Gammaproteobacteria; order Burkholderiales; family Rhodocyclaceae; genus Parazoarcus. The sequence continues at coordinate 13,548 of JALNWS010000078.1, forward strand.
GAGTGCTGGTCGTCGACGACAGCGACAGCGTGCGCAGCATACTCAGCGACTACCTTTCCACATGGCAGCTCGAACCCGACACCGCGGCCGATGCGGAAACCGCACTGAACAAAGTGCTGGCGGCGGGTGCTGACGGGCACCCCTTCAAGCTCGCCCTGATCGACTGGAAGATGCCAGGCACGGACGGACTCGCGCTCGCGCAGGCCATCAAGCAGGCGGGCCGTGACGGCCGGCTGCCGTACACACCGATCATCATCATGGTGACCGCCCACGACCATCCCGCCCTGCCGGACGCCAGTGCCAACGAGAACACTGACGCGGTGCTGACCAAACCCGTGACCGCCTCCCGACTCTTCGATGTTCTCGCGAACGTGCAGATGCACGGCTTCTTCATGCCCCGGCACGCACCAGACCTACCCTCCGGCACAAACCTGTTCGAGCAGGCGCGGCCGATTCACGGCGCGCGGATCCTGGTGGCGGAGGACAATCTCACCAACCAGGAAGTTGCCGAGGCGGTGCTGTCAAAGATGGGCGTGGAGGTCACGCTCGCGGACAACGGGCGCGAGGCCGTCGAGAAGGCGGAAAACGGTCACTTCGACGCGATCCTGATGGACATCCAGATGCCGGAAATGGATGGACTCGAAGCCACCCGCCAGATCCGCGCAAGTGACTGGGGCCGGACCTTGCCAATCATCGCCATGACCGCCGCAGCCTTCGATCACGATCGCAAGACAAGTGAACAGGCAGGCATGAACGCACACATCAGCAAACCGATCGACACAAGCGTGTTGCTGAACGTCCTGCTGCAGTGGATCCCCGCCCGCCCGTCCGCAGTCGCGGAGGCGGCGGTTGCTGCTCAAACGCCCCAGGGCACGGCCGCGCTGCCCCTGCAGATCGAAGGCATCGATCTCAGGGATGCACTGAACCGGCTGGCGCACGACAGGGCGCTGCTCGTGCGCCTGATCCGCGGCTTCGTCCGCGACTTTGGCGACTGGGCCAGCCGACTCCGTGCGGCGCTCGCCAACGATGATCTGCAATCCGCCGTGCGCCTTGCCCATACGCTAAAAGGCGCGGCTGGCAACATCGGGGCCACACAACTCCAGTCGACAGCGGGGCAGCTCGAGGCCGCACTTGCACACGGAAACACCGATGCGGCGGATGAATCGATCGATGCACTGACGAAACTGCTGCTCACAATCAGTAATGCACTTCCGCCGCAGCACACACAGCAGCAGACAGCTTGTGTCGACGCGGCGAAGGCGCTTGCCGATCTCGAACAGATTGACGAACTGCTCAAACGCCACCGCCTGGTATCCGCCCCCCTGCTCAAAACACTCGCATCCCATCTCGGCGACGAAGCCTGTCACGCACTGATGTCCGATCTGGTGCGGCACATCGACACCTTCGACATGCCGGCTGCGCTCGCAACGACAAGCGAACTCAGGGCGCGGCTGATCGAATGACTGTCCTGTCATGTTGACACACTAGAATATTGCGCACACGAATATTCCTTTCAGATCAACTCAATCAGCATGACGCCGGTGCAGAGCTGAAGTAACATGCAGACAGATGGATTCATGCGTGCGGGATGGGTCGTCCTCATCCCGACGCAACAGGCGGATCGGACCAAAGTCAATGGGCAAAACCTCGTCGAACTCCCCCCCAGCACCGAAGGAAACCGCTGCCACACCAGGTCCGCGCAAACCCTTGCGGCCGCTGGTCCTGCTGGTTGACGACGAAAGCAGCAACCTGCGCCTCCTCATTGAGGCCTTGCGTTCCGACTACGAAGTCGCGGTGGCCAACAGCGGAAAAGCTGCCCTGCAGTTCCTCAGCGATGGCGAGCGCCCAGCGATCATTCTGCTCGACATCATGATGCCGGAGATGGACGGCTACGAAGTCTGCTACCGCATCAAGAACAACCCCGACACCCGCAGCATCCCGATCATTTTCGTCACGGCGCTGACCGACATCGCATCCGAAGAACATGGCTTCGAACTCGGTGCGGTCGATTACATCCACAAGCCGCTGAAGCTCGCACTGGTCCGCGCCCGGGTTCGCACCCACATGACCATGCGCGGCATGCTGGACCAGTTGCTCAACACCAATACCGACCTGAACGAGCAGATTGCGGATCTCGACCGCACCAACCGTGCGCTGGACAAGACAGCCACCGAACTTCAATTCGCACGAAGCCGCCAGGAACTGTTCGCCCGCATTTTCGCAAGTTCGGCCGAGGGCATCATCGTCGCCAACGCCGATGGCAAGATCGAAGCCGTCAATCGCGCGTTCATCCGCATCACGGGTTATCCATCCGACGAAGCCGTAGGCCAGGATCATTACTTCCTGAAATCCGGCCTTCACGCCGCCGGTTTCTATCGCGAAATATCGCAGCGGTTGCATGACAGCGGGCACTGGAGCGGCGAAATGCTCGACCGCCGCAAGAACGGCGAGGTCTACCCCGAACTGCGCACCATCAGCGCCGTCTACGATGACGATGGGAGCGTCTCCCACTACGTTTCGGTCTTCAGCGACATCTCCGGCATCAAGCAGACGCAGGAACGAATCGACTTCCTTACCTGGCACGACTCGCTTACCGAGCTGCCAAACCGCATGCTGTACCTTGATCGTGTAGACCTCGCCCTGCGCTCATGCCGCAGCCGCGCGACGCATACCGCGGCGATGGTGCTCGACATTGACGGCTTCAAATCAATCAATGATGCGCAGGGCCTTCAAACCGGTGACTGCGTCTTGTGCGAGACGGGAAGACGCATCGCAAGGGTGCTGCGTTCCGACGACACGGTTGCGCGCCTGGCGGCGGATGAGTTCGCCATTCTTCTGTTTCCGCGACAGCAATCCCTGCCCGATGTCACCACCCATGCACTGGAAATCGCCGAAGCGCTTCGCCACGCGCTCGCCCAACCACTCGAATGCGGAGGCCAGACCTTCCATCTCGCCTGCAGCATTGGCATCCACGTGTTTCCTGCCAACACCGACGAAACCCCGCTGCAGGTGCTGCAAAGCGCTGACACCGCCCGTCACCGCGCCACGCTCGATGGCGGAAACCGAGCCGTGTTCTTCGAAGAGTCCATGGCGCAGCAGGCACGTCAGCACTTCGAACTTGCGCAGGCCTTGCAGCTGGCGGTCGAGCACGACCAGCTTCGCCTCTATCTGCAACCGCAGGTCAATGGCGATGGTGTCGTCGTCAGCGCCGAATCCCTGGTGCGCTGGGAACATCCCCAGCGCGGCCTGATCCTCCCTGCAGAGTTCATTCAGGTCGCAGAAGAATCACGCCTCATCATCGAGCTCGACCGGTGGATGCTCCGCCACACCTGCGAACTCATCGCCGAGATGCAGCGCACTGGATGCCCCCTGCGCATTTCGGTCAATATCAGTCCGCGTCATTTCACCGAGGCCAGCTTCGTCGATGATATCCGGAGCCTGCTCGAGCGCAGCGCCATCGACCCGACCCTGCTGATGCTGGAAGTGACAGAGGGCCTGATGATCCGCAATATGGACGACGTCGTGGAAAAGATGAAGGCCATCAGCGCCCTGGGCGTGAGCTTTTCGATTGATGACTTCGGCACCGGATACTCAAGCCTGGCCTATCTCAAGCGCCTTCCGATTCACGAACTCAAGATCGACCAGAGCTTCATCAGGGATGCCCCCGCAGATGCCAACGATGCGCTGCTTGTTGAAATGATCCAGTCGATCGCCAGCATCCTGAATATCGAGACGGTGGCCGAAGGCGTGGAAACCAGGGCACACGGCGAGTTCCTGACACGTTTTCCCAATCTGATCCAGCAAGGCTATCTGCACGGAAGGCCCCAGCCCGGTCCCGCCTGGGTGAAGAACCGCCAGGAACAATTCCGCGCTCGCGGCCAGGTCCTGGCCTGAGTCCGCGTATCGTCCGTGCACGCAGATCGCCTCAAACATGCACCGACACGCCGCCTTCAGCGCGCCAGGGCATGCCGGACGGACACGACC
>JALNWS010000079.1 GCA_023230755.1 Azoarcus sp.
ATGCCGATGCCCAAATGAGTGAGCGCGCGGCGGCGGTGAGCCGCCGCGTCACCTCCTTTTCCGGAGCATGAAATCATGAAGTGGTTTAACAGTCTTGTCGCCGGTTTGCGCCGTTGGATGGCATCAAACGCGAAAGCGCACGCTGATGCAAAACCGCATGCCTGCTGTTCAGCGCCGCCACCCGGTGCAGGCCGGCAGCGGCAATGATCTCAAAGGACGTTCGCATGAAGAAAGCCCTTAGCGTTGCTACGCTGTCAATCTTGATCACATTGTCGGTGGGCGCATCGGCGCAAGCCTGGGATGTCCCGAAGCCATCACAGGGCTTGATGCCGAATCCGAGCGCCGGAAAGCCGTTGTTCGAAAAAAATTGCGCGTCCTGTCATGGCGCCGATCTGAGCGGAACCGACAAAGGCCCGGCGTTTCTGAATCGGGTTTATGAGCCTTCGCATCACGGCGATGTGGCATTTCAGCTCGCCGTAAAAAATGGCGCGCGCGCCCATCATTGGAAGTTCGGTGACATGCCCGCCGTGCCGGGCGTGACGCCCGACGATGTGGCCCACATTACGGCCTACGTCCGCATGCATCAACGCAAGGCGGGTATTCGCTAGTGACGCATGGCGCGACCACCGGTGCCTCATCAACCGGCCGGCAGGATTGCCGCCTGAAGCGCACGGACTGATCCGCGCAAGGAGAAAGAGGCGATGTGGGCATACATGATGGAGGGGCAGGGGTGGGGCCATATGGGGGCCGGTATGATCTTCATGGCGGTTTTCTGGATCCTGGTCATCGTATTTGTCGTGATGCTTGTCGCTCGCCTGCTGCGTCCCCGAGCCAGCAATGATACGGCGCAGGCGCCTACCGCGCAGGACGTACTTAAAAGACGCTATGCGGCAGGGGAAATCGGCCGTGATGAATATGAGCAGAAGATGCGCGATATCGGAACGTGATGTCGCTGGATCGACGCCGGCCTGCTCGCGCGGTGGCTTCGCCCCCTTTGTAGGGCTGCGGGGCTTTCGTCGTTATGGTTCGGCGTTGTCGAGATGCCTATCGTTTTGCGTCAGGCGTCGCCCCGGCCTTCGACTGGTGTGTGCGGGGGCTCGAATTGTGTACATTTGATGCCGACCATCCAGCGTAGCGCGGCTTCTTCGTGGACCATGGCGTCGACGGCGAGCGGATCGAATTGGCGGCCAGCCATGGACAGGATTTCCGCTTTGGCGGCATCGAAGGGTAATGCGCTGCGGTAAGGGCGGTCCGACGTCATGGCGTCAAGCGTATCGATAACCGCGAATAAGCGCGCCCCCAGGGGGATAGCTTTGCCAGCCAGTCCGTGTGGATAGCCGCTGCCGTCGAAGCGCTCTTCATGGCACAACACCACCTGCGCCGCCAAGGCCATGTCCGGCAGGCGGCTCACGATGTGATACCCGTCCTCCGGGTGTTGACGCATCACCGCCCATTCGGCCGCGTCGAGCGGGCCCGCCTTGAGCAGGATGTGGTCTGGGACGCCGATCTTGCCGAGATCGTGCAAAAGTGCGCCCCAATAGATCTGCCGCAGCACCGACGCGTCGTCGGTGAATTGGCGCGCCAACACCTGGGTGTGGCAGGCCACGCGACGTGAGTGCAGGCCGGTTTCGCGCTCCCGCAGATCCAGCGCTTCGGCCAGAGCTTCGACAAAAGCCGCGTGCGAAGCCGCTTCGGATTTGGCCGGGATGGCGTCAATCTGCTCAAGAAAACAGCGCTCGCAAAGCGGTGGCGCGCCCGCAGAATTGATTGGATTCGACTTGAGCGCCGCCGCGCAGCACGCGCACTGCATCGGGCGGCCGTGTCCGGATGTCATCAGTGACAGCCCGAGGGTGGCCCAACTTGCAGCTGGCCGATCTCGCACTCTTCGGTGTAGTGCACGAAGCCACGGCGCAAACGCTCGGCCCAGCCGTTGCCCAGCCGGGCGCCGGCCTCTGCCAGAACCGCTTCTATCTGCTCGGCGGTAGCTTGCAGCAAATCGTAGGTCACGGTCATGTGAGCCCCTTCAATGACCAGTGTTTCGATCCCCATCATGGCGCTAATGCTGGCGTGCAAAGCCTGTGCCTGGTTTTCGTCAAGTGACTTGTCGAGCACGAACTGGCGCCGCTTCAGCACTTTCAAGCCTTGCTGCTTGGGGGCCGGCTGGCCGGGGCGTCCAATGTAGAGGTGGGGGTTGGTGACAAAGCGGTCGTGGCACTGCGCCGAACAAAACGCAAAGGGCTGGCCTTGATAGTCGGTCGGGTGGCTGTCCGGGGCGACCATCATGCCGCAGACGACATCCTTGACGCGCGTGTGTGTGCTCATGTCGTTGATCCTTGAATCAGATATCGACGCGCCGCAGGCGCAAGGCGTTGGCGATGACCGACACCGAGGACAGGCTCATTGCCGCGGCGGCGAAGATGGGGGAAATGAGGATGCCGAGGAAGGGATACAGCACCCCGGCGGCGACCGGCACCCCGGCGGCGTTGTATACCAGCGCGAAGAACAGGTTCTGGCGGATGTTGCGCATGGTGGCAACGGAGAGCTTGCGCGCTCGCACGATGCCGGTCAGGTCGCCCTTGACCAGGGTGAAGCCAGCACTCTCGATGGCCACATCGGCGCCTGTGCCCATGGCGATACCCACGTCAGCCTGGGCCAGTGCGGGGGCGTCATTGACGCCGTCGCCGGCCATCGCCACCTTGTGTCCGGCCGCCTGCAGTTCCTTGACGATGCGCGCCTTGTCGGCCGGCAGCACATCGGCGCGGATCTCATCGATGCCGAGCTGGCCGGCCACGGCGCGGGCAGTGCGCTCGTTGTCGCCGGTGGCCATGACGATGCGCAGCCCCTGCGAGTGCAGTGCCTTGAGTGCCGCCGGCGTACTGTCCTTGACTGGATCGGCGACGCTCACCAGACCGGCGATCTCGCTGCCAATCAGCACGAACATCACGGTTTCGCCCTGGTCGCGGCGGCGATTGGCTTCGTCCATGTCGCGGCGGGCATCCACGCCCAGTTCCTCAAGCAGCTTGGCGTTGCCCAGCGCCACTGCTTTGCCATCGACCTCGCCTTTGACGCCTTTGCCGGTGATGGCCTCGAAGGCGTCGGCCTTGGTCAGTGAAACGCCGCGCTCCTCTGCACCGCTGACAATCGCCTCGGCCAGCGGGTGCTCGGAGCCACGCTCGAGGCTGGCGGCCAGGCGCAGCACCTCGTCCTCATCATGCCCGGCGGCCGGTAGTACCGCGACCAGTTTTGGCTTGCCCACGGTCAGCGTGCCGGTCTTGTCCACGATCAGGATGTCGACCTTGGCGAAGCGCTCCAGCGCCTCGGCGTTCTTGATCAGCACGCCGGCCTGCGCGCCGCGGCCGGTGGCGGTCATGATCGACATCGGTGTAGCCAGCCCCAGTGCGCAGGGGCAGGCGATGATCAGCACCGCCACCGCAGACACCAACGCATACGCCAGCGCTGGCGTCGGTCCCCAAACGGCCCAGCCGATAAAGGCCAGCGCTGCGATGCCTACAACGGCCGGAACGAACTTTCCCGCGACCGAATCGGCGAGTTTCTGGATTGGCGCACGCGAGCGCTGTGCGTTGGCCACCATGTCGACAATCTGCGATAACAGCGTGTCGGCGCCGACGCGCTTGGCTTCAATGATGAGTGAGCCGGTGCCATTGATCGTCGCACCCGTCACGGCATCGCCTTCGGTTTTTTCGACCGGCACGGGCTCGCCCGAAATCATCGACTCGTCGATCGACGAGCGACCTTCGAGCACCACGCCATCGACCGGCACCTTGTCGCCGGGGCGTACCCGCAGCTGGTCACCGACTACGACGTCTTCGAGCGGGATTTCCTCCTCGCGCCCGTCGGGGCGAATGACCCGAGCCGTCTTGGCGGCAAGGTCGAGCAGTGCGCGGATCGCCGAGCCTGTGCGTTCGCGCGCACCCAGTTCCATCAGCTGACCGAGCAACACCAGCACCACGATCACCGCGCCGGCTTCGAAGTACACCCCGACATGGCCCTCGGCATTGCGGAAGCCGGCCGGGAAGATGTCGGGCATGAGCACCGCCACCACGCTGAACAGGTAGGCGGCGCCCACGCCGAGAGAGATCAGGGTGAACATGTTGAGGCTGCGGTTGATGACCGATTTGACGCCGCGCTCAAAGAACGGCCAGCCCGCCCACAAGATGACCGGGGAGCCCAGCAGCAGCTCGGTCCACAGCGCGGCGCGCTCACCGATCATCTCGCGGATGAAACCCAGCCCCACGAACGGCCCCATGGTCAGGATCAGCAACGGAACGGTGAGCACGGCGCCAACCCAGAAGCGGTGGCGAAAATCGACCAGCTCCGGATTCGGCCCGGCATCCTCGGCAGGCACACCCATCGGCTCCAGCGCCATGCCGCACTTTGGGCATTCGCCCGGCGCGTCGCGGACGATTTCTGGGTGCATCGGGCAGGTGTATTGCGTGCCTTTCGGCGCCGGCTTGGCGGCCTTGTGTGCGCCGGAGAGGTAGCGCGTCGGATCGGCCACGAAGGCGTCGTGGCACTTGCTCGAGCAAAAATGGTAGGTCTGGCCCCCGTGCTGCGCCGTTGGTTTTCCGGCGTCAGGCGCGACGCTCATGCCGCACACCGGATCCTTGATCGGTGCGTGCTCATGATGGCAGGCCCTGCCGTGGTCTGCATGTCCTTGAGAGGCTGAGTGGTGCGTAGTCATGTCCGCATTCCTGATTGATTTTGATTGCAACGGGGCGTTATTTGTTCAATGCCGCGTGGTGTCGATTGCCTGCCAGCGCGGGAAAATAGCGGGTGTCGCCTTGGCGTAGCGATCCCATGCCTCGCCAAAGTGCGCGGCCGAGTCACGCTCTTCGCGGCGGGCGAGACGGACATAGACGATAAGGAGGATCGGGAACATCCCCAGCGTGACCAGCGTGGGCCACTGCAGCAAAAAGCCGATCATGATCAGCACGAAGGCCACGTATTGCGGGTGGCGCAACCGGGCGTAGGGACCCGCTGTGGCAAGTTGCCCGCTCGCTTGCGCTGCGTAGAGCACCCGCCAGGCGGCTGCCAGCAGCCAGAATCCGCCGCCGATAAATACCGTTGAGAGTAGATGGAAGGGGCCGAAGTGCGGGTTGGTGCGCGAGCCGAACATCATCTCCAGCAGATGACCGGAGTCGTGGGCCAGAAAATCGATGCCTGGAAAGTGCTGCCCCAGCCAGCCCGAGAGCAGGTAGATGGTCAGCGGAAAGCCATACATTTCGGTAAATAGCGCCACGAGAAAGGCGGAGAACATCCCCAGCGTGCGCCAATCTCGCGCGGTGCGGGGCTTGAAGAAGCTGAAGGCGAAGAAGATGAAGATCGCGGAATTGATCGCCACCAGCGACCACAGTCCGTAGGAGGATTCGATCATTTGTCGTCACCGCCGTGTTTGCCGCCGTGTCCGCCATGACCGTGTCCGCCGTGCATGAAAACATGCATCAGCGGGCAGGCCGCCAGGAACAGCCAAGGCAGCCAACCGAGCAGGTGCGCCTGGTGCTCGATGGCGAGCATCACCAACGCGATGGCGGCAAAGCCACCAAAGATCCACCACGTGCGACGACTGTGGCGCGTTGCGTGGTTACTTTCGTGTTGCGCATCGGGTTTCAAAGCGTTCATCGCGAGTCCATTGTGGTCACTGAGGATGCGTCAATTGTTCGCCTCGGCAGGGAACGGAAACATGACCTGCGGATGACAACCGTGTCATTTTTCCTTTTTCAGGCGGTGCCCTGGGCTGCGACGCAAAGATGACAAATTTGTCATCTTTGCGTCAGGTCACCGACGGGATGGTTCCTCTACAGTGGCGCCACTCGAAACTCATTCTAGGAAGGATCATGAAAGCACTTATCTCTGCCATTTTCGTGGCAGCAGCCTTGGGGTCGGCCATGCCCGCCAGTGCAGCAGGGGACCACGGTCATGGCGCGATGCCCATGGCCGCGGCAACGGACGGCATGTCAGAAGGGATGGTCAAAAAGGTGGATGCCGCCAAGGGCAAGATCACGATCAAGCACGGCCCGCTCAAAAATCTCGGCATGCCGGGCATGACGATGGTGTTCAAAGCGGCGTCGATGGACATGCTGAAGAAGGTCAAACCGGGTGACACCGTACATTTTGTTGCCGAAGACGTTGGCGGAACGCTGACGGTGACCCAGCTGGAAAGCGCTCAATAGGCCCGCACGAGAGGTGCGCTCACGCATGGTGCGCACCTCGCCGATGATCCTCTTCCGGACTTCAAACCGATGAAAAACTTCCTGATGCGCGGCCTGCTTGCCAGCGCTCTCGGTGGCGTGGTGCTGTTTGGCCCGGCTCATGCTCAGACGTCTGAAGCGCCGCTGGGGGCTTCGCTCCACGAGTTGCTGTCCTATGCCCGCGAACACAACCCGGAACTGGCCGCTCGCAGGTTGGAGGCGGCAGCCAATCGGGAGCGCATCGAGCCGGCCGGTGCGTTGCCCGACCCTAAATTTCAGCTTGAATTGATGGATTTCACCAACACCATGTCGGGTGGCGGTGCATCTTTGGTGCCCGGAGCGGTTGGGCAGACCCGCTACCGGGTCATCCAGTCCGTCCCATTCTGGGGTAAGCGTGGGTTGCGCGGTGGTGTGGCCGAAGCGTTAGCGGATCAAAGCGCACGCTTCGCCGACAGCGCCGTGCTGGAGGTCGAGGCACGTATCAAGACGGCCTATGTGCGTTACTACCAGGCGGACGGCCAGTCCGCGATTATTGGCGAGACGCTTGCGCTGCTCGATGCCCTGAGCCGGCTGGTCGAGACCCGCTACAGCGTGGGGCTGGTGCCGCAGCAGGACGCGATTCGAGCGCATAGCGAACTGACCACGCTAAAAATTGAACGCGTTGAGGCCGAGCGTCGCCGGCGTGATGCTGTCGCCAAGCTCAATGCGCAATTGCCGCGCCGGGCTGACGCGCCGCTCGATGCGCCGACCCGATTGCCCGAGGCGCCCCCACAACTCGATCTGGCGGCGCTGTTTGAGCGTGCCAAATCGCTCTCGCCGGGCTTGGCGCGGGAGCGACTTGGGACGGAAGCCGCCGCCAAGTCGCGAGAACTCGTGTATCTGAATCGCTATCCCGATTTCGGCGTCGCATTGACCAATAACCGTCCGCAAAACGGCACCGATAGCTGGGATGTGATGCTGGAGGTCAACATCCCGTTGCAGCAACGTTCCCGCCGGGCGCAGGAGCGGGAGGCTGAACGGCGAGTTGATGCCGCCCACAGTCAGGTCGCCGCCGCGGAAGCGCGACTCAATGGCCAACTCGGCGAAGCCCATGCTGCCTTCGAAGCCAACGTCGACAAGGCACGGCTGCTGCGCGGCACGCTGCTGCCGCAGGCGCGTGCCAACTTCGATGCGGCCATGGCGGGGTACGAATCCGGCCGGGTCAACTTCAATACCCTCATCGAGGCCGAGCGGCAGATTCTGCGCGCGCGCCTTGCCTTGCTGGACGCCGACGCCGAGATCCATATTCGGCTCGCTGAACTCGAACTGCTGGTGGGAGCCCCCCTGTGAAACGACCTATTTCCCTAACGCTGGCCGCGGTGGCTGTCGGTGTGACACTGTCGGCGGCCTATTGGGCGGGTAGCCGCCATGCGGCAATCACCACTGATTTGCTGCCTGCAGCGCATGCGGAGGAAACCGCAGCGGGTGGCGGCAAGCAGCCCCGCAAGATTCTCTACTACCGTAACCCGATGGGTTTGCCGGATACCTCGCCTGAACCCAAAAAAGACTCGATGGGCATGGACTACATTCCGGTCTATGAAGGCGACGAGCCGGATGGCGAAGGTGCGGTCAAGGTCAGCCCGGCCCGCTTGCAGACGCTCGGCGTCAAGACCGCGATGGCCGAGATGCGCGCGATGGACGCAGCGGTGCGGGCGGTCGGCCGGGTGGAGATCAACGAGCGCGCCATTCATGATGTGGCGCCGCGCTTCGAGGGCTGGATCGAGCGGCTGCATGTGAATGCCAGTGGCGACCCGGTCAAACGCGGTCAGCCGCTGTTTTCGGTGTACAGCCCCGAACTGGTGTCGGCGCAAAAGGAACTGGCGATTGCGCGCGAGCTTAAGCTCGATGCGCCGGATGCGGACCCCGCCGCACGCGCGGCCGCCGGCCGTCTTGCCGAGGCGGCGCGCGAGCGCCTGGCCAATTGGCAGGTCGCGGCGCCGGCAGGCAAGGTTTCAAGCCGGCTGACTTTCAACTCTCCGGCGACCGGCTTCGTTCTAGAGAAAAAGGCCGTCGAGGGCATGCGTTTCATGCCGGGGACGGCGATCTACCGCATTGCCGATTTGTCCACTGTTTGGGTGATCGCCGATGTTTACGAGAAGGATCTGGCCCGGGTGAAGGTCGGCGAGATGGCCAAGGTCAGTCTGGAAGCATTTCCGGACCAGACCTTCGATGCCAAGCTCACTTATCTCTATCCCACCCTCAACGCGGCCACGCGGACCACCCCGGTGCGTCTGGAGCTGGCCAATCGTGACGGCTTGCTGCGTCCCGGCATGTTTGCTCATGTCGACATCGCCTCGGCCGGCAGCGCCAAGCGTTTGACTGTGCCCAAATCGGCGCTCATCGACACCGGTGAACGACAGGTGGTGCTGCGGGTCGAAGGTGAGGGCAAGTTCAAACCGCAACCGGTGAAAGTTGGGCTGCGCGGGCGAGATCACGTTGAAATTCTGGAGGGGCTGGAGGACGGTGCTGAAGTCGTCGTGGCAGCCAACTTCCTGATCGATGCGGAGAGCAATCTCAAGGCCGCGTTGTCGACCTTCTCAGCGCCTGATGCAACAACGGCGAAAAACTATGAAGCGGTCGGCTCGGTGGATTCGGTTGATTTGTCATCCGACACCGTGTCGATGAACCACGAGGCCATCCCCGCGCTTCAATGGCCGGCCATGACCATGGAATTCGGTCTTGCCAGCAAAGAGGTCATCAAAGGGGTGCTGCCGGGGCAGCCGGTGCGTTTTACCTTTGAAGATCGGGGCGACGGCGAGTTCGTCATCGTCAAAGTCGAGCAAGCCGGCGCGGCCGCGCACAAGGGGCATTGAGATGCTCGATCGTCTGATTGAATGGTCGGCGCGCAATGTGTTTTTGGTGCTGCTGGCCACGCTGGCCGTGATCGGCGGCGGGGTGTACGCGGTCAAGCAGACCCCGCTCGATGCGCTGCCCGATCTGTCCGACACCCAGGTCATCGTGTTTACGCCCTACCAGGGGCAAGCCCCCCGGGTGGTGGAAGATCAGGTCACCTATCCGCTCACCACCGCCATGTTGGCGGTGCCCAAGGCCAAGGTGGTACGCGGCTTCTCGATGTTCGGCGCGTCCTACGTGTATGTGATCTTCGAGGACGGCACCGACATCTACTGGGCCCGCTCGCGCGTGCTCGAATACCTGAGTTCGGTGCAGGGCAGCCTGCCCGAAGGGGTGTCGCCGCAGCTCGGCCCCGACGCCACTGGTGTGGGCTGGGTCTTCCAGTACGCGCTGACCGGCAAGGACCAGTCGCTGGCCGACCTGCGCAGCGTGCAGGACTGGTATGTGCGCTACCAGCTGACCAAGGCCGGTGGGGTGGCCGAGGTGGCCAGCGTGGGCGGCTTCGTCAAGGAGTACCAGGTCATCGTCGACCCGCACCGGCTGGCGAGCTACGGGATTCCGTTGGCGCGCGTCTCGCAGGTGATCCGCGAATCGAACCGCGATGTCGGTGGCCGGGTGGTGGAGCTGGCCGAGAAGGAATTCATGGTGCGCGGCCTGGGCTATCTGAAGGGCGTCGAGGACATCGAAACCCTGGTGCTCAAGGCCGATGGCGGCACGCCGGTGCTGGTGCGCGACGTGGCGCGGGTCGAACTCGTGCCCGCCGGGCGGCGCGGCATCACCGAACTGAACGGCGAGGGCGAAGTGGCCTCGGGCATCGTGATGGCGCGCTTTGGCCAGAACGCGCTCGACGTGATCGCCAACGTCAAGGCCAAGATCGAGGAACTTAAGCCCGGCCTGCCCGAGGGCACCGAGATTGTGCCGGTGTATGACCGTGCGCCCTTGATCGAGCGGGCCATCGCCAACCTGAAATGGACGCTGTTCGAGGAGAGCCTGATCGTCGCCGCTGTGTGCATCATCTTCCTGATGCATGTGAGGAGTGCGCTGGTCGCCATCCTCACGCTGCCGATCGGCATCCTGATCGCTTTCATCGCCATGCGCTCGATGGACATGGGCAGCAACATCATGAGCCTGGGCGGCATCGCCATTGCCATCGGCGCGATGGTCGATGCGGCCATCGTGATGATCGAGAACGCCCACAAACACCTGGAGCGATTACCGCACGATGCGCACCAACGCGACCGTGCGGCGGCGATGATCCGCGCCTGCAAGGAAGTGGGGCCGGCGCTGTTCTTCTCGCTGCTGATCATCACCGTCTCCTTCTTGCCGGTGTTCACGCTGGAGGGGCAGGAAGGGCGGCTGTTCAGCCCGCTGGCCTTCACCAAGACCTTTGCCATGGCCGGCGCAGCCATTCTTTCGGTCACGCTGGTGCCGGTGCTGATGATGCTGTTCATTCGCGGGCACATCATGCCGGAGCAGAAGAACCCGGTGAATCGCTTCCTGATCTGGGCCTATCGGCCGATCATTCAGTGGGTGATGCGCCGCAAATGGACCACCCTGGTGCTCGCTGTGTTGGCAATGGCGGCGACGATCTTTCCGGCACGGCAGATCGGCTCGGAATTCATGCCCACGCTCAACGAGGGCTCGATCTTCTACATGCCGGCCTCGCTGCCTGGCATGTCGGTGACCGAAGCCGCGCGCCTGCTGCAGACCACTAACCGTGTGATCAAGACCTTCCCAGAGGTTGAGTCGGTGTATGGCAAGGCCGGCCGCGCCAATAGCGCGACCGATCCGGCACCGATCGAGATGTTCGAGACCGTCATCAATCTCACGCCGGAAGACACATGGCGCCCGGGCATGACGGTGGACAAGCTGATCGCCGAGATGGACGCGGCGCTCAAGTTCCCCGGCGTGGCCAACTCCTGGACCATGCCGATCAAGGCGCGCATTGATATGCTGTCGACCGGTATCCGCACGCCAGTGGGGGTCAAGGTCTTCGGCAAGGATCTGGGCGAAATCGAAAAGCTGGCGCGCCAGATCGAGCAGGCGGTCAAGGACGTGCCCGGTACCACCAGCGCCTACGCCGAGCGGGTGACCGGCGGGTATTACCTCGACATCACTCCGCGCCGCGAGCAACTGGCACGCTACGGCATCACCGTGGGTGAGTTCCAGCAGGTGGTATCCACCGCCCTGGGTGGCGCGCCGGTCACCACCGCCGTCGAAGGGCTGGAGCGCTACAACGTCACGGTGCGCTACCCGCGCGCCTTGCGCGAGGACACGCAGCGCATCGCCAATGAAGTCTTCGTGCCCAGCGCCGCGGGCATGATCCCGCTGGGGCAACTGGCCGAGATTGCGCTGCGCAACGGTCCGCCGGGGATCAAGACCGAGAATGCGCTGCTCGCGGCCTATGTGTTTGTCGACATTCGCGACCGCGACGTCGGCTCCTATGTAAAAGAGGCGCAGCAGGCAGTGGCCGACAAGGTCAGCTTCCCGCCGGGCTACTACGCCACCTGGTCGGGCCAGTTCGAGTATATGGAGCGGGCCAAGGCCAAGCTGTCGCTGGTTGTGCCGCTGACGCTGGCGATCATCTTTGTGCTGCTGTATCTGAACTTCCGCCGCCTGGCTGAAACGCTGATCGTCATGCTGTCGGTGCCTTTCGCGCTGGTGGGCGGCATCTGGCTGATGTGGTGGCTGGGGTACAACATGAGCGTGGCGGTGGCGGTGGGCTTTATCGCACTGGCCGGCGTGGCGGCTGAAACCGGGGTGGTGATGCTGATTTACCTGGATCAGGCATGGGAGGAAATCAAAACGAAACGGCTTGGCGATGGTCGCCAACCCGATGTGTCGGACCTCTATCACGCCATCATGGAAGGCGCGGTTGAGCGGGTGCGGCCCAAGATGATGACCGTAGTAGCCATCATGGCCGGCCTGCTACCCATCATGTGGAGCACCGGCACCGGCTCTGAAGTCATGAGCCGCATCGCCGCGCCGATGGTCGGCGGCATGATCTCGTCGACAGTGCTGACGCTGGGCGTGATCCCGGCGTTGTATGCGCTGGTCAAGCAGTGGCGCCTGAAGCGAGGCCTGGAAACACCTCGGGCAGTGGTTAAGTCGGAGCTGCTTCCCGAGCCAAGCTAGTCAATAAGACTCGCGCGAAGACAACGGCCGGGCGGCTCGCATGCGCCCGGCCGTTGTCGTTTGTGGTGGGGCAGGCGTCCGGAGGGCGACCTCCCGTGACGTAACGGCATCACGACATTTGGCTAACGACAATGTAATTCCCGGGTCAGCGTCCCGTCGGTGTCAGCCCCTTAGGATGTCTTCACGGTCGGATAGACGAAGTTCGGCTCAGTTGAAACTTTTTCCAAGGAAAACACCATGAAAACCACCCTGATCAAACTGTCCTTCATCGCCGCAATTGGCGGCGTTGCCGCGACCTCCGCCTACGCTCATCCGGACTACACGGAAGCTGGCTCCCATTGGCTGAATCATGTGTCCGAATCGAATGCTCAGCCCTCCGCCAACCAGTTGGCCCCATTCGGCTACAAGGCCGTTGCCGCGCCAGGTCGGGAGATCACGCTGAGCGGCGAGGCGAAATATCTGAACGTAAACCAACTTGAAACCGTTCGTATCACGGTTGACGGAAAGAGCCTGGATTGGACCTTCGATACGCTCGGCACCCGCCCGTTCGCGCTGTCCGAGGTCATACCCGGCGCCAAGGGTGTCACAGTCTATGTGTCTAAGAACCCGGATTTTGCCGGCTAAGGCCGGAAGAACATTTGCCTAGCGGGTTTTTTTGAACGTGCCCGCGATATCACTCAACGCTCCAGGAGCCAATCATGATCAAGAAAGCACTCACCATTTTTGCCATCAGCGCAGTCAGCATCTCCGCCTTCGCCGCTGACGCCGCACTCGTCGAGAAGTCCATCCCTTTGAAGGATGGCGCGACGGTGTACATCTTCAAAGACGGGAAGATGGGCATGGAGGACAAGCTGGGAAGAGCCACACACATGCAGCCGGGTCATGTGATGGAAACGACCGATGGTCAGAAGATCATCATGAACGGCAATGAAATCTGGCGATTGGATGCACTCCTTCACAAAGACCATCGCGGCTAAGGACTTCACGCCTTGAGTGCCTGCCTTCGGGCAATCGATAAGTCCCACCCTGGCGGTGGGGCTTGTCATTTGCGCTCGGCTTCCGTAGGTCCTCTAACCATCTAGTACCTATTCAAGGTCCAAAAACCCGGTCAGCAACAAATTCACCATGGTGGAACTGTCGTTTGATTGAGAGTGTCTGATTGCCGGCCTTCTGTGGAGCTCAACATAAGGCCGAGGAGCACTCGGTCAGTCGTCAGCCTGTACGGCTGCTCGGCTCAGAAACCTGCCGCTGATCCGTCGAGACGGCGAAAGACTCTTGAGGGTCGAAACCAGTATTTCGATCAGGCAAAGGTCTGCCGTTCGATGCTTCTGTTCATCGTGGGACATCTGGCAGCGGCACCTACCCCCCAGCCCTCATCCCCAACATCGCCCGACACCGCGGGTAGGTACTGCACCCCCAGAACCGTCCTCGCTTGCTCTCCCGCTTCACCATCCTCGCCCCGCAACTGGGGCAGGTTGGCGTCGTCCAGTCGCCCTGGGTTGCGAGCTCGAGCAGTCGTTGCCGGGAAGCTTCCGGTAGCCGTTCGAACATGGCGAGGATGAGTTTTCCGTCGAGCAGGGTGATCCTGTTCGCCTGCGCGAAAGCGCGTGCGTCCTCGGTGTAGCCGTTGGGCGCCATGAAGAAGGCTTTTTCGGTCTTCTCGTGCGCCATGACCCCACGCAACTCCCGAACCAGCTTCACCCCAACAGCCTGATTCCACGCCTTGCACTGGACGACGGCCGTAACGCGAGCGGGGTCGGCCTCATCCTGAAACAGGCGGATGTCGACGCCACCATCGGGGCCGAGCGCAGTGGTCTCCGCGCGGATGCCTTTTTCGCGGTAGAAGGCGCAGCACACGTCCTCGAAGCGCTTCCATTCGATGCGGTTGATCACGTCGAGCGACCACGCTGTGGGGCGCGACTGGGCTTCACCGCTATTCGAAGCCTCTGCCGACGGGCGGTTTGAAGCGGGCTCGAAGGTTCGCCTCAGCAAGGCTTTATCCCCGGGGCTGAGTACAGGCGCACTTGCACCTGAGGGCTTCCCGACCGGTGCGTTGGCAACCGACTTTCTGCGCACGCTCCCTTGCTTGGTGAAACGGATGAACGCAATGACCGCAAAGACAAAGGCCACCAGCCAGGCTAGCGGACTGAATAAGGACACAAGCCCCGCGAGAAATGGGCTGCGTCCGAGCGTGCCCGGAATGACGACTGCGGCGGCGAAGGCGCATGCGGCTGCAAGGCCTGCGCCCACCTTCCAGTCGGAGGTGGCAGCGATCTCCATCAGGCCGCTTTCGCGCCTGGACTTTCGATAACGACGACTCATTTCATGTATGTCTAAATGGTGTGAACAGATTCAGGTTCGAGCGCCGGCGCGTCACGGGCTCGCCGGGCATTGAAGCGCATGAAGGCAGGACGGGCAGGCGGCAAGTCTGCATAGGGCATGAGCATACGCAAAACGGCACGACTCCCATGTGACATTTTCGTCATACGTTCATTGAATATGTCTCACCCCGGCATTTTTTGGCGTATGTCGATCCTGTACGGGTGTTTTCCATCATGTACGATACATAGCCCAGCGGGAACCCACCCGTTCGTACGAGGCCGATCAAGACCATGACGCGCACCCTCCTCTTCGTCGATGCCGACAACCAGTCGCCCGCGCTTGTGGCACCGCTGGCACGCGTGTTCAAGTCATTCGGGCGCAGCTGCACACAGGCGATCGTGGCGGGCAACGGAAAGGGTGACCGTGTGCGCGGCTGGGAGCAGGCTTTGCAGTGCGAAATGCCCGGGGTCGAGGTCCGTTGCCATGTGGCGCCGGTACGAAAGCAATCGGCAGACGTGCGGTTGATGTTCGAGCTTGCTGCCGTGCACTACGGCGAGGCAGATCCCGCGACGCTGATCGTGGTGGTGTCGCGCGACGACCTGCTGGTTGCCGCCACCGAGTACCTTGCTTCGCAAGGACACACTGTGCTGATTGCGCTCGGCGCCGGGGCGAACGCCGTTGCGCCGGTGACCGATCTGCCGCTCGTTTCTCTGCCTTTGCCCCATCCCGCGACTCCTGTCCCAGCCCCTGATGTACCGGCCGCCCAGACCACCAGCACGACAAACGGTTTGGACAAGAATATCGTTGCCGCAGCCGTTACCCGGATTCGACAGGCACTTGCTCCTAACAAGCAAGGGGGCTATGCAGCATCTGCCGTAGGGCAGGTACTCTCGAAAATGGGGCACGACAAAGCAACCCGCGCCAAGATCGTGCGCGCAATCCCGAACCTGAAGGAAGCCGGCGTTGGCGGTGACAAGCGTCTGATCTTCTGAAACCTCGGGCTCGTGCCCAGCGCGCGTGCCCGGACACGAACGACCGGCCAGCGGCGTTCATCCCTTCCGCTGCAGTCCCTCCAGCAAATCAAACGACTCTGACCCCTTTGAAGTGTGGGCGTTGAAAGCATTTTTGGTCAATCGTGATGGATTTACCGGGCACCTTGAGCGCAAATCGCTACACTTTCGCCATAAATTGCCATATACGGCAGCGAGGTATCGAATGTCGTGATTGACGATGCTTCACGGTCACGATCGAGCCCGCGCTGCCTTTCAATCTGCGCTTATTGCTGTCATCGACTCCAAGGGAGTACTCATTGCTCAAGAAAATCAAGTTTGCCACCGCCGCCCTGCTGATTGCCGGATCTGCATCCGCCAATGCGACCGTTGTGTCGTTCTCCGTAAACAATTACGGTCCTAGCTATGGCAGTTTTGCCGGGGCAGACACCAACGCCAACGGCATCCTTGCCCAAGACGAGCTGACCTCTTTCGTGTTCGACCGTCTGGATTATGGCCACCATGTAACGCTGTCGACGCTGTTTGGCTTTGGCGACTTCGATCTGGTCTCGAACACCTGGCTGGCCAATGGCTCCGGTTGGGGCAATAACGGTTCGTTCTTCAGCTGGAACGGCGGCGCCAACTCGGTTCACGAAACATGGGCGAACGTCAGCACCTCGATCGCGCAACGCGATGTACAGAACAACGTGCCGGAACCGGCTACGCTGGCGTTGCTGGGCATCGGTCTCGCAGGGATTATTGCGGCCCGTCGAAAGAAAGCCGCCTGACCTTTACACGGCAGACTTGCGAGGGGGGCGAGTAGCCCGACAAACACGTCAGCCTTGCTGATAAAGCCCCTCCATCACTGCCCGCATATCCTCCGGCAAATACCCCCACCCGCGCTCGGCGATGTGTTCCGGAATGCCAAACAGCGCTTCCGCCACACCGCCCGCGATGGCGGCCACGGTGTCGCTGTCGCCGCCGATCGAGATCGCATTGCGGATGGCGTCCTCGAAGTCGGTTGCAGTCAGCGCGCACACCAGCGCCTGAGGGACGGTTTGCTGGCAGGTTTCGTTGAAACGGTAGGTGGGGCGGATATCGTCGACCGTGAGATCGATGTCGTAGCCGAAGCGCTCGGCGATGGTGCTGCGGATCTCCGCGGGCGCACGCCGCTGACGCGCCAGAAAGATGGCCAGCGCGGTCGCTTCTGCGCCTTTGAGACCTTCCGGGTGATTGTGTGTGACCTCGGTGACGGCCTGCGACAGCACCGTCACTTGCTCGACGGTTTCTGCAAGCAGGCCGGCGGGTGAGACCCGCATTGCGGCGCCGTTGCCGAAGCTGCCGTAGGGGGAGGCGTCGTCCGACTGCAGCCATTGCCCGAACATGCCGCCCCAGCCGCCGTTATCCCAGTAGCGCCGCCCCCAGTCCTTGAGCGCTTCGGCCGGTGGGCGATTGTTGATGAGCGCGTCGGCCACGGCGATGGTGCAGACCGTGTCGTCCGTGTAGAAAGCGCGGGCGTGAAAGAAGGGATCAAAGGTTTTGGCGCAATGATTGTTGAACTCGTAGACCGAGCCGACGATATCGCCAATGATGGCTCCCAGCATGGTGTGATGTCCTACGGTGGGGGTTGAGGGGCTGGCGCGGTGGACAACGACCAGGTCCACACATTATCTGCCACCCCCAGGCTCGCCGAATGAGCCTGCATCCCTGCACGACGCAGATGGATTCCATCTGAAGCACAGGGGTCGGCGACCGATCTGGCACAAGATAGATTTTGCTGATTTTGCTGATTTGCCGATAGAAACGTTTACACCGCCAATTGTTGCGCCGCACAACATGCGCCGCTATCATTTGAACCGTCTCCTCCACCCTCCTCCTTTGGTGTGGATTTAGCCCGAGCTCGAAAGCGCTCGGGCTTTTTTCTTTTGTGCTTCCGGTTTGTGGTTTATGGTCGCCCTGGCGATCGGCCGGA
>JALNWS010000080.1 GCA_023230755.1 Azoarcus sp.
CCAGCGCTGGAGCAAGTGCTGCAACCAGCAGCGCAGCCAGTGCCACCGCATGCATCCTGAGCTGCGCTTTGGCGCGCGCATCCGGGAGCAGCTTCTTGACGTTGGGGGCCTTGATCCTGGCCTGAGTGAGATGCAGCCAGGCCAGGAAAGGTACGATCTTGTACAGCATGGCGCTGGTTGCGCCGCCCAGACCACCATGCAGGATCAGGATGCCGGCCAGCACGGTCCAGCGCTCACCATCGGCAAACTGGGGGACGATGAGCAGGCCGGTGCCGGCAATGAGGGCGAGCATTGCCAGGCGGAAGGCGCGAAACGAGGCGTCGGGCGTGCTGCGTCGCGTGCGCGACTGTTGGCGCAAGGTGATGGCGGCAAAGCAGATCACGGCGGCGATCAGGGCGAGCGCGAGCACGATGGCGGTCTGGTCGAAGCCGCTGACACTGAGCACGGACCATGCGCTGAGCAGACCAAGGATGGCGGGTGCCCAGTTGCGGGTGAGCGTGGCCGGATAGGGGGGGGTGATCTGGAACATCGGGACCACCACCCAGCTCACTGCCGCGAGGAGAATGCCGGCCCAGCCAAGCAGCGCCCAGCCCGCGTGCAGATTGACCTGAATAGGGAAGGGCAGGGGAAGCCCACCGCCGCCGGCGAGCCCGAGTGCAATCGAGAAACCCAGTGCGACGGCAAGTGCAAGGCCGGTGAGCGAAAGGCGCAGGTCACGCGGCGTGTGGCTTGCCATGGGTGTCTTTGGCGCATGGACAATGGCAAAGGCCGCGCAGCCGAGAAAACCGAGAATGCTCAGTCCGAGCAGTGCCGCTGCGCCGATCAGCACGTCCGGCAGTCCGAAACCAAGCCCGGCCGCAAGTCCGGCCGCCCCCAGACTGAGCCCGACGTGGGTCAGCCGGGCGGTGAGCAGCGGCGCAGGCAGTGCCGCACCGGTGACCACGGGCATGATCTGGATCAGCGCACCGAGCATGATCTGCAGCAGAAAGCCTGCTGCAAACAGATGGACGATGGCCAGGGTGCCCGGCGTCCATCGCGATGCAAGCAAACCGGCGTCTGCGATCAGTACCAGCCCGGCGGCGATGCCGAACAGTGGTGCGGTGAGGAAGAAGCGCAGCGGTGCCGTAAACGGCGGTGTCGCCTCGTAACCCAGGCCGGGGTTGGCGCTGCTCATGGACGTTCGATCAGGACCTCGACCACTGCATCGTCACGGACCGTCGGTGTATAGCGGTATCCGTCGCGATCGAGAATACGGAACAGCGGATTGGGCATGCGGTCGAGGAGCAAGGTGACGGTCTGACCAGGGGCGAGATCGGCCACGGCCTCCATCGCCATCTCGAAAGGAACGGGGGGCTCCATGCCGCGGGCGTCGACGATTGCGGGGGCATTCATGCAACGGCTCCTGGTGCGGTGCGAGCATGCAGGGCGGTGTCGAGCACGCCTGCCAGGTCGGCGCTGCGGTCTGCAAGGCGGGCATCGCACATCGGGTAAAGCATGTTCTCTTCTTTCATGTTGTGTTGCTGAATCATGATCATCAGGGTTTCGGCCTCGCCCGCGAAGTCGTCGCCGTCGCGGGCGTCGATTGCGGCTTGCATGCTGTCGAGGAAGGCCCGCATTTCGGCGTGCTCGGCCCGCATCACCGCAGTTGGACCGCCGCTCATGCCGGTCGCGGCCTCGAACGCGGGGAAGAGGTGTTCTTCCTCCGCCTGAAAGTGCGCGTGCAGCGCCGCGGCAAACGTCGACATCGCCGCCGCCGCCGCCGGCCAGTCGGCTTGGGCTACGAGGGTTTCGACCCGGGCGAAAACATGATCGCATGCGCGATGGTCGTCGGTCATCAGGCTTGAAAGTGACATTGGCAGGGCTCCTCGGGAATGACTCGATTCTCCGCATCGATACCGCTGTAGCCTTGATGCGGGTCAATATCGCAGACATGCCGGTGGTTTTTTCATTTGTCCCGGAATGGTGCAAAGCAGGCAGAATGCCGCCTTTGTCTAACGGATTGCCCGAATGAGTCCTGCTCACGCCCCGGGTGCCTGGGGCCGGATCTTCCTGCCCTTTGCGCTGGGCTATTACCTGTCCTATCTGCTGCGTACGGTCAATGCGGTCATTTCGCCCATGCTCACAAGTGATCTTGGTCTTTCCGCCGCCGATCTTGGGCTGCTGACCAGTACCTACTTCCTGGCCTTTGGAATGGCACAGATTCCTGTGGGGATCGCACTCGACCGTTTCGGCCCGCGCCGGGTCGAAGGCTGTCTGATGCTGCTGACTGCACTGGGCAGTGCTGCCTTTGCGATGGGAGAGTCCCTGGCTGGCCTCGGCAGTGCGCGGGCGCTGATCGGCGTCGGCGTGTCGGCGTGCCTCATGGGGGCGCTGAAAGGCTTTGCAATGTGGTATCCGGCTGAGCGGCAAAGCTCGATGACGGGTTTCATCATGTCTGCAGGCGCGCTCGGCGCGCTCACGGCAAGCGCGCCGGTTGAGGCCTTGCTGCCATTCATGGGGTGGCACGGCGTGTTCTGGGTCATCGCCGCGCTTGCGCTGATGATCTCGCTGTGGATCTTTTTCGCGCTGCCCGACGAGGCCAGCCACGCGGGTAATGAGCGGCTGGTCGATGCGTTGCTGTCGGCCGCGCGGATTTTTCCTGCCCCGGCTTTTCTGAAGTTTGCGGCGTCGTCGATGTTCTTCACCGGTGGCTTCATGGCGATGCAGAGTCTGTGGGCCGTGCCCTGGCTGATGAACGTAAATGGCCTGACGCTGGCGCAGGCTGCGGGTTATCTGGTAGCGCTCAATGTCGGCATGCTGGCAGGGCAGTTGTCCATCGGTTTCTTTGGTGTGCGGCTTGCAACGCGCGGCGTACGCCCGCTCAACCTGATCCAGTGCGGCTATGCGGGCATGTTGAGCGTGCAGCTGTGTATCCTGTTCGACCTCGGGCCGCTGGTGCTGCTCTGGTTCCTGCTCGGTATGCTGTCTTCGGTCAATTCGCAGACTTACCTCGCGACCGCATCGAACTTTCCCCGGCAGGTATTTGCGCGCGTATCGACCGCAATCAACCTGATGGCGTTTGCCGGGGCCTTCGCCGTGCAATGGGGGCTCGGATTGGCGCTGGATGCCTTGCAGGCGGGAGGGCAGACGATGTCTGCAGCGCTGAGCATTGCGTTTGGCGGTCTGATCGCAGTTCAGGTGTTTGCCTACCTGCCGCTGCTGCCGTGGCGGCGGACACAACGGGGCTGAACCGGACTCAGGCGCTGGCCGCGACCTCGCGCTCGGGTTCCTGTGCCTGCTCTGCTGTCGCGGGTGCCGGTAGCGATTTCAAAGGGGCGGGGTGGGCTCCCCACTGAATCAGTTCGAGCCGGCCGTCGAGGTGTTCGACGATCGCGGTGCAGCTATCGACCCAGTCGCCGCAATTCACGTAGGTCAGACCGTCGACCTCGCGAATGGCGGCCCAGTGGATGTGGCCGCAGATCACGCCATCCACGCCGCGCTCACGCGCACCGTGCATCACCGAGTCCTCGAAGTCGAAGATGAAGCTGACCGCGGTCTTGACCTTGCGCTTGGCATAGCCGGCGAGCGACCAGTAACCGGAGATGCCCAGGCGGCGTCGGATGCGTGACAGTCCGCCGTTGATCATGACCAGCACGTTGTAGGCGACATCGCCGAGCACGGCGACCCAGCGATGGTGACGGGTGACCTGATCGTACTCGTCGCCGTGCAGCAGCAGGAAGCGCCGCCCATCGACCGTCTCATGAATCCAGTCGTTCTCGAGGCGGATGTCGCCGAAGGTGGTGCCGATGTATTCGCGCAGGGCTTCGTCGTGATTGCCCGGAATGAAGATCACCTGCGTGCCCTTGCGCGCGCGCCGCAGTACCTTCTGTACGACGGTGTTCTGGGTTCCGGTCCAGTGAATGCCGCGGCTCATCGACCAGAAGTCCACGATGTCGCCAATCAGGAAGAGATTTTCGGAGTCGTGGTAACGCAGGAAGTCGAGAAGGCGTTCAGCCTGGCAACCGCGGGTTCCGAGGTGAATGTCCGACAGAAAAATCGAGCGAACCTGTAGTTCCTGCATGTGCGGCCTGGGGCGATGGGGTCGCCGTCAAGCTTGGCTCAGGCGTGTGACAGGCCGATGAATGCTGTCTGCGTGTCAGGCGTGCTGCCCGGCGGCGTAAGCGGATGACCACGCCCACTGGAAGTTGTATCCGCCGAGATGGCCGGTCACGTCCATGACCTCGCCGACGAAATAGAGCCCCGGTACTGAGCGCGCTTCCATGGTCTTGGATGACAGGGCGTTGGTGTCGACGCCGCCGAGCGTGACCTCGGCCTTGGCATACCCCTGGGTGCCGGACGGCACAAGTTGCCAGTCGGCGAGGGTGGCAGCGATCTGGCGCAGGTCTGAATGACGGAAGGCGTTGACCGGTTTTTCCCAGCCCTGCAGTGCGCACAGTGCATGCGCGAAGCGCCGGGGCAGGCGTTCGGACAGCAGGTTGGCGAGCAGGCCGCGCTCGGTGGCGTGCGCCATCAGCCATTCACCTGCATCGATGCCGGGCAGCAGGTTGAGACTGAGCGGCGCCCAGTCACCCTTTTCGTAAGCCTGTGCCTGCCAGTAACTCGATGCCTGCAGGATCGAAGGGCCGGACAGGCCGCGGTGCGTGATAAGGGCGGCCTCACGAAAGGCGGGGCCGCGACAGGAGGCTTCGACCTCGAACGAGGCGCCAGCCAGCGGCGCGAGCAGCGAAAGTGTTTCGGGGGGTAACGTGAGCGGCACCAGCGCAGGGCGGGGCGCGATAACGGGGATGCCGAATTGCTCGGCAATACGGTAGCCGAAAGGGCTGGCGCCGATCTTGGGAATGGAAAGCCCGCCGGTCGCGATCACCAGACTGTGGGCGTAGAATCGGCCCATGGTCGTGTCGATGACAAATCGATCGTGCTCGTCCGATGTGCGTTCCACTGTCTGCACGCTGGCCGGCATGGCCCATTGCACCGCACCGTCCTCGCATTCGGCGCGCAGCATATTGATGATCTGTTGCGCGGAATCATCACAGAACAGCTGTCCCCAGTCGCGCTCGTGATAAGAAATCCCATGACCTTCCACAAGGTCGATAAAATCGCGCGCCGTGTAGCGGGAAAGTGCGGAACGGACGAAATGGGGATTGCGGCAAAGGAAGTGTTCGGCAGTGACGCGGCGGTTGGTGAAATTGCACCGTCCGCCGCCGGAAATGCGGATTTTTTCGGCGAGTTTTGTGGCGTGATCGAGCAGCAGCACACGACGTCCGCGTTGCCCGGCAGTCGCAGCACACATCATGCCGGCTGCACCGGCACCAATTACAACAAGGTCGAAACGCTGGTCAGCCACAATCACGCCCGGTGCGTTGAAAGCGGCGCAGAATACGCCCGGTGACGACCGGCGGCAAACGTACTGATGGATTTGGGGGCTTGCCCCAGGGTTTTACTGGTCGATTCATAATGGTTTTCGAGCACATGGAGCATGTGAATGTCTGATTCAACCCCCGGCCCGACGCAACAATCCCGTCTGCAGCGGTTCATCCGCCCGGCAAAATGGGGAGTGGGCGTCTTGCTGGCCGTGGCCGTGATCGGGTTTGGCGTGGTGCCGCCGGTAGCACGCCACTACGCAGTCAAGATCCTGGGTGAAACGCTGGGGCGTGAAGTCTCGATCGATGGCGTCCTGTTCAACCCCTTTACCCTTGCAGCGGAAGTGCGTGGGGCCAAGGTCATGGCGGCCGATGGGCAAAAGGCCGATCTGTCCTTCGAGCGGCTCGATCTCAATCTCGAACTCGAATCCATCATACGCGGCGGTCCGGTGCTGCATGAGCTTTCGGTCGACGGCTTGCAGCTTGCCTTGGTGCGTCTCCCCGGGGGCAGGCACAACTGGTCGGATGTCATCGAGCGTCTCGGTGAACAGCCCGAAAGTGAGGGAGAGGCGCGCTTTTCGGTGGGCAATATTCAGCTCACGGACGGCCGTATTACCGTAGATGATCAGGTTGAAGGTCTGCAGCACGAACTGTCGGACATCAACATAGGCATACCTTTCATCTCCAATCTTCCGGTCAAGGTCGATGTGTTCGTCGAGCCGTCGCTGTCGGCGAAGCTCAACGGCAAGCCGCTGGGTATCAGTGGACGCAGCAAGCCCTTCAGTGATGAACGTGAGACGGTCGTTGATTTCTCCCTGAAGGATTTTCAACTGCCCGAGTGGATGCCCTACCTGCCTTTCGATCCGGCCTTCAAGCTGCTTTCGGGTGTGCTCGGTGCGGACATGCAATTGAGCTTTCGCCAGCCGGCAGATGCGTCGCCGGTAGTGGCGGTCAGCGGACAGGTGCAGATCGACAGGCTGGAGGTTCAGGACAAGGCGGGCGCGCCAGTGCTGACGGTCGCCGAATTCGGTATCGAACTCGCGGATGTGCAGCCGCTGGTCAACCGCTTTCAGTTCAGCAAGCTGCGTCTGATGCAGCCCGAGCTCGACCTTGTGCGCCTCGCAGATGGCGGGATCAACCTGATGCAGCTGATGCCCAAGTCTGCAGGGAAGCCGCCCAAGGCTGACAAGAATGCGGCGGGTACGGCGAAGGCCCCGGCGGCTGCCGATGGGCAGAAACATGTGCAGGAGGCGGGTGCGACGTCCGCTGCGCCCGCAAAACTCGACTTTTTGCTGGCCTCGGCGCGAATTCGCGATGGCGTGGTGCGCTTCGAGGACCGCAGCGTGCCGGGCCCCTTCCGCACCCGCATCGAGGCGATCAATCTCGACCTGCGTGATTTGTCGACCATCGGTGACATGCCGGCTGAGATCCGGCTGGATTACGTCAGTGAGGCCGGAGAGAAGCTCAGTCACCAGGACAGCCTGCGACTCGAGCCTTTCCAGCTCGACGGCAACCTGATCATCGAACAGTTGCTGCCTGGCCGTTACGGGCCGTACCTGGCCGCAGCGATGCCCGGTGGTGAGATCCGCAGTGGACGCCTTGACGGTTCGGTACGCTACAAGATCACGCTCAAAGGATCCGAGCCGCAGATCGAGGTCAATGCCGACGCCCTGAGTCTGAAGGATTTCGTGCTCGGACTGAAGGGCGACAAGGGCGCGGCGCTGAAGCTGCCGCAACTGAATGTGAGCAATGCCCAGGTGCTGGTTGCCGAGCGCAAGGTCGTCGTGGACGAGCTGGGCGTGAAGGGTGCAGCGGTGTCGACGGTTCGCCAGCGCAATGGCGATTTCGACCTCATGGGGCTGGCAGGCAAGGCCACGCCGGCGAACCCGGCAGCAAAGGGTGAGACGCCGTGGTCGGTGACGGTCAAGAAGCTCGCGCTCGAAGATGCGTCGCTTCGGGTCGATGACCGCAGTGCCGGCAAGCCGGTGGTGCTGGAGGCTGACGGCATCGCGCTCAAGGTGGAGAACTTCTCCACCGACAAGGGGGCGGAGCTCAAGCTCGACCTGAAGAGCCGGGTCAACAAGCGTGGCAAACTGGGCGTGTCGGGTACGGCGGTGCTTGAACCGCTCAAGACCGCGTTGACGATTGATCTCGATAACGTCGATCTTCTGCCGCTTCAACCGTATGTGCTGGAAGAAACCAAGATCGCCATCTCGCGCGGCAGCCTGTACGCGAAGGCGAAGCTCGCGCTGTCGTCGGCGCGTGACGGCATCAAGGGGCGGTTTACAGGTGATGTCGGGATCGCCAACTTCTCCTCGATCGATCGACTGAATGCGACCGATTTCGTGCGTTGGGGCAGCCTCAGTCTGAACAGTATTGATCTGCACCTGGCGCCGTTTGCGCTCGAGGTGCGCGACATCGCGCTCAACGACTTCTATACCCGTCTGATCCTGAGCGATCAGGGCAAGCTCAACCTGCGCGAGATTCAGGCCGGAACGGAGGTCGCCGAGGCAGACCGGCAGAAGGCCGAAGCGGCACTTGCCGACGGCAAGACGCAGGGCGCGGACATGCCGCCGATCAAGATTGGCCGGATCCGGGTCAAGGGCGGCAACATCGCCTTCAGCGACCGCTTCGTACGACCCAACTACGACGCCAACCTGACCGGGATGGCGGGTGAGCTGACCGGGTTGTCTTCGGACCCGACCACGATTGCCAAGCTGACGCTGGATGGCAAGGTCGACAGCTCGGCGCCGGTTTCGATCAACGGCGAGTTCAACCCCTTTCGGCAGGATCAGTACCTGAACATCGGCGCCTCGGTGAAGGACTTCGAGCTGACCGGCCTGTCGAGCTACTCGGGCAAGTATGTCGGCTATGGCATCCAGCGCGGCAAGCTGTCGGCCGAGCTCACTTACAAGATCGAGGAACGCAAGCTTACGGCGGCAAATCAGATCTTTCTTGACCAACTGACCTTCGGTGAGGCGGTCGACAGTCCGGATGCGGTCAATCTGCCGGTGCAGCTCGCCGTCTCGCTGCTCAAGGACAGTCGCGGCCAGATCAAGATTGATCTGCCGGTAAGCGGCACCATGGACGACCCGGAGTTCAGCGTGTTCGGGCTGGTGGTCAAGGCGCTGTTCAATCTGATAGGCAAGGCGATCACGTCGCCCTTCGCGCTGCTCGGGTCGGTGCTCGGTGGCGGCGAGGAGCTGTCACAGGTCGAGTTCGAGTCTGGTGCGCCCCTGCCGGGCGAGGCGGAGCAGAAGAAGCTGGCGGTGTTGGCCAAGGTGCTGGTTGACCGTGCCGGATTGCGGCTCGACATCACCGGTCTGTCCGATCCGGCGTCCGACCCTGAGGGTATTCGCCGCGCCAAGCTGGTGGATCAGGTGCGTGCAGTCAAGCTCAAGGCCATGATCAAGGGCGGACAAGCTGCGCCATCGCTGCAGAACATCGAGATTGCGGAGGACGAGTATCCCGCCCTGCTCGAAGAGGTTTATGACGCGACCGATATCAAGAAGCCGCGTAACTTCCTGGGCATTGCCAAGAGCTTGCCTGTCCCCGAGATGGAGGCCTTGCTGTTGCCGACGATGAAGGTGGGCGATGAGGATCTCAGGCAGCTTGCGCAACAGCGTGCGCAGAATGTGCGCGAGTGGCTGGTAACGACGGGCAAGGTGCCGCCCGAGCGTGTTTTCATGGTCAAGCCGACTGCGGCCAAGGCCGAAGCCGGTGGCAGACTGGTGTTGTTTTCCTTGCGCTGAACCGGGAGGCGTGGATGAAACTCAACGATGCGGAGCGCGCTGCGGCGCTGGCCGGCCTGCCGGGCTGGAAGGTGGTGAAAGGGCGGGATGCAATCGAGCGTGAATTCCGCTTTGCGGACTTCAATGCGGCTTTCGGCTTCATGAGCCGGGCGGCATTGCAGGCGGAGAAGCTGGATCATCATCCCGAGTGGTTCAATGTCTATAACCGCGTGCATGTTGTGCTCAGCACGCACGATGCAGGCGGCCTCACCGCAAAGGATGTGGCGCTGGCGGCGTTCATGAACGGACTGCTCCCGGCTGCATCCTGATGCGTGCCGGCGTGCAGGGCGCGACCGCTCAGCCGAAGTAGCCCTGCAGATACCAGTCGTGTGGTGGGTCCAGTTCGCGGAATACCCACCACAGGGCTTCATCGGCCGTACTCGCCGTGTAGTAGTCGCGACGAATGTCGTGACCATCCCACCACCCGTGTTCGATACGTTCCGGCCCGCGCAGGAGGCGAAGCTTGCGGGGGGCGTCGATCCGTCGCGGCCTGGGCAGTAACCACAGTGGCCGGAGGGGGGCGGGAGGGATGCCCAATTCGCGAACAGTGAGGTGAGATGATGTGCTTACTGATGTGCGCAATGACGTGCTGCGCCAGGCGCACTCGGGGCGGCGATCGGGGAAGGTGCTCAACTGCCGCACGCAGTTTTCTCCCAGTCGTGCCCGCAGACGGTCCAGTAACAGCAAGGCGTTTTCACGTTCGGTCGCAGGGTCGCCGAAGAGGTCGTTCGAGCGTGCGGCCAGCGCACGCGGTGCGTGTGCGCTCAGCTTGATGCCTTCCACTGCCGATGGCAGTTCGAGTACCGCGAGCCGTTCGCGTGCGAGCAGGTTGAGTCTGGCTTCGTCGCGACTCGGCGTGCCGGTAAGGATGTCGAGCGTCGTGTCCTCGCCGCGTTCGTGCACCAGGCTCAGGCGACAGTGGTCAATGCCCGCGTGCCGCGCGGTGAGCCAGCTTGTCAGGCCGGCAAACAGGCGCCGGGCGGCGAACATCAGGGGTTCGGTATTGATGCTTGCAGCGGGCAGGCTGAGCTCGGCAGTGTAGTGCTCGGGTGGGGTGTACTCGGGGCGCAGGTCGTGGGTTTCGCCATAGGCGCGGGCAAGCGTTTCACTGACGGCCTGAGCCTGGCGGCGGGCAAGGCCCGATGCGGGAAGGGCGCGGACTTCACCCAGGGTACGCAGCCCGAGGCCACTGAGAAGATCGAAACTGGCCGTGCTGATGGCGCTGTCGTCGGCAAGCAGGGTCAGCGGCAAGGCATCGAGGTGGGACTGCCAGTCCGGTGTCGGCGTGACGAGGGGCTGCGGACCGTGTTGCGCATGGCGTGCGAACCAGCGTGCAGCCAGCGGCGTGGGCGCGCTGGCACTGCAGACATCGACTCCCTGTTGCTGCAGCCCATCCTGCACGGCGGATTCGAGCGCATCAAGCCCCCCGAACAGGCGCAGGCTGGCGCTGACTTCCAGCAGGATGCAGTCGGGCGGGTCGAGACAGACACGGGAGGCGAATGCACCCGCCCAGGCCGCGAGCTCCTTCAGCATGGCTATTTCCCGCTCAGGGGTGCGTGCCACCAGGCGGAGTGTCGGCAGCATCGCCAGCGCGCTGGCCACGCCCTGACCGGGCTGTATGCCTTGTTTCCGGGCGCCTGGCGTGGCGGCAATGATCCGGGCTCGGGGTGTTTTCTCGGTGATGGCGAGCAAACCGGGGGCTGGCAGGCCGCGAATGAAAACCTGCAGGGGCAGTTCGGGAAGGATCAGGGCCAGCCAAAGCATTTCGGGACGCCTGCGGGGTCAAGGCCGGTCGCCGCACAAGGGCAGCACGATGGGCGCGTGTGCGAGCGGGCCCTTGCGCTTGAGCAGGTCGATGCGCAAAGCGCCTTGCCGGGCCGAGAGAGCCAGCCGCAGTGGTGCCGGTGAGGGCTGGCGCGCCGTGGCCAGCGTGCGGAACAGAAAGAGCGGTGTTGAGCCTTGTTCTGCTGCCAGTTGCAGGCGACGCAGTCCGGCGCTGTCGATCTGCGGCAGCCAGGCCAGGACGGCATGACAGCTGGCCGAGTCAAGGGCCTGGCGGGTGGCCCAGACTGCCTCTGCCGGTGTGGCCGGCGTGAGCAGCAGCAGTGATCCAAGATTGACGCCGGCAGCATGAAGAGCCGGGGCGTAAGGTATCTGCGGCGGGGCAATCCAGACCTGCCAGCGAGTCGGCCCGGACCGGCGCAACAGCGGCATCAGCAGCGAAAGCTCGCCTACACCGG
The DNA here is from genome assembly GCA_023230755.1 of Azoarcus sp. Taxonomy (GTDB): domain Bacteria; phylum Pseudomonadota; class Gammaproteobacteria; order Burkholderiales; family Rhodocyclaceae; genus Parazoarcus. The sequence goes on from JALNWS010000080.1 coordinate 11,392, forward strand.
TTTGGTCTGCCAGCAGTTCGGTCATCGCGGCGCCCGGCCAGCCGCCACCGGGCAACTCTGCGTCGAGCGCGGCATGACCTGTCGGCAGGACCGGCCCGTTCTGATGTGCGAGTTGCCGCCCCTGCCAGACCAGTCCGGCAGGAAGCGTAGCGAGAGCGGTGTGGGTCGGCATGGCGGCGGCGTGCGCCCGGCGCTCAGCTGTCCTTGCGGATCAGGCCGACCATGATGCCTTCGATCACAAGTTGCGATCGTTGCGGGTCGACCACGATCGGTTCGAAGTCGGGGTTTGCCGGCAGCAACGCTACCGTGCGGCCTTTGCGCTGCAGGGTCTTGACCGTGACTTCATCGTCGATACGGGCCACGACGATCTGGCCGTTGCGCGCCTCGGCAGCCCGATGGACTGCGATCAGGTCGCCGTCGAGAATGCCGGCGTCGCGCATGCTCATGCCGCGAACCCGCAACAGGTAATCGGCGCGGGGGGAGAACAGGGCGGGGTCGAGCTGGAAGTGTTTTTCGACATGCTCGGCGGCGAGAATCGGACTGCCTGCAGCCACCCGGCCGACCAGCGGCAGGCCAAGTGCCTGGGTCAGCCGGATACCGCGGGCACGCCCTTCCTCAAGTAAAATCGCGCCCTTGGCGGCGAGTGCGCGCAGATGGGTTTCTGCCGCATTTGGGGAGCGGAAGCCGAATGCCGTACACACTTCGAGACGAGTGGGGGGGCGGCCCTCGCTCTGTACTGTCTCGCGGATGAAATCGAGAATTTCCTGCTGGCGTGCAGTCAGGTGTTCGCTGCGGGTACTCATGGCCATCTCCTGATCGTGGCTGTAATTTTAAACAGTAAAATGTGCCGTGCAAATCTTTATCAGCAAACGGCGAATGACGCACTGCGTCTTGAGCGTGACGCAGGACTGGGCTATTGATGACCCAGGTGCGTATTTCCGTCACCTGGCCGTGCCAAAACCAGAAAGGAGCGACACCATGTTTGTTGAGCCCCGATCACAGTCCGGTAGAGTTCGCACCGCCACTCCGTTAGAATCCGCTGAACGTCAGGGAGAATTCATGCTACAGAGCGGAGACATAGCCCCCGCCTTCACCTTGCCGGACGCGGATATGGAGACTTTCGACCTCCTGTCCGCGCGTGGCAGGCAGCGTGTGATTCTCTATTTTTACCCGCGTGACAACACTCCGGGGTGCACGCTTCAGGCGGCCGACTTCAGCGACCATGAAGACGAATTTGCCCGTTGCGATTGCATCATCGTGGGTGTCAGTCCCGACGACGCCCTGACGCATGCCGAGTTTCGCGATCAGCACGGACTGTCCGTCCGGCTGCTCTCCGATACCGATGCCGAGGTCGCGCATCTCTACGATGTGTGGCAGGCCAGGGAAGTCGACGGGGTAAAGAAGATGGGCGTGGCGCGGACAACCTTCATCATCGACAAGCAGGGTGTCATCCGCCACGTGCTCCGTGATGTCACGCCCCGCGGCCATGTGGCTGCGGTTCTAAAATTGATTAAGGAACTGGATACATAGCATGCAAACGGAAATTGCAAAGAACAGCGTCGTCACCCTCAAGTACACCGTGACCGACCCGGACGGTGCGGTGATCGACGATGGTCAGCATCCGCTGGTTTATCTTCATGGTGGTTACGACGGCATCTTCCCGACGCTGGAAGAAGCGCTGCACGGCAAGAAAGTGGGCGAGAACTTCAAGATCAAGCTGCAGCCGGAAGACGCTTTCGGTGACTACGACGAAGAGCTGGTGCTGGTCGAGGACGCCAAGCTGTTCCCGGACAACATCGAGGTCGGCATGTCGTTCGAGCGCGTGAGCGAGGATGGCGAAGAAGAAATCATCTACCGCATTACCGACATTGCCGAAGGCAAGGTGGTGGTCGATGGCAACCATCCGCTGGCTGGCGTGGCGCTGATCTTTGATGTAACGGTGTCCGAAGTACGTGCCGGTACTGAAGAAGAGATTGGCCATGGACACGTCCATGGTGCTGGCGGACATCATCACTGATCGTCTGACGGGCCGCAGTAGCGGCCCTTTTCAATTCTGCTTCCGGATGACTCTTCCTGCATGACTGGCGCGACGTCCGATGTCCCCGCCTCCGACGGGGTGCGTCCCTTGCTCGAGGTGCGTGAGCTCAAGGTCCTGATTCGTGCGGCCGGCGGAAATGTTCGCCCGGTCGACGGCGTCAGCTTTTCGATTGCGGCAGGAGAGACCTTTGCCCTGCTCGGTGAGTCCGGCTGCGGCAAGTCGATGACCGCGCTTGCGATCAACCGCCTCCTGCCCGACGCGGCCAGGATAGAGGGCGGCGCGCTTGGCCTGGCGGGTGACGATCTGTTGCGGCTGCCCGAAACCCGGATGCGTTCGGTGCGTGGCGGTCGCATCGGCATGATTTTTCAGGAGCCGGCCACCAGTCTCAATCCGGTCATGACGATCGGCGACCAGATCGGCGAGGCCCTGCAACTGCATCGCAATCTGCGGGGCGCCCAGGCGCGTGCCGAGACCCGGCAGTTGCTTGAATCGGTCGGAATCCCTGGTGCCGGCGAGCGGCTCGACGACTACCCCTTCCAGTTTTCCGGCGGCATGAAGCAGCGGGTGATGATTGCGATGGCGCTGGCCGGTCACCCCGAACTCCTGATTGCCGACGAGCCCACGACCGCGCTCGACGTGACCATCCAGGCCCAGGTGCTTGATCTGCTGGCCGGCCTGCAGGCGGACCGCGGCATGGCGATGCTGCTGATTACGCACGATCTCGGCGTGGTGGCGCGCATGGCGCACAGGGTAGGGGTGATGTACGCCGGCGAGCTGGTTGAAACCGGTCCGCGTCAGGCGTTTTTCAATACGCCGCTCCATCCCTATGCGCGCAAGCTGTTCGCGGCGCTGCCCGACGGTGCGCGCCGTGGCACCATGCTCGATGCGCCGGTTGGAAGCGTGCCTGCGCTCGACCAGGATTTCGTTGGCTGTCGCTTTGCCGATCGCTGCCCCCAGGCATTCGACCGCTGTGATGACGAGTCGCCCGGCTGGCAGCATATCGGCGCGCAGGCGGTGCGCTGCCACCTTTATGATGAGGACAGCGTGCCGCGGCCCCTGCACCGGGCAGAGGCCGGCGACGTTGCGCCCGCAGGCCGAAGCGGGGGGGCGCCGCTGATTGAGGTGCGCGACCTCGAAGTCCATTTTCCCGTGCACAAGGGGCTGTTGCGCAGGGTCGTCGGGCAGGTGCGGGCCGTCGATGGCGTCAGTCTGACCCTGAGTGCAGGGCGGACGTTGGCGCTGGTGGGAGAGTCCGGCTGTGGCAAGACCACCGTGGGCAAGGCCATTCTGCAGCTGAACCAGAGCACGGGAGGGGCGGTTTTCTATAACGGCGAGCGTCAGACCGGGCTGTCGCGCGACGCGTTGATGCCGATGCGACGTGGGGTGCAGATGGTGTTTCAGGACCCGTTTGCATCGCTCAACCCGCGCCTTCGAATCGGTGAAATCATCGAGGAGGGCATGCTCAGTCTCGGCGTTGCGGGCGATGCCGCATCGCGGCGCAAGACGGTGGATGCCCTGCTGGACCGTATCGGCCTGTCGCCTTCCATGCGCTGGCGCTATCCGCATGAGTTTTCCGGGGGCCAGCGACAACGCATTGCGATTGCGCGGGCGCTGGCCGTGTCGCCGAAAGTCATCGTCTGCGACGAGCCGACCAGCGCGCTCGATGTGTCGGTGCAGGCACAGTTGCTGAACCTGATGTGCGAGCTGCAGCAGGAGCTGGGGCTGGCCTATCTGTTCATTACCCACAACCTGGCCGTGGTGGAGTATCTGGCCGACGAGGTGGCGGTGATGTATCTCGGCCGCATCGTCGAGCACGGTCCGGCGGCGCGCGTCCTCGGTGCACCGGCGCACCCCTACACCCGTGCGCTGCTTGCAGCGGTGCCAAAGGTCACTGCCGAGGCCCATCTGCCGGCATTGACGGTCTCCAGCGATCTGCCTTCGCCGCTGGACCCGCCTGCGGGTTGTCATTTCCATCCACGCTGCCCGCTGGCCAGCGACATCTGCCGCGCAGCCTACCCGGCCGAGCAAAGCATGGGCGGCGGACACCGGGTGCGTTGCCATTGGGCGGGGGCTGAGGTGCCGGCGTTGCGCAAGGCGGGCTAGGTACGAGGTGCAGCAATGGGGGCGTGCAGTGTCTTTCTTGCGCGGTCTGCGTGCATGTACCGCGACTCGAGCAGAACACTTGCTGTTTTGGCAGTAAGTTTCGGATATGGGGGCTTGAAGCACAAACAATGCGCCCCACATAAGACTCAACCCGAATTCACCAAGGATGCCAGTCATGCGCTTCGACAAGCTTACGACCAAGTTCCAGCAAGCCCTGAATGATGCTCAGAGCATCGCGTTGGGCAACGATCAACAATTCATCGAACCACAGCACCTGTTGCTGGCCATGCTTGGCCAGGATGATGGCGGCACGGTATCGCTGCTGCAGCGCGCAGGCGTTAATGTGCCGCCGCTCAAGGCTTCCCTGCAAAAAGCACTGGAACGGCTGCCCAAGGTCGAGGGCCACGGTGGCGAGGTTCAGGTGGGGCGCGACCTCAGCAACCTGCTCAATCTCACCGACAAGGAAGCGCAGAAGCGCGGTGACCAGTTCATCGCCAGCGAGATGTTCCTGCTCGCACTGAGCAATGACAAGGGCGAAACCGGACGGCTGCTGAAAGAGCACGGCCTGTCGCGCAAGCCGCTCGAAGCGGCCATTGAGGCGGTTCGCGGCGGGGCCAGCGTGGGTAGCCAGGATGCGGAAGGGCAGCGCGAGTCGCTGGCCAAATACTGCATGGACCTCACCGAACGTGCGCGCTCGGGCAAGCTTGACCCGGTGATCGGGCGTGACGACGAGATCCGTCGCGCGATCCAGATCCTGCAGCGCCGTACCAAGAACAACCCGGTGCTGATTGGCGAGCCCGGTGTGGGCAAAACCGCGATTGTCGAAGGGCTGGCGCAGCGTATCGTCAATGACGAGGTGCCGGAAACGCTGAAAGGCAAGAAGGTGCTTTCGCTCGACATGGCTGCTCTGCTGGCCGGCGCCAAATACCGCGGCGAATTCGAGGAACGCCTGAAGGCGGTGCTGAAGGAGATTGCCCAGGAAGAAGGCAAGATCATTCTCTTCATCGACGAAATCCACACCATGGTGGGCGCGGGCAAGGCCGAAGGTGCGATGGATGCCGGCAACATGCTCAAGCCGGCGCTGGCGCGCGGCGAGCTGCACTGCATCGGCGCCACCACGCTGGACGAATACCGCAAGTACATCGAGAAGGATGCCGCGCTTGAGCGCCGCTTCCAGAAGGTGCAGGTAGATGAGCCGTCAGTCGAGGCGACCATTGCCATCCTGCGCGGGCTGCAGGAAAAGTACGAAATTCACCACGGTGTAGAGATCACCGACCCGGCAATCGTGGCCGCAGCCGAGCTCTCGCACCGCTACATTACCGACCGCTTCCTGCCGGATAAGGCCATCGACCTGATCGATGAGGCCGGCGCGCGCATCAAGATGGAGATCGACTCCAAGCCGGAGGTGATGGACAAGCTCGATCGCCGCGTGATTCAGCTCAAGATCGAACGCGAGGCGGTGAAAAAGGAAAAGGACGAAGCTTCGAAGAAGCGTCTGCAACTGATCGAGGATGAGCTCGAAAAACTTCAACGCGAGTACAACGACCTCGAAGAGGTGTGGAAGGCCGAAAAGTCGAAGGCGGCTGGCTCTGCGCACATCAAGGAAGAGATCGACCAGATGCGTGCGCAGATGGCCGACTTCCAGCGCAAGGGGCAGCTCGACAAGGTAGCCGAGCTGCAGTACGGCAAGCTGCCGCAACTTGAGGCCCAGCTCAAGATGGCTGAACAGGCTGGTGAGAGCGCGACCCCGAACAAGCTGCTGCGCACCCAGGTTGGCGCCGAGGAAATCGCCGAGGTGGTGTCGCGCGCGACCGGAATTCCGGTGAGCAAGATGATGCAGGGCGAGCGCGAGAAGCTGCTGA
>JALNWS010000081.1 GCA_023230755.1 Azoarcus sp.
CACGCTGTCAGCTTCACCCGCTGCAATCCACGCAGTGCGTTTCCGAGGTAGATTGCCGAGGCTGTGCGCACGTCGTCCATTGACGGCGTGCGTTCGAGTACACGCGCGTCCTCAAGCATCTGCCGTCGCAGCACCCCATCCAGCACGCCCGCCGAGAGTGGCGGCGTGTGCAGGACACCGTCGCCGGTGTCGATGAAGACGGTGCTGCGTGCGCCCTCGCTTACTTCGTTTCTTTCGTTCAGGAACAGGGCGTCAAAATAGCCCCGGGCCATCACGTCGTGCAGTGCGCGGTCATAGGCTTCGCGTGCCGTCGTCTTGTGCCGCAGCAGCATGTCTGCGCTGTCGACCCGTTCGTGCCATTGCACGATCTCCGGCGGCGTCGTCGGCGGCGCATCCAGCACCTGACTGGCGACGACAAGACGTCCGGCGTGCGACAACGCCAGTCGTACGCGGAAAATGCCGGGCGCCAAGGTGCGTCCGTGCGCGAGCAGGGCGGCCCGCACCGCATCGATGTCACATGCATGGCCGAAATATCGGGATGACTGCCGCAGCCTGGAGAGATGCCTCTCAATGAGCGGGAAAACGGGCGCGGCGCCTACTTCACAGCGCAGCGTCTCGATGAGGCCGAATGGCGCACCGAGTTCAGTCAGAAAGCGCCCTTTCAGCAGGCATTCGTCCCATTCGGATTCAGCTTCCGAGTCGGCCACCACGCCGCTCCCGAGATTCAGCCGGAAGCGACCGTCGGGCCGCACCTTAAGCGTCCGGATGGGTACGTTGAAGCTGAAGTCGCCATCGGGCGCGACCCACCCGAGGGCACCGCAGTACAGGCCGCGCGGTTCGCGCTCGAGTTCGCTAATGATCTCCATCGCGCGAATCTTTGGTGCGCCGGTGACCGACCCGCAGGGAAACAATGCGCGGAATATCGTGATCAGATCTGCATCGACCGGCTGGGCGTACACGGACGACGTCATCTGCCACACCGAGGGATAGGCTTCGATCGTGCACAGCGATTCGACCTTGACACCGCCCGCGGGTGCGAGCCGGCCCAGGTCGTTGCGGATGAGATCGACGATCATCACGTTTTCGGCGCGATCCTTCGTCGAGTTCGCGAGCGCGTCCGGCTTGCTCGAACGCGGCGCAGTGCCTTTCATCGGGCGGCAACTCAGCCGTTTGCCGCTGCGCTCGACGAAAAGCTCGGGTGAGCGCGACAGGATGGCGCCGTCGGCATCGGCGATGAAGCCGCCGTGAGCAACCGGTTGCGCTTCCATCAGACGCCGATACAGCGCCAGCGGCGAGCCATAGAGGGTACCGGTAAGCGGCCAGGTGAAGTTGACCTGATAGCAGTCTCCGGCATGGATCAGCTCGCGGATGTGGCCGATTGCCGCGAGGTACTCGGCCCGTTCGATGCCGCGCTCGAGCCCTGCCACACCAGCGCTCTGGTGGTGCTCGTCGAGGGACGACAATTCTTCGTCGATCCGCGCCAGGCTCCCGGCCTGCGACATGCGTTCGCCGTGAGCAAACACCCACGCGCTGAGCAGGGGTGCATCGTCATCGGGCAGCCGTGCCTGCAGCCGGGGTTCGAGTGCATAGCCCAGCTCGTAGGCTGCGGCCACTGCAACCCAGTAACCTTGCGTGCGCGCAGTCTCGATCTTGCGGAACGTGGATTCGATCTCGCCCGCCGATCTGCAAACCAGTTTGTATTGCAGACCGGTCAGCCACAGATGCTCACCGCCGGGAAGGTTGTCGTCGAACAATGCCCAGGTGGGCGTGGCCGTCGCGTCAGGCGTAAGGCGCGCCGTCACGACCACGCACGCCCGTTAAGCGCTGCGGTGCGCGTGAGGCAGTGTCGAGCGCAGAGGTGGGCCCGGACAGGCAAGGCTGCAGGCAGGCAGGCGGGGAGCTGGCTGTTCATCGTCAGGTTTGTAGAGGAGGGCGGTGAGGGTGAAATTCTAATGCCAAAGGTCGTGCTGATTGTGCCCGCAGACGGCCGCTGACCGGGGTTCGAAAAACCGCAATGGTGCCGCGATGCGCACGGGGCGGCGAGCGCATTTCCGAGCTTTCTGCCTGCGCCCGCGGCTTCGCGTGCCCGCGTTGTTGCGCTGCGCCGGGGGTGGGGGTCGATTGTGCCCGAGTTGCAGTGCTGCACAAACCTGCGATTCCCGGTGGACTTTCGTTAAACTCTCGCCTTCGACTTCGTGCGCCGCTGGTTGGCGTGCGCAGAATCTGCTGACTCCGAGGACTGCTCCGTGAAGTACATCTCCACCCGTGGCCATGCCGGCCTGCCCGCCAATCCGGAATTCTGCGACATCCTGCTCGGTGGCCTCGCCCCCGACGGCGGTCTCTACCTGCCGGAGTCCTATCCGCTGATCGGCCGGGAAGAGCTCGATGCCTGGCGCTCGCTGTCGTATGCGGAGCTGGCCTTTGCCATTCTGTCGAAGTTCATCACCGACATTCCCGCCGCAGACCTGAAGGCGATCTGCGACAAGACCTACACCGCTGCCGTTTACTGCCACGTGCGCCCAGGCGACAAGGCCGCAGACATCACGCCGGTGCGCTGGCTGGAGGACGGCAAGCTGGGCCTGCTCGAGCTGTCGAATGGCCCCACGCTGGCATTCAAGGACATGGCGATGCAGCTGCTCGGCAACCTGTTCGAGTACGTGCTGGCCAAGCGCGGGGAGAGCATCAACATCCTCGGCGCGACCTCGGGTGATACCGGCTCTGCGGCCGAGTACGCGATGCGCGGCAAGCACGGTGTGCGCGTGTTCATGCTGTCGCCGCACGGCAAGATGAGCGCCTTCCAGCGTGCGCAGATGTACTCGTTGCAGGACGACAACATCTTCAATATCGCCGTGACCGGCATGTTTGACGATGCGCAGGACATCGTGAAGGCCGTCTCCAACGATCATGCGTTCAAGGCGAAGCACAAGATCGGCGCGGTGAACTCGATCAACTGGGCGCGCGTTGCCGCCCAGATCGTGTATTACTTCAAGGGCTATTTCGAAGCCACCAAGTCAAACGACGAGCAGGTTGCCTTCTGCGTGCCTTCGGGCAATTTCGGCAACATCTGCGCCGGCCACATCGCGCGCCAGATGGGTTTGCCGGTGGCAAAGCTGATTCTCGCCACCAACGAGAACAACGTGCTCGACGAGTTCTTCCGCACCGGCGTGTATCGCCCGCGCAAGGCCGCCGAGACCAGCGTGACCTCAAGCCCGTCCATGGACATTTCCAAGGCGTCGAACTTCGAGCGCTTCGTGTTCGATCTCGTCGGCCGCGACCCGAAGAAAGTGGCCGAGCTGTGGGCGGAAGTCGATGCCGGCCGGCCTTTCGATCTCAGTGCCACGCCGTGGTTTGCCCGCCTGGACGACTTTGCCTTTGTGTCGGGCAGCAGCAGTCATGCCGACCGTCTGGATACCATCCGCAGCATCTACGAAACCTACGGCGTGATGATCGACACCCACACCGCCGATGGCGTCAAGGTCGCGCGCGAACTCGCGGCTGAAGTCCCGGCCGGTGTGCCCTTGCTGGTGCTGGAAACAGCGCTCCCGGTCAAGTTCGCCGAAACCATCCGCGAAGCGCTCGGACGCGACCCCGAGGTGCCGGCCGATCTCCAGGGCCTGGAGGCGCTGCCGCAGCGCGTTGAAGTGATGGCGCCTGACGGTGAGAAGATCAAGCGTTTCATCGCGGAACGGGTCTGACGCGTTGCTGTAATGCGTGGCGGGCGCTGGCACATCCAGCGCCTCCCCCGGTTTTATGGCTTTAGTTGTAGTTGAAGGCGTCACCGCGTTACACTCGAACGACAGATATGTAAGCAGATACGACGTGCATCTTGACGGTGCGTGGAATGTTTGACTTGCATGGGTTTTGTGAACGAAGTCTTCAACCGGTAGCCAGATGAGCGTTGTCAGTGCCGAGCCTGCTGCCGTGCAGTCGGCTAGAAACCTTAACGATGCAAGGGTGATCGCTCATGAGGTGATCGAGTTTCTAATCACTCACGGGCTTCATCCCGGCCCGATCAATTACGCCGTTGCCTACGAGTACCGGATGGGGGGTGACCCTGCGCTGAATGCCCGCATCGACGCCCACCTTGCCGCCGGTAAACGGCTCGACGATTTGTTGATGCGCGAACTCTATGACGAGCATCTTGCTGTCGAGCAGCTGCGCAATCTGCGCGGTCTGGGCGGAGACCTGCAGCAACTGGTCGATGGCCTGATCGGCGATATCCACGAAGCGGGCCACCATGCGTCGGGCTTTCACTCAACGGTGGAAAACAACATCAGTCTGTTGAAGCACCGCAAGGACGGTGAAGCCGTGAATGCGATCGCTGCAGACCTGCTGGCAGCGACAGTCAAGGTGCATTCGAGCAACGCGGCCCTGAAGGCGCGCCTCGAATCCGCAGACCAGGAGGCACGGAAGCTGCGCGACGAGCTTGAGCGTCATCGGCGCGAGGCGCTCAGCGATCCGCTGACCGGTCTGTTCAACCGCAGGGGCATGGAATACCACCTGGACGAAATGGCTTCATCGTGCGCGCACGAGCCGCTCTCCGTGGTCGTTCTCGATATTGATCATTTCAAGCATATCAACGATACCTACGGCCATACGGTCGGAGATGTCGTCATTCGCCATGTTGCCAGGGTGATGCAGAGCGCGGTTTGCGAAGAGGATGTGACCGTGCGCTTTGGCGGTGAGGAGTTCGTCATCCTGATGCCGCGGCGCAACCTGAACGAGGCGGAGGCGCTGGCGGAATCCATACGCGTCAAGGTCGAGCGTCTGCGTCTCATCCGGCGTCAGGACAAGCTCGCCCTCGATCCGTTCACCGTTTCGCTCGGGGTGGCGTGTCGACGCGAAGGCGAGGGCTTCGACGGCATCTTCGAGCGTGCCGACAAGGCGTTGTATGCTGCCAAGAACAGTGGGCGCAACCGCGTGCTGACCGAGCTCGCACTGAATTGACGGTGTTCGTTCCCGTCAACGATGTGCGTGGCTATTGACGTTAACCGGTGCGGCTTCTACAATCCGGCCTCTTTCGCGAAGGGCGGTTAGCTCAGCGGTAGAGCACTGCCTTCACACGGCAGGGGTCACTGGTTCGATCCCAGTACCGCCCACCACGGTGGGTCCTCATCGCGAAAGCCGGCAGAGGGTTTGATCCCGGCTGACCGGGCGGTTAGCTCAGCGGTAGAGCACTGCCTTCACACGGCAGGGGTCACTGGTTCGATCCCAGTACCGCCCACCAGATACCAACCCCGACGTCGTTGCGACGGCGGGGTTTTTTTATTTTCAGACTGTGGCGACGTCCTTGCACCGAGCTTGTCCGCGCCCAATGCCAGGGGAAATTCGATGACTGCTCACGTTCGCACCCGCTTCGCGCCAAGCCCCACGGGTTATCTGCATATCGGTGGTGCCCGCACCGCCCTGTTCTCGTGGGCCTATGCCCGTCATCACAAGGGCGATTTCGTGCTGCGCATCGAGGACACCGACCTTGCCCGCTCCACCCCCGAGGCGGTGCAGGCCATCCTCGATGGCATGAAGTGGCTGGGGCTTGATGCGGACGAAGGCCCGTTCTACCAGATGCAGCGCATGGATCGCTACAAGGAAGTGATCGGGCAGATGCTTGCCGCGGGTACGGCCTACCATTGCTACACCAGCGCGGAGGAGCTCGACCAGCTGCGTGAAGCCCAGCGCGCACGCGGCGAAAAGCCGCGCTACGACGGCCGCTGGCGTCCGGCGCCGGGCAAGGTTCTGCCGCCGGTGCCCGAAGGCGTGAAGCCGGTCGTGCGCTTCTGCAATCCGGTTGATGGTGTGGTGGCGTGGGACGACCTGGTCAAGGGCCGCATCGAGATCGCCAATGCGGAAATGGACGACCTCATCATCGCCCGTCCCGATGGCACGCCGACCTACAACTTCTGCGTGGTCGTTGACGACTGGGACATGGGCATTACCCAGGTGATTCGCGGTGACGACCATGTAAACAACACGCCGCGCCAGATCAACATTCTGAAGGCGCTCGACGCGCAGGTACCGCAGTACGCCCACCTGTCGATGATTCTCGGCGACGATGGCACCAAGCTCTCGAAGCGCCACGGTGCCGTGAGCGTGATGCAGTACGACGATGAAGGCTACCTGCCGGAGGCGGTCATCAACTATCTGGCGCGTCTGGGCTGGAGCCACGGCGACGACGAGGTCTTCACCCGCGAGCAGTTCGTCGAGTGGTTCGACCTTGATCACATCACGCCCTCGGCTGCGCAGTTCAATACCGAGAAACTCAACTGGCTCAACGCCCACTACATGAAGCAGGCGGACAACAGCCGCCTGGCTGGTGAAGTGGCAAGCCGCCTTGCCCGTCGTGGCGTGGATCCTGAAGCCGGCCCCGCGCTGGATGCCGTGGTGGGGCTGTACAAGGATCGTGCTACCAACCTGAATGAACTGACGGATTCGGCCGAGCTGTTCTGTGCCGACGTGCATCCCGCACCCGAAGTGGTCGGTCAGCACCTTACCGAGACCGCGCGTGCGGCGCTCGCAAGTCTGCGCATGCGGCTCGAGGCTGTGGCGTGGGAAAAGGCTGCGCTGAGCCAGGCGATCAAGGACACCATGGCCGAACATGGCCTGAAGATGCCCCAGGTCGCGATTCCGCTTCGGGTCGCCGTTCTCGGCGTCCCGCAGACACCGTCGATCGACGCTGTGCTTGAGGTATTGGGGCGCGAACGGGTGTTGTCGCGTCTGGCCCGTTATGGCTGAGAGCCGGTGCTCAGGGGCTGGTCACTGGCGTGGGCGGGCTTGATTCCGATGGTTCGGGCGTGTGGACGGTGACCCGGTCGCGCCCGGCTTTCTTGGCGCTGTAGAGCGCCTCGTCCGCGCGCTTGAGGGCGGCTTCTGCCGAGGGATCACGCGCGCTCAGGCTCGCAATGCCGATGCTGACGCTGATCTGTATCGGCTTGTTTTCAAAGATCGAAGGTGACGTTTTGATACGCTCGCGCAGGCGTTCGGCGAGTTCGCGTGCGCCCTCTATACCGTCGCCAGGCAGCACGATTGCGAATTCCTCGCCACCCAGACGCCCGATTGCATCGGTCTTGCGCAAGGTGTCGCTGACGATTTCCACGAAATGCTTCAGTACCGCGTCTCCCGCTGCATGTCCGTAGGTGTCGTTCACGTGCTTGAAGTGGTCAAGGTCGGCCATCAGCAGCGTGACCGCACCGCCCTTGCGTTTCAGGCGGGCAAGCTCGTCATCGAGTCGCTCCAGAAACTGGCGACGGTTGGACGCGCCGGTCAGGGGGTCGGTGGTGGCCAGTTGCAGCAGCGCCTCGCGTTTTTCCTTCAGCTCCGAAATGTCGCGGAACACGACGACGGCGCCCCCGCGTTGATCGCCGTCGTGGATTGGTGAAACGGTCAAGGCCACCGGGAAGAAGGTGCCGTCGGCACGGATGAACGTGTCTTCACAGCTCCTGCGCTTGCCGTCGCGCAGGGTCTGGAATATCGGGCAGCTTGCGTCAGGATAGGGCGAGCCGTCAGCGTGATGATGGTGAAACAGGTGGTGCTGGTTTCGTCCGACAGCGTGTTCGGCGGAGTAGCCAAGCATCGCCAGTGCGGCAGGGTTGATGAAGCTGGTCACGCCGTCGGGCCCCACTCCATAGATCCCCTCTCCGGCCGTGTTCAGCAGCAGGGCGTTCTGCCGTGACAAGCGTGTGACGGCTGCGGTCTGCAGGTCAAGCTGACGCTTCCATTCCCGGCGTGACAGGTTCAGCAACAGCAGGACGATCAACTGCACCACTGCGTAGCCGACAAGCGCGTTTCGCACCGTGTCGCTGCGCGCTGCCCGGTGCGCAGCAAGCGTTGGGGCCGCGTCACGCCAGATCAGAATGGTGCCGGCTTGCGGGCTCCTGGGATCCTGTTTGCCCAGGAAGTCGATCAAGGGGAAGCGGATGAGCTGAAATCGTTTGCCTTCCCAGGCCTGAAGCCATGATTCGGCCTTGGGCTTGCCGCGACCGATCAGGGATGCTGCAAGCCATCCGGATGCCTCGGGGCGAGAAGCGGACAGCAGAAAGCAGCAGGTGCCACGGTCGGGAGGAGGTGAGGGTTGATAAACCGACCACATCGAGCTTGTCACGCGTTCAGAATTCAACAGGACGGCGATGCCGATATCGAGCTTCTCGCTCAGTCGCCTGAGCAATCCGTCGACGCCGATACCAACTTCAAGCGTGCCGACGTACTCTCCCTGTTCGGAGGACCGTTGTGCGTCGATCATTGGCGGGCTTCCGTCCGTGTGGCGCCGAATGATTGCCGCTCCGCCCCGGATGCCGGCGAAGGTACGACCGATTTCGAAGCCGCTACGGGGAATGAGATCGCTTTGAATGCTGCGGAGCATCGGCCTGATGTCGATCAGGCTGTCACCATAACGCTCCCTGGCATGAAAGCGGAGGAAGGAGCGCAGGTCCGGAGTGAGCAGGAACTGAAGCTGGCGCAGGTCGAACATGCGATTCAAGTCCTGCCACTGACGGTCCAGCTTGGCGGTCAGCGCGGCGCGCAGCTGGACGGCTCGCACGTCATCAGCGTCGGCGCGGCCGCGCAAGACATGGTCTGCTTCCCCCAGGATGTTTGCGATTTCGGGGTCGGAAGCCATGGTGTACGCCAGTGCCCGGGCCTCATGTTCGAGTTCGTCCATGGAGGCTTCATAAATGCTCTGCAGGCTGACCGCCTGAGCCTCCAGCTGCAATTCCAAGCGGATGTCATGTTGATTCAGCGATAACATCGCAATGCCCGCGAAGAGGGCTGCAAGTGCAGTGCTGGCAATCAGGACGACAAGCGTATAAGGCACAACGGTGACCAGAAAATGATCAGCATCAGTCTAACCCCGGCGCCGCCATGCGTTCGTGACAAGTGTCAATGAAGCGCACGAATAGCCTGGCCCCGGGCACGGAACTCAACCAGCGAACGTCTCCGGACGCCGCACGCTCACGTCGGCGACGAGTAACGCAGAGATGATCGGCATCATCGCGGCGAAGGCGGCGAAGACGCGGGTGGCGCGCAGCGCCCCGACCTGTGCGGCAGCCACCAGGCCCATCTCCAGCCGGAAGCGGCAGAGCGCGCCCTTGCCCGGCACGAAGAACAGCGCGATTGCATCCATGCCGGGCCGAGTCCGGTGGGTTTCAGTCTTCGGTGGCTGATTGACGCACGGAGCGCAACAGAAAGCGAGCGGGATCGACCGCAGCGATCAGATCGTTTTCTACAGGGGAGGGGTCCCCGCAGATCAGGGATGCCAGTAACTCCCCGGCGAGCGCCGACCATACAAGACCGCGGGCGCCGAAGCCGGATAGAGCATAAAGCCCTGGCTGGCGGGGTATCGCGGACAGCGGTGTCCGGGGGGCAACAGCGCCTGCGACCGGTACCGCGCCGATCATTGGCAGGCGGTCGGGCGATGCCGGGCGAAATCCCACCCTCCCGCGCAGTGTCGTGGCATCGAGGTCGGCGGTGTAGCCCGGCAGCATGGCCTCGAGTTTGTCGATGTTCTCGCGGTGATCACGTTCGCGCAGATGTGTTTCATCATCTCCGACATCGAAGGTCGCGCCGGCGCAACGCAGCCCGTCCACCTCGGGGCTGACATAGCCCATGCGGCATATCACGACTCGCGGCGCGCTCCCGGTGGCTGCCTCGAGCAGGCTCACCTGACCACGGGCGCTGACCATCGGCAGTGCTTCAGCCAAGGGAAAATCGCTCAACCCCGTTCCGGCGGCGAGGATGAGGACCGGCGCAGCGGCAATGAGGCATCCGTCGCCATCGAAGGCCCGCCATTCGTCGGCGACCCGTTCAATCTGTGCGACCGGACGGCCGAAGTGGCTGCGGACCCGCTGCGGATGGGCTGCCAGGTTGGCCGCACACAGCGTCGGCGGTTGCACCCAGCCGCTGTCGGAGAACCACCATCCACCCAGTGCCACCGGCCAGCCACCGATTCGTTCCGCTTCGTCAGCATCGACGAAACGCAGCAATGACTCGGGCAGGGCCAGGCGCTCGACCACGGACTGCATCTTGCTCAACTGCGCCGCGTCCCGTGCCAGATGCAGCACGCCACAGGCCTCGGCCCGCAGCGCCATGCCGCGCGCCCGCAGGCGACGAATGTGGCGCCAGCCATAGAGCGTTCCGGTTCGCGTCAGCCTGCTCATCCGGTTGTCGTCAAGGCTCGGCAGCGGGCGCAGTACGCCGGCGTGGTTGCCCGAGGCGCGTTGGCCGGGGCGGTCGGCCGCGTCGATGACGTCCACCGTCCAGCCACGAGCGGCGAGTCGTTCGGTCGCAGAACTGCCGGCAACGCCGGCGCCGATCACGATGGCGTGGCGCACTGTTGGAACATCCGGTTTGTGAGCGGCGGTGTTCTCGTCCCCTGGTCTGACGCGACGACCGAGGTGGCGGCCGCGCAGCATCTGGCGCTTGCCTGCGAAACCGGGCGCTTTCTCCACTTCGAAACCGGCGCGTCGCAGGCCTTCGCGCACCTCGCCGGCAACCGACCAGGTTGCCAGTGTGGCGCCAGGCGCTGCCATCCGGCCCAGCAGGTAAAAGACCTTCTGCGACCACAGGTCCGGATTGCGGGCGGGCGAGAACCCGTCGAGCAGGAAGGCGTCGGCGCGAACGTCGAGTTGCGCCAGTCCGTCGCGAGCATCGCCAAAGTACAGGGTCAGGAAAACGCGATCATCATCCAGGTGCAGGCGATGCACGCCGGGCGTCAGGCTGGGCCAGGCCGCCCGGAGTTCGGCGGCGAGTTGTGCAAACTCGGGCCAGCGTGCGTGCAGCGCGGCGAGGTCGTTGACACTGAACGGGTGCAGTTCGCAGGAGACGAAATGAAGTGTCGCAGCGCGTTCGGGGTCGCTTCGCCATGCAGCCCAGGTCGCGAGAAAATTCAGCCCGAGCCCGAAGCCGGTCTCGACGATGACGAAGCGGTCGCGTCCGCGCCAGCGCGCGGGCAGTCCGTTGCCGCCCAGAAAAACATGGTTCGCCTGGCCGACTGCACCGGCTGCGGAATGATAGACGTCCCCGAAGGTGTCGGAGTAAGGCGTGCCGTCGTCGGCAAGGATGTAACTGGCAGGCAGGATTGGCATGGCAGGTTGGACGAGGTGGTGAGGCGACGCTCAAGGACCGGAGCTGGCTCCGACCCATACGTTGCGCGATTCGGTCGCCATCTTATCCCTTTCAGTGCATTGCCGAGACGGCGATGCCCGCATTCGCCCATTCTGGCGTGCTTTCGCAGACGTGGGGCGTGCATCCGGTGTACGCTCCGGTCAGCCCGAATTTCCCATAGTCATCCAGGTACATGTCCATTTTTACGCGCAGATCCGCCGATCGCCTTGCCTCGCTGCTGATCCTGTTCATGAGCTTCATTGCCATCCTGTCCGGTGCCGGCAGTGGCGTGCCGGAATGGATCGGCGGCGTGGCGGCATGGGGCGCGGTGGCCCTGATGTGGCCGGGGCTGGATCACCGTCAGCGCCAGGTGGCGTGCTTACTGATCGGCATTGGCGTGGCAGCGCTGGTGTGGTCGGGCCTGCACAGCGGGCAGTGGCCCTGGACTGGCGTGCTGACAAAGAACATCGCGCTGCTGGGGATGCTGGCCGGGGTCAGCTTTCTCCAATTGCTCGGCCTGGGTGAGGCGGGGGCTTCTCCACGCGGCCCGGGCGCACTGTGGCGCACGATTGCGGGCGTCCATGCCTTTGGTGCGGTCATCAACCTGTCAGCGGTCTTCATCATGGGCGATCGCATGGGGGGTGGAAAAGCGCCGTCGATCGCTCAGCTCAATGCACTCACGCGCGGATTTCTGGGGGCGGCGTTGTGGTCGCCGTTTTTCGCGGCCACGGCCGTGGCACTCACCTATGCACCGGGCGCCACACTGGCTGAAGTGGCGGCTGCCGGCATTCCCCTGGCGCTGGTGCTGATCGTTCTCGCGGCGCGCGACCTGTTGCGCGATCCCGCGCTTGGCCGTGATTTCGTCGGCTACCCAATGCGCCCCGCGGCACTTTGGGTGCCCGTGTTGCTGGCCTTGATCGTCATTTCCGGACACTGGCTCCTGCCTTCATGGTCGACGCTTGCGGTCATCACCTTTGCCGCGCCCTTGATGGCCGTCGCCGTACTGGTCGTGCGTTCGGGCGTGGTGGAAGGGTGCACGCAGATGGCCCGCCATGTGGTACGTCGCCTGCCGGCGATGCGGGGGGAGATGTCCCTGTTTCTTGCCGCGGCCGTATTTGCAACCGGACTGGACGCACTGATTGCCAGCAGTGGCGGCTGGCTGCCCATGACGCACGTGGGTGCAGCGCAGGCGGCAATGGTGCTGGCGGGCATGATCTTCCTCTGTGTGCTCGGTATCCATGCGGTGATCTCGATTACCACGGTTGCTGCCTGGCTGGCGCCGCTGAACCCGGATCCGGTGCTGATGGCCGTCGTCTACGTGCAGTGCTGGGCCATCGGTCTGGCGGCCAGCCCGATGTCGGGGATCCATCTGGCCTTGCAGGGGCGCTACGGGGTGTCGGGAGGGGCCATGGCGCGTGGCAATGTGCGCTACAGCCTGCAGGCCTATGTGGCGGCTGTCGTCGTGCTGTTCATGGTGGCGTGGTGGCGCGGGCTGTGAGGGCGCCGACCGCGCTGCCGCGCAGGCAGCATCGTCGCCGTGATCCAGCCCGTTCATCGCCCGAATGCATTCATGCCAATGCGCTGAAATGACACGCTGACGTCACCTGAGGGGCTGCGGGGTGCGATTTGTCAGTGCACCGCGATGCGTTCAACACGTAAAATATCGCCCCGTTCGTATGTTTGCGCGGTGCATCGTCCGACGCCATTCAGTCTCGTTATTTTCCGGGTCTTGCCTGTCGGCCACCCTGGTGTGCTCTTTCTGCGCGCGCTGTCGACATGCGTGGCATCGGCCGGAAAACGTCATGGCTCGGTTCGAGCCGAACTAACTATAAATCTGCACGCAGGACAAGCTGTCGTCACGTTTTACGGAGAAGCAGCAATGAATGAGTTTGTCGGCACGCTTAACGGCGTCATCTGGAGCCCGGCCCTGATTTACCTGTGCCTCGGCGCCGGGCTGTACTTTTCGATTCGAACCCGTTTCATGCAGGTGCGCAGCCTCGGCGAGATGATCCGCCTCACCTTCACCGGCAAGGCTTCGCCATCCGGTGTGTCCTCGTTCCAGGCGCTGACCATGTCGCTGTCGGGCCGGGTCGGGACCGGCAACATCGCCGGTGTCGCCACGGCCATCACCTTTGGTGGTCCGGGTGCCGTGTTCTGGATGTGGACGGTTGCCTTCCTCGGCGCCTCCACCGCCTATGTGGAATCGACCCTCGCGCAGATTTACAAGGAGAAGGACGACGAGGGCATGTACCGCGGCGGTCCCGCGTATTACATCGAGAAATGCATGGGGCAGAAGTGGTACGCCTGGATTTTCGCGGTGTCGACGGCCATCGCAATGGGCTTGCTGCTGCCCGGCGTGCAGGCCAACAGCATTGCCTCGGGGCTGCAGAACGCATGGGGTATCAACCCCGCGGTGAGCGCCACCTGCATCGTGCTCCTGCTGGGCTTCATCATCTTAGGGGGCGTGAAGCGGATCGCGCTCTTTGCCGAGATCGTCGTGCCTTTCATGGCGCTGGCCTACATTCTGGTGGCGATGGTGATCGTGCTGCTGAACATCGACCACGTGCCCGGCATGATCGCGCTGATCTTCAAGAGCGCTTTCGGTCTCGAGGCCGGCTTCGGTGCGGTGCTCGGCCTGGCCGTACAGTGGGGTGTGAAGCGTGGCGTGTATTCCAACGAAGCCGGTCAGGGCTCGGGCCCGCATCCCGCGGCCGCGGCCGAGGTGTCGCACCCGGCCAAGCAGGGTTATGTGCAGGCCTTCTCGGTGTACATCGATACCCTGTTCGTGTGTTCGGCGACGGCCTTCATGCTGCTGTCGACAGGCATGTACAACGTACAGGCGCCCGATGGCGCGATGCTTGCCAACGGGCTTCCCGGCATGGAAGCCGGCCCCGGCTACACGCAGGCGGCGGTCGAATCCGTGTTGCCGGGCTTCGGCAGCACCTTTGTTGCGCTGGCCTTGTTCTTCTTCGCTTTCACGACCATCGTGGCCTACTACTACATGGCCGAGACCAACATCGCCTACATCAACCGCAAGGTGCACCGGCCGTGGCTGTACTTCGTCCTCAAGATCGCCATCATGGTGGCCGTGACCTACGGCTCGGTGAAGAGTGCTGGTGCGGCGTGGGATCTGGGCGACGTCGGTGTGGGCATCATGGCCTGGCTCAACATCATCGCCATCCTGATCATTCAGAAGCCCGCACTGCTGGCGCTCAAGGACTATGAGCAGCAGAGGAAAGAGGGCAAGGATCCGAGCTTCGATCCCGAAAAGCTCGGGATCCGCAACGCCGATTTCTGGGAAGGTCGCAAGTAAGGATCACCGCGTGGCGCCTGTCAGCTGAAGCTGCGTCGTTGCCTTCAGGGCAGGCAGTGCCCCGCAGCACTGCCCGGCCCAGGAATTCCACGGGTCGAGCAGTGCGATTAAGGGCCGAGGCTCAGTTGTGGGCGAGTTCGCGTGCTCGCAGGCGCGAACGTTGTGAAGACATCAGCATGTGGTTGGCGGTGAGCACCGCGACCGAAACCGCCAGCACGATGATCGTTGCAAGTGCGTTGATCTCCGGTTTCAGGCCGTGATGCAGGCGGGCGAAGATCAGCACCGGCAGTGTGGTGCTGCCCGGATCGGAGAGCATGGCAGCGAGTACGAAGTCATCCATCGACAGGGTGAAGGTCAACAGCCAGGCCGAGATCAGCGCCGGGGCAATCACCGGTACGGTCACCACGAAGAACACCTTGAACGGCGGGCAGCCGAGGTCGAGTGCGGCTTCTTCCAGCGAACGATCCATTTCACGCAGGCGCGATTGCACAAGCACGGCGGCGTAGGCCGCGCATAGCGTGGTGTGTGCGGCCCAGATCGCCAGTGCCCCGCGCCCGCCGAGAAAGGACAGCGCCGGGTGCGTGAACAGCAGCACCAGCGACAGCCCGGTCACCACTTCGGGCATCACCATCGGTGCCGTGGTCATGCCGGCGAAGAAGCTGCTGCCGAAATAGGGCCGGTAACGTGTGAGCACGAAAGCCGCGGCGGAGCCGACCACGACCGCGGCGGTGGCGGCCAGGGCGCCGATGCGCAGCGACAGCCAGGCCGCGGACTGGATCTCGCGGTCGTCGAGCAGAGCCCGGTACCAGCGCAGCGAAAAACCGTCCATCTGAGTGGTGATCTCGCCCGCGGTGAAGGAAAACACCACCAGACACAGAATGGGGATGTAGAGAAAGGCGAACACCAGGCCGAGCCAGCCCCGTGCGCCCCAGCGGTGTGCGGCGCCGCTCATGGCTGCTCCTCCGCTTCGCGCTGGCTCGAGCGGTTGAACACGATGATCGGCACGATCAGCAGCAACACCATCATCACCGCAACGGCTGCGGCCATCGGCCAGTCCTGGTTGGGGCCGAAGTCGTCCCAGATGTTGCGCCCGATCATCTGTACGTCACCGCCACCGAGG
Source organism: Azoarcus sp. (assembly GCA_023230755.1). Classification (GTDB taxonomy): domain Bacteria; phylum Pseudomonadota; class Gammaproteobacteria; order Burkholderiales; family Rhodocyclaceae; genus Parazoarcus. Next base: position 15,525 of record JALNWS010000081.1, read on the forward strand.
AGGTCCGGAATCACGAATTCACCCACGGCGGGAATGAACACCATCATCGCGCCGGCGATGATGCCGTTGCGCGACAGCGGCAGCGTGACCGACAGGAAGGTGGTGAGCGGGCGCGCGCCGAGGTCGCTCGCCGCTTCCAGCAGGCGCGGGTCGAGCTTGACCAGGTTGGCGTACAGCGGCAGCACCATGAAGGGCAGGTAACTGTAGATCATGCCGGTCAGCACCGCGCCGGTGTTGTAGAGCAGGGGCAGGGGGGCGTCGACGATCCCGAGCCCCATCAGCAACTGGTTGATGAGCCCGACCTCGCTGCTGTCGAGCAGCCCCATCCACGCATAGACCCGCAGCAGGAAGGAGGTCCAGAACGGCAGCATCACCATCATCAGCAACACATTGCGGATGGATTCCCGCGCACGCGCGATGTGATAGGCGAAGGGGTATCCGATCAGCAGGCAGCACAAGGTGGTCACGCAGGCGAGCAGCAGCGAGTTGCCGTAGGCGCGAAGGTAGAGCAGATACGCGCCTTCGTCGCCCATGGCAGTGAATTCGTCGAGCAGGCGCTGGTAGCTCGACATGTCCGGCACGAACTCGACACCAGCGCCGTCCGCCGCTGTTTGCAGCGGCGCAACATAGGGCGGAATGGCGAGTTCCGGGGTGGACAGGCTGACATTGAGGATCAGCACGAAGGGCAGCAGGAAGAACAGCAGCAGCCAGGCCCAGGGCAGCATTCCGACCCAGAAGCGGCCGCGCAGCAGGAAAAGACTGCGTGCGCTCATCGGCTGAGCACCACCCCGGCGGGTGCCTTCCACGACACCCATACCGAATCGCCCCAGGTCGGCGGTGGCGCGTCACCCCATCGTGCGGAGGGCACGCTGGCGGTGACGGTACGCGTACTGCCGAGGCGGACGTGATAAATCGAGTAACTGCCCAGGTAGGCAATATCCACGACTTCACCCGGGGCGTGATTCACCGTGGCGTCCACTCCCTCGGGTTTGTTGCGTCCGAGTACGATGCGCTCGGGGCGAACGGAGACCGAGACCTCCTGCCCGTCGGCATGGTCCGCCAGCGGAGCGGTTGCGATCGGTGCCGGAAAATCCGGGCAGGCAACACCCTGTGTACCGAGCCGCCCATGAAACATGTTGGTCTCGCCAATGAACTCGGCAGTGAAGCGGCAGTTCGGATGCTCGTAGATTTCGTCCGGCGTACCCACCTGCAGCAGCACGCCGTCCGACATCACGCCGATGCGGTCGGCCATCGTCATCGCCTCTTCCTGGTCGTGCGTGACCATGATGCAGGTGACGCCGACACGCTCGATGAGATGGACGAGTTCGAGCTGGGTTTCCTGGCGAATCTTCTTGTCCAGCGCCGCCAGCGGCTCGTCGAGCAGCAG
>JALNWS010000082.1 GCA_023230755.1 Azoarcus sp.
CGCGCGCCCGCCACGGCAAGCGACGACCCACTGACCCTGCCGCGCAAGGCGATCTCGCACGGCGACAACCTGCTCGGTTTCCTGTGGCGCTTGCACATCAAGAACACGCCGCGCAAGCCACCAATCCGCCGCCCGGATTTTGCAAACGCATAAGTCGGTGTCCGCCCCAGCGGACGCCGTCGTTCACACGAAAACCGGCTCGGGCTCCAGCATGACCGCAAAGCGCGTCTGCACATCGTCCTGAATGGCCGCGGCGATCTTCACCACGTCGTCCCCTCTGGCGCCGCCGCGATTGACCAGCACCAGCGCCTGGCGCTCGAAGCAGCCAACCGGACCGAGGTCGCGCCCTTTCCACCCGGCCTGTTCGATCAGCCAACCAGCGGCGAGCTTGATCCGGCCGTCGGCCTGCGGGTAGTGCGGCAACATGGGATGGGCTGCGAGCAGGCGGGCACAGCAATCGGCCTCGACCACCGGATTCTTGAAGAAGCTGCCGGCATTGCCGATCACGGCCGGATCGGGCAGCTTGCGCCGGCGGATGGAAATCACCGCATCGGAAACGTCCATTGCCGTCGGCGTATCTATCGCCTTGTCGGCCAGTTCGCGCTCGACATCGGCATAGCGTGTCAGCGGCACCCAGTCACGCGCAAGGCGGAAACGGACCCGCGTCACCAGCCAGCGCCCCGGTTGCTGCTTGAACACGCTGTCGCGATAACCGAAGCGGCAGTCCGCCGCCGCGAATACGCGCTCACTGCCGTCGTCGAGGTCGATCGCATCCAGCGACTCGAAACGGTCGGCCATTTCCAGCCCGTAGGCACCGATGTTCTGGATCGGTGCAGCACCAACCGTGCCGGGAATCAGCGACAGGTTCTCCAGCCCAGGCCAGCCCTGCTCGAGCGTCCAGCGCACGAAATCGTGCCACGGCTCGCCAGCGCCGGCTTCCACGATCCAGTGCGTATCACTTTCCAGCACCAATCGACGGCCACCAATCTCCATTCGCATCACCGTGCCGGCAAAGTCGCCACGCAGGATCACATTGCTGCCACCGCCGAGCACAAGTCGGGGCTGTTGCGACCACGCGGGATCAGCCAGCAGTTCGCGTGCATCTTCGACTGAGCGCACGCGCACCAGACACGCTGCGCGTGCGCTCAGACCAAAGGTATTGAGTGCCGACAGGTCGGCCCCGAGTGTGCGATTCGGCATTTCAGTGCTCAGGCTTCACGATTGTTCATTTATCCAGAGCGGCTGCGGGACGCACACCGCTGATCGGAAACAGGCGGTCGTAGCCGAGATTGAACACGAAGGCATAAACAGTGTAGGCCAGCGCGACCCCGACATCGGCAAGCAGCGCCGGCCACCATTCCAGGCCTGTCCACAGCATGAGCACCGGCAGGGTGAGCATGAGCAGTCCGCCCTCGAACAGCACCGCATGCAGGCAACGCTGGGCAAAGGGCCGGCGATCCGCGGTGCGCCCGGTCAGGCGCCCGTCGATCCAGTCGTATGCGGTATTGAATCCGCCATTCCACAGCGCCGCCACCAGCGCGAGCACGGCCAGCAAGCCGGCCGAGTCGATCAGCGCCACACCGCTTGCCCACGCAAAGGGTGGCGTAATCAGCAGCAAACCTCCGAGCTCGAAGAGCAGGATCTGCCGCAGCCGATCGCGGAACGAGCGCATTTTTGGAGGAGACACCGACACGCCGAGGCCTTTATGGAAGAGGCATGGAAGATAGGCCGCTCGCAGACGGATTGCAAACCCGCCCGAACCACTCGCCCGTGCGGTGGCGGCAGGGTGATGTCAGCCCCGTCCTGCTCAACCCTGCCTTCAGGGTGCGCAGGCGCGGCCAATCACTCCGCTGCGAAAGCGGCCAGTGCCTGTTCGAGTTCTTCGGCAGAAACGCCCTCGCCGAGCGCTGCGACTCCGCTCGCATCACCGCCCTGCTTGAGGCCGGCAATGCACTGCCCCGCATCCCTGGGCGACTCGAAGGCGCGGCTCTGCAGCAGCAGCCGGCCGTCGGCACTCATCAGCTTGAAATAGAACTTTCCATCTGCCTCTCGGTACTGCTTGAACTGGGGCAGCGCCTGCGCTTTCGGACGCGCGGTGGTGGCCGCACTGCTGACCACATCGAGCCGGCGCAAGCCGACCGCATGGCGAATCTCGGCAAGAAACGGCGTGGCGATGGCGCGGGCCTTGGCCGCCCCCTCATGCAGTTTCTCCTCGATCAGCGCAGGTTGGGCAATGAGGGTTTCGTAGCGCTCGCGCATCGGCGCCACCGCCGCTTCGATACGCTCGAACAGCGCCTGCTTGGCCTCACCCCAGGCAATGCCTGCAGCGAACGCGTCGCGCATGGCGACGGCCTCTGCGGGCGTGGAAAAAGCCTGATAGAGCTGGAACAGTGCCGAACCTTCGGTTTCCTTCGCTTCGCCCGGCGCACGCGAATCGGTCACGATCGAGGCGATTGCCTTCTTCATCACCGCAGACGGTGCGAACAGCGGAATGGTGTTGTCGTAGCTTTTGCTCATCTTGCGCCCGTCGAGTCCGGGCAGCGTGGCCACCGACTCGTCGATGGCGGCCTCGGGCAACGTGAAGTGCTCGCCATACTGGTGATTGAAGCGGGCGGCGATGTCGCGCGCCATCTCGATGTGCTGGATCTGGTCACGGCCCACCGGCACCGAATGGGCCTTGAACATCAGGATGTCCGCAGCCATCAGCACCGGATACATGAACAGGCCCATATTGACGCCTGCGTCCGGGTCCTCGCCTTCGGCCAGGTTCTTGTCGACCGCGGCCTTGTAGGCATGCGCCCGGTTGAGCAGGCCCTTGCCCGCATTGCAGGTCAGCAGCCAGGTCAGTTCGGGAATTTCCGGGATGTCCGACTGGCGGTAGAACCACACACGTTCAGTATCGAGCCCCGCAGCAAGCCAGGTGGCTGCGATCTCGAGCGTGGACCGCTGCACGCGCTCGGGATCGGAGGTCTTGATCAGCGAATGATAGTCGGCCAGAAAATAGAAGCTCTCGGAGCCGGGCTGGCGGCTGGCCTCGATCGCCGGACGAATCGCGCCCGCGTAGTTGCCCAGATGTGGCGTTCCGGAAGTGGTGATTCCGGTTAGGATCCGTTTTACGGCCATGATGCTGTCCGGCAAGTCAAAGGCGGGGAGTTTAGCGCCTTGATCGCCCGGACGGGAGACGGTATTCACATCAGTCGTAGTGTCCATGACCTGGACGCACGCCTATTTGTCGGGATCGGCCGCCGGCTCGCCTTTGATGCCCCGCACCAATGCCTTGGTCCCGTCACGTGCGGCATGGCCTGCCTCGCGCGCGCCCTTGCCGACGGTGCTGACCGCATCTTTCGCTGCGGCGCCCACGCCCCGACCAAGCTCGACGGCGCCGTGACCTATTTCGCGCCCGACTTCGCTTGCATCCTGCCCCACCTCACGCAAGGTCGATCCAACGGCATGCCCCACCTCTTCACTGGTGCTGGCCGCAGCGGACGCCGCAAACACGCATCCAGCGCTCAGCGTCATGACAACGCCCGCTACTGTGCGCATCGAGCGCATCCACACCTTCGTGTCATTGCAATGCTTCATCATATTCACGCTCCACCTTCATATATTCGGGCTATGCTTGCTCAAAGGAGAGTTCTCCACCGCCCAGGCCCGAACAGACGCGAAAATTCATGATCAGACAGGCTTTGATCAAGGCTAACGCAATGCAAGCATGTTGACCGTAATCAGGCGTAAGCGCGCACCACGGCACGAGGCCTTGATTTGGGTCAAGTCGCATTGTGCAGTACAATATTTGTTCAAATTATATTTGCGCAGTCGCGCTCCTCTCCGCTTCGAAGCATGGACAGGCATCGCGACTGCCTGCCGCGATGCTCCCACACCTGTTACCGATTGGCTCACTGCTTGCCGGTACCGCGCTGCTGTTGCTCGGCACCGGCCTTCTCAATACCGTCATTGCACTGCGTGGCAGCCTGGAGGGCTTTACGGATGCCACCCTGGGCCTGATTGGCTCGGCCTACTTCGTCGGCTTTTTTGCCGGCACCTTCGCCGCGCCGCCAGTCATCCGTCAGCTGGGCCATATCCGTGCCTTTGCCTTCTTCTCTGCGGCCACCGCCGTGTGCGTACTGCTGCATGCGCTGCTGGTATCCGCACCGGTGTGGATGCTGCTGCGCGTTATCACCGCCATCACGCTGGTCGGCCTGTACATGGTGATCGAAAGCTGGCTCAACAGCCAGTCGCCGGCGGAACGACGCGGGCAGATTTTTTCCGTCTACATGGCGGTCAACCTCGGCGCGCTCGCTGCGGCGCAACAACTGCTGCGCCTAGGCTCCCCCGCCGAGTTCGGGCTGTTCGCCATCGCGTCGATATTCGTCGTGCTCTCGTTGATGCCGGTCACCGCCACCCGTCTGTCGCCGCCGACCCTGAACCGGTCGCCGCGACTCGGCCTCGGCCGGCTGTGGAAGGCCGCGCCGGTCGCCTTTGCCGGCGCAGTGCAGTCGGGACTGGCCATGGGTGCATTCTGGGGCATGAGCGCGGTGTACGGCGGCCGTATCGGGCTCGATGCGTCCGGCGTTGCCCTGCTGATCACCGTATCCATTCTCGGCGGTGCGCTGCTCCAGTGGCCAATCGGCCACTTCTCGGACCGCGGCGACCGCCGCATTGCGCTTGCCCTCGTTGCGGCCGCGGCCACTACCGCCGCCGTAGTCTGGGCCGCACTGGGACAGTTTGGCGAAATGGTGCTGATTGGCGGCTTCCTGTTCGGTGCGGCCTCTTTCTCGATTTACCCGATCGTGGTTGCCCACCTCATCGATCACCTCTCGCACGACGACATCCTCTCGGGCAATGCCGCCTTGCTCCTGCTGCACGGGGCCGGCGCGGCAACCGGCCCCACGCTGGCCGGCGTATTGATGGGCTGGATCGGACCTGTGGCCCTTCCACTGCACTTCGCCCTGATGCTCGCCCCGCTCGCGCTGTTCGCCTGGTGGCACGCGCGTCACGGCAAGGACATCATCGTGGAAGAGGCGGCGCACTTCATGCCAATGATGCGCACCTCGCCTACCGTCCTGGAAATGATGACCCCGGCCGACGCACCGGAAGCGGTTGCGCCGGTCACAAACGAAACCTCACAATCTGCATAAATCAGACCAACAAGTCGGCACCCGTGTCGGCGTTCACCCAAAAGGAGAACCGCACATGCTGCTCGCAACCGATCTCGATGGCACTTTTCTCGCAGGCCATCCCGAGAACCGTCAGCGCCTGTACCAACTGATAGCGGCCCACCCGGAGATCAAGCTCGCCTTTGTCACCGGACGCGGCCTGGAAGTCGTCCTCCCCATCCTGTCCGACCCCACCATCCCGGTGCCGGACTACATCATCTGCGACGTCGGCGGCACCATCGTCGATGGCCACACCCGCCAGCCGGTGCAGCCGCTGCAATCCGACATCGATTCGCGCTGGCCGGGCGAACGCGCGGTTGCCGAAGCCATGGCGCACTTCGACGGGCTCGAGCGCCAGGAAGTCCCGCAACAACGGCGCTGCTCATACTTCTGTGACAGCAAGGCGATTACAACCGACATCCAGCGCATCGCCGCCCAACTCGGCTGCCAGGTGCTGTATTCGGCCGATCGCTACCTCGACATCCTGCCGCGGGGCGTCAACAAGGGCAGCACGCTGCTGTCGCTTGTGCAACACCTCGGCATCGACCGCGACGACGTCCTCGTCGCCGGTGACACCCTGAACGACCTGTCGATGTATGAGGCGGGCTTCATCGGCGTGTGCGTCGGGGAGTCCGAACCAGCCCTGCTTGATGCCACGCGCGACCGCGCCCGGGTGATGCACGCCAACCACACCGGCTGTGGCGGCATCCTCGAAGCCATGGCCCATTTCGGCTTCCTCGGCGCAGGCGGCATCGATGCCGAAGTGCAGGCGATGGACGCCCCCGGCAAGGCCGATCTGGTCATGGTCTATCACCGCCTGCCCTACGAGGAAGTGTTCGAGAACGGCAAGGCCATCCGCCGCCGCCCGACCTCGCCCAACGGCATCATCCCGACCCTGCTGTCCTTCTTCAATGGACGCAAGGGCTCGTGGGTGGCGTGGTCGGTTCATGACCGCAAGAAAGGCATCCCTTTCGAGACCCATACCGAAGTCGACCGCGAACGCTATCCAGACCTGCTCGCGGCGCGTGTGGCGCTGACCAAGGACGAAGTCGATACTTTCTACAAGCGCTTCTCCAAGGAAGCCTTCTGGCCGACGCTGCATACCTTCTGGGAACGCGCCATCTTCCGCGAGGAAGACTGGATCGTGTTCATGAAGGTCAACCGCCTGTTCGCCGAGCGCACGGCGGCCGAAGCAGCCGAGGGCGCTGTGGTCTGGATTCACGACTACAACCTGTGGATGGTGCCAGCCTACCTGCGCGAGCTGCGCCCCGACCTGCGGATCGCCTTCTTCCATCACACCTATTTCCCTTCGGCCGACGTCTTCAACGTATTGCCGTGGCGCAGGGAAATCATCGGCAGCCTGCTGCAGTGCGACTACATCGGCTTCCACATCCCTCGTCAGGTCGAGAACTTCGTCGACGTGGCACGTGGCGTAGCGCCGCTCAAGGTGCTCGAGATGAAGGCCTGCGCGCCGCGTTACCTGACCTATGGCTGCGCGGTCGGGCTCGATGAAGTCACCACCCAGATCGAAGTGCATGGCCGGCGCATCGGCCTTGGCGCCCACCCGGTGGGGCTCGACCTCGGCCGTGTGAAGGCCGCACTCGACGCACCCGGTGCCGCTGCGAGCATGGCGGCCCTGCGTCGTGACCTTGCCGGCACCCGCGTGATCCTGTCGGTGGAGCGGCTCGACTACACCAAGGGCACACTGGAAAAGCTGGTGGCGTTTGAACGCCTGCTCGAAGAGCATCCCGAACTCCATGACAAGGTCTCGCTGCTCGCGGTATGCGTACCGGCAGCCAAGGAGATGACGGTTTACGACGAACTGCAGACGCGCATCGAACAGGCCGTGGGCAAAGTCAATGGCCGCTTCGCGCGCGTTGGCTGGACGCCGGTGCAGTTCTTCTTCCGCCCGCTGCCGTTTGAAGAGGTGGTGAGCTGGTACGCGATGGCCGACGTCATGTGGATCACGCCCCTGCGCGACGGCCTCAACCTCGTCGCCAAGGAGTATGTCGCAGCCCAGGGGATGACCGGGGGTCACGGCGTCCTGGTGCTGTCGGAGTTCGCGGGCGCGGCGGCCGAACTGCACGGCGCAGTGCTGACCAATCCGCATGACATCCACGACCTCATCGGCAAGCTCTACTTTGGCATCGCAATGAACCGCGCCGAAGCAGAATCACGGCTGCGCGAGCTCTTTGATATCGTCCAGCACAATGACATCCAGCGCTGGGGGCAGGACTTCCTCGACGCCGTTGTCGCACAGCAGACGACTCAACCACTCGACACGGACTCCGTCCTGGCCGACGATTCAGAACCGGCCACCGCCTGATCACAGGCCAGCCCTTTACAGGAGACCTCATGCTTCAAAACCTTGCATCGCTGGACTGGATGAGCCAATACGCCCTGCCCTGGGGCATCAACATTGCGCTTGCGCTTGGTATTTTCATCGTTGGTCGGTGGATCGCGCACGGCATCGTTTCCCTGGCGCGCCGCCTGCTCGGGCGCGCCGGGCTGGACGAGATTCTGGTCAACTTCGTCAGCTCGATTCTCAACGGCGCATTGCTGCTGGTCGTCGTTGTCGCCGCGCTCGACCGCCTCGGGGTGGACACCACCTCGCTGATCGCGCTCATCGGCGCCGCTGGCCTCGCCATCGGTCTGGCCCTGCAGGACTCGCTGAAGAACTTCGCCGCCGGTGTGATGCTGATCGTGTTCCGCCCGTTCAAGGCGGGCGACTTCGTCGAAGCGGCCGGCACCCAGGGCGTGGTGGAGAAGATCAGCATTTTCAGCTCGATCTTCCGCACACCCGACAACCGCGAGATCATCGTCCCCAACGGCGCAATTTACGCCGACGTCATCACCAACTACTCGGCACGCGGAACACGCCGCATCGATCTGGTGTTCGGCATCGGCTACGGCGACGACATCCGCAAGGCACGCAGCGTGATCGAAGGCGTGCTTGCAGCAGACACGCGCCTGCTCGCCGAACCGGCGCCCTTCATCGGTGTAGCCGAACTGGGTGCCAGCAGCGTGGACCTGCATGTCCGGCCCTGGGTCAATACGTCGGACTACTTCGCCACGATGTGCGAGCTCAAGGAAAAGATAAAGATCGCCTTCGACGAGAACGGCATCTCCATTCCCTACCCGCAGATGGACGTTCACGCCCACACCGTGGGCTGATATCCGCCACCCCGCCGGCCCCGCTCAGCTCGCGGCCGGCGGGGTGCGCCACAAGGGCCGCAGCGCCAGCAGGCCGAGCACCGGTCCTGGCAGCAGCAGCCATGCCACATGCTCACCCCACGCAGGCCACAACCGGGTGCCGAGATCGATCGACACCATGGTCACCGCGAAACCGATGGCGTTCTGCAAGGCCAGTGCGCTGCCGACAATCGTCTGCGGACACGCACGCGCAGACAATGCGGAAAAATGCGGCGAATCGGCCACCACACTCGCCCCCCACAGCAGCATCAGCGCCGCCAGCAACAGCGGCGACGCGTTGACCGCGAACGGATAGATTGCGCAGCACGCGGCCGACAGCGCCAGCGCGGCCGCAGCCACCCGCGCACTCCCCACCCGACGGCTCAGGAAGCCGCCAAATACGCAACCCAGCGCACCAACACCAATCACGGCGAAGGAGGCGGCCGAGATCGCAGAAGGCGTCCATCCCGCAGTGGCAGGCAGTGCCGCCAGCATCAGCGGCACGAGCGTCCAGAAAGCGTAAAGCTCCCACTGATGCCCGAAGTAGCCCAGCGCCGACGCGCGAAATGCCGGTTCGCGCAGCGCCATCAGCACTTCGCCGAGATGCAGCGCGGGCATGCCGCTGCGGCGCACCAGGTGAGGACCATCGCCCAGCCGCAGAATGAGTCCAGCAGCCACAACCGCCAGCACCGACGACACCAGGATCGTGGACTGCCACGCCAGGCCGGCGTCAAGCATGCGCACGCCGTGCGGAAGCGATGTTCCCAGCGTGAGCATGCCGACCAGCCAGGCCAGCGCCGCCCCGGCCTGCTGCGGCACCCAGCTCACCACCAGCTTCATGCCCAGTGGGTAGACGCCAGCCAGGGCCAGGCCGACGACGAAACGCAGGGCCAGGCCACTGCCCAAGCCCTCGGCATACATGGCAAAACCGGCATTGGCGAGCGCACCGATCAGTGCACAGGCGGCGAAAATCCGGCTGGCGGGAAAGCGGTCGGCAAAGCCGGTGAGCGCGAAGCTCAGGGTGCCGATGATGAAGCCGAGCTGGACGGCATTGGTCAGGTGACCGATATCCGCGCTGCTCAGCCCCCAGGCACGCATCAGATCGTCACCCGCGCTGTTGGCGGAAAACCACAATGAGGTGCCGAACAACTGGGCGAGAACGATGATCGCGATCGGTTTGGGGCGCATGGACGCCGAGTTTGAAGCCAGCCGCACGCCAACTCAAGCACGCATTGAGGGCGCGGGCAGTCCGCGAACGGGATACCATTACGCCTTCGACGCTTAAACGCGTGAATGGCAACCTCACCCGCCCGCACCAGACGCCCTTGTGACCAGCAAATCAAGCAGTCCTGCCCGCATCCCGACAATCACCGTCGGCCTGCGCCCCTTCCCCGGCACGCCCGCCACCGCTTCCAACGCCGACGACAACACTGTGCCGCCAGTCCGCGCGCTGCTTGCCACCATGCATGCATTGCCCGACGGCGGTGCGCGCTTCGTGTTCGAGCTCGACGCCGACCCCGCTCGGGTGCGCATCCCCGTGCCGACCGAAAGCGGCCCGGCAGACGACCTCTGGCAACACACCTGCTTCGAGGTTTTCGTTGCCGCACCCGGTGACGACGCCTACCGCGAATTCAACCTGTCGCCATCGCGGCAGTGGGCGAACTACGCGTTCACTGCATACCGCGAACGCGACGATGCCTTCAGCCCGCCCGCCGCACCCCGTATCCAATACACGGCACGAGCAGACGGCCTCACGCTCGAGGCCGAACTGCCGGCCGCCAGCCTGCCCACGATTACCAGTGGCACCGATCTGCGCATCGCGCTTGCCGCAGTCATCGAGCTCGACACCGGCGAACTCGAATACTGGGCACTCAAGCACCCCGCAGCCAAACCCGACTTTCACGACCGCGACGGATTCGTCCTGACGCTGAACATGGCGGCGCCGGAGGCCGCATGAGCGCGGTGAAATTCGGCCTGGACCGCCTCCTCGAAGATGCCGGTCTGCGCCGCCCCCTGGCCGGTCGTCGCGTCGCACTGCTCGCACACCCGGCCTCGGTCACCCGTGACCTCACCCATTCGCTCGATGCCCTCGGGGCGCTGCCCGACCTCAACATCACCGCCGCCTTCGGTCCGCAGCACGGTCTGCGCGGCGACAAGCAGGACAACATGGTCGAATCGCCGGACTTCATCGACCCGGTACATCGCATCCCGGTGTTCAGTCTCTACGGCGAAGTGCGCCGGCCCACGGCGGCGATGATGGACCGCTTTGATGTGCTGCTGGTCGACCTGCAGGATCTCGGCTGCCGCATCTACACCTTCATCACCACGCTGCGCTACGTACTCGAAGAAGCCGCCCGCCACGGCAAGGCCGTGTGGGTGCTCGACCGCCCCAACCCTGCCGGGCGCCCGGTGGAAGGCACGCTGCTGCGTGAAGGCTGGGAGAGCTTCGTCGGCGCCGGGCCGATGCCGATGCGGCACGGCCTCACCATGGGCGAGATGGCACGCTGGTTCATCGCCACGCTCGGCCTCGATGTGGAATGCGAAGTCATCACCATGCAGGGCTGGCAGCCGGCGTCAGCACCCGGCTACGGCTGGCCGCTTGGCGAGCGCAGCTGGATCAACCCCAGCCCCAACGCCCCCAACCTGTCGATGGCGCGCGCCTACGCCGGCACGGTGATGCTCGAAGGCACGACGCTGTCCGAAGGTCGCGGCACCACGCGTCCGCTCGAGCTCTTCGGCGCCCCGGACATTGATGCCCGGGCGCTCATCGCCGAGATGCGCAGCTTCGCCCCCGAGTGGCTGGCCGGGTGCGTGCTGCGCGAGTGCTGGTTCGAGCCCACCTTCCACAAGCATGCCGGCAAGCTGTGCACCGGCGTGCAGATCCATGTCGAAGACCCCGCGCATTACGATCACACCGCCTTCCGGCCATGGCGCATACAGGCTCTCGCCTTCAAGGCCTTGCGCCGACTCCAGCCCGGCTACCCGCTATGGCGCGACTTTGCCTACGAATATGAGCACGACCGCCTCGCCATCGACCTGATCAATGGCAGCCCGGCGCTGCGTGAATGGGTGGACGACCCCGCCGCACGCGCCTGCGATCTCGACGCCCTTGCGACTGCCGACGAGGCAGCATGGCGCGAAACCCGAAGCCCTTTCCTCCTCTACCCCTGACCCCACCTTTCCGGAGCCCTCGCGATGAAACACGCCCTCAAGATCTTCGCCTGCAACTCCAACGACGGCCTTGCCAGCGAGATCTGCAGCCGCCTTGGCGTGCGCCCCAGCCAGCTCAAGATTTCGCGCTTCTCCAATGACAACCTGCATGTGCAGATCCAGGAGAACGTCCGCGAACGCGACGTCTTTGTGGTGCAGTCCTTCACCGAACCGGTGAGCGACCACATCATGGAAATGATGATCACCATCGACGCTTTGCGCAGCGCCTCGGCTCAGCGTATCACCGCGATCATCCCCTACTACTCGTATGCGCGCTCCGACAAGAAGGACAAGCCGCGCATCTCGATCACTGGCCGGCTGATTGCCGACATGCTGGTCACCGCGGGCGCAAACCGCGTGCTGACCATGGATCTGCACGCCGATCAGGTGCACGGCTTCTTCAACGTCCCGGTGGACCACCTCACCGCCATTCCCACCATCGCCGACCACTTCCGCCAGAACTACGATCTGGCCAACATGGTGGCAGTGGCGACCGACGCCGGCGGCGCCAAGCGCGCGGGACGCTTTTCCGAGCGGCTCGGCATTCCGATGGCCATCATCGACAAGCGCCGCGTCAGCGACACCGACGTCAAGCAAGGTGAAGTGGTGGGTCATGTACGCGACCGCGATGCGGTGATCTTCGAGGACGAAATCTCGACCGGCGGCACACTGATCGCGACCATCAACACCCTGCGCACGGCCGGTGCGCGCAGCATCCACGCCGGTGCTGTCCATGGCGTGCTCTGCGGCCCCGCGATCGAGCGCCTGCGCGAAGCCGCGATCGACTCCATCGTGGTCACCAATACGGTCTATGTCGCGCCCGAAAAGCAGTTCGACAAGCTCACCGTGCTGACCGTGGCCCCGCTGTTCGCCTCAGCCATCGAACGCATTCACAGCGGCGAGAGCGTCGGCGCACTGTTCGAATAAATCCCGTACGCATTCACGACCGGAGAGCACCATGTTCATTGCCATGAACCGCTTCAGGATCAAGCGCGGCCATGAAGAGACCTTCGTCGAGCACTGGCGCCAGCGCGAGAGCTATCTGGATGAAGTCCCCGGTTTCGTGCGCTTCAATCTGATGCGCGGCCCGCAAACTGACGAATACACCTTGTTCGCCTCCCACACCGAGTGGGCCAGCGAGCAGGCGTTTGCGGACTGGACGCAGTCCGATGCTTTCGCCAAGGCGCATGCCAACGCGGGCAAGAGCCCGCGCGAAATCTACATGGGCCCGCCGCAACTGGAGTTGTTCGAAGCCGTACTCTGAATGTGCTGACAGGCACCAGCCGTCCGGCGCCTGTCAGCACAAGCAGTCAGCCGGGCTGTGCGCCGGCTTCCTGCTGGGCCGCGATTTCGGCCCGGACCTTGTCCATATCGAGCGTGCGCACACCTTCGATGACCTGCTGCAGACCTGCAGCAGGCAGCGCGCCAGATTCGCGAAACACCATGATGTTGTCGCGAATCACGGCGATGGTCGGAATCGAGCGAATCTGGAAGGTCGCCGCCAGTTCCTGCTGCGCTTCAGTGTCGACCTTACCGAACACGATGTCCGGATTCGCCGCCGCCGCAGTTTCATACACAGGCGCAAACCCACGACACGGACCGCACCATTCAGCCCAGAAATCAAGGAACACGATCTCGTTGTTGGCGATGGTGTCGTTGAAGTTGTCGGTGGTGATCTCGACGCTGCTCATGCTCGGGCTCCTTTCAGGTAAGCAATCAGGTTACATCAATGCCGACGGCCGCGACACGCATGGACCATAAGGATTTGCCTATATACCCGGTAGCCGGAAACTATCGATGCACGCCTGTCCCCATCCATGACCGCTCACCATCCTCCTGCGAGCGCATCGCGGCAAACCATTCCTGCCAGTAATCCATGCATGCGCGCACCTTGGGCAGCCGGTGACGTTCCTGGAGCATGACGGCGTAGAACGGAATGCGCTCCTGCTCGGTGTATTCGGCAAGCACCTGAGTAAGCTGCCCAGCCCGCACCAGCGGCGAAACCAGCAGCTCGTTAAGGTGGGCGATGCCGATCCCCTGCAGCGCCAGCGATAGCACGATGGACGTGCTGTCCGCCCGCGTGTGCCCCTTCACCAGCAAGGTATCGAACTCGCTGTGCCGTGCGGCCCGCTTGTCCGTTTTACTGGCTTGCCACGCGGCCCCAGTGCCGGGCCAATCGGATGGCAGCAGCGATGATTTCCTGAACGGCCACCGGTTCAGTGACTGGCTCGCGCTGTT
Organism: Azoarcus sp.; assembly: GCA_023230755.1. Classification (GTDB taxonomy): domain Bacteria; phylum Pseudomonadota; class Gammaproteobacteria; order Burkholderiales; family Rhodocyclaceae; genus Parazoarcus. Next base: position 13,797 of record JALNWS010000082.1, read on the forward strand.
GGCGATCAGACGATGCGCTGTCAGGTCCGCCGGAACGCACGGGACGCCGAACTTCTCCAGATAGGCCGGCGCTGCATAGAGATTGCGACCGAGTTCACCAATCTGCCGCACGACGAGACTTTCGGCATTGTCCACACCCGCACGCATGGCGATGTCGACGCCGTCGCGTACGAGGTCCGACACCCGGTCGTCGGTCATGATTTCGACCTGCAGACCGGGGTGGCGTTCGTACAGCCCCGGCAGACTGGGCACGATGGCCATCTGGGCAAGAATGGGACTCACGTTGATCCTGACCAGGCCGCTCGGCCCGGCCAGCTTGCCGCTCAGTTCGCTTTCCATTTCACTTGCGATGTCCAGCATGCGCCGGGCGTGGGCAAGAAAGATATCGCCTTCGTCCGTCAGGGACAGGCCGTGGGTGCTGCGCCGTAGCAAGCGCAAGGACAGGGCCGACTCCATGCGGGCGATCGCGCGCGACACCTGGCTGACCGACTCGTTACGTTCGCGCGCAGCCGCTGACAGCGTGCCAAGCTCGACGACACGAACAAAGAGGGCTGCATCACTCAGGTCAAGTTGCATGATGCGCAGTATGCATCAGCGCAGTCAGTGTTGCAGAAACTGCAACACCAATCTGCAAATTCCCGGGTTTCCGTGCCTTCGTTAACACCATAAAGTGCAACTCATCCCACAAGGAGGTGCTTTCGATGAACCACACTGACGACACGATTGAAATGCTGTGGCCGGACCTGGATGCAAAACATCACGTCTACATCTACGAGCAGGCGCGCACCGAGGCAGAATTGCTCCGCCGCAAAGCGATCAACGACTTTATGAGCCGTCTGTTCGCTGCGCTCGCCGCAGGCCCGGGACAACTGGTGCGTATCCTGCGCAACATTGCGACGCGCGCCGGCACAGTGGACACCAGACCCACGACAGATTGCAGGTGCTGAACCCCGGCACCTGCTCTCCGCGCCGCGACATTGCGATGCAAGGCCATGCGCCCCTGAAGGCAGCACAGCCATACGCGACCTTCAGGCCGGCGTGGCCAGCTTCAAGCCGATGACTCCGGCGATGATCAGCGCCAGGCTAAGCAGCCTCCCGGCATTGGCAGACTCGCCAAACAGGACGATACCGAAGAGCGCCGTCCCCACCGCACCGATGCCCACCCAGACAGCGTAAGCCGTACCGATGGGCAAGGTCTTCATCGCAACGCCAAGCATCCCCAGGCTGAGGGTCATGGCGACCAGCGTCCCCACTGTCGGCCACAAGCGCGTGAAACCCTCGGTGTACCTGAGGCCAATCGCCCAGCCAATCTCGAGCACTCCCGCCAGAATCAGAATCAACCACGTCATCACGAAAACCTGCCATGTATCGGGGTCGTCCCCATCACACGAAAAGGAAATGAGGTCGTCCACATTTCCGCAGAAGCCTGACGCTTCGACTCGGGCGCCGAAGGAACGGCCCCCTGGAACAGATCGTTCCACCGCAATTATCTCACGCGACCCGCACCCTGGACCGCAGACGTACTAAGCTTCCGACGCCAACCCACCTCCGCACGCATTCTCGAGTCGCACGAGCATGCGCGCTGCATCCTCAAGCTGATGCTCGCTGAAAACGCGAACACCCGCCTGCTGCAGGCGTGCGGTCGTGACCCCGACACCCGACACCTTTGTGCCGGAGAAGCCCCCATCGTAGATCGCGCCGGAACCACAGGACGGACTGCCCTCTTTCAGCACGGCGATGCGTATGCCCATCTCCCGCACCTGCAGCAAGGCGTGCTCCGCGCCACCGATAAATGCCTCCGTCACGTCCCGGCCATTGATCGCAAGCACACGCGCCTCGCCGTCGAGCACGGCCCGGCCCCCTCCTCCGCGTGTAATCTCGGCGGGCGGGCGTGGCGTTGGCAGACCACCGGCGACCTCCGGACATACCGGCACCACACGCCCCTCATCAAGCCAGCGCTTGAGCAGCGCGTGGTCGCAACGGTTGTCACCGCCGTTGTAGCGGACCGCTTCGCCGAGCAGGCAGGCGCTCACGAGAATGAAATGCATCATCTTCAGCCAATATCCGCCGGGCGCGCTCACGGGCGATGTCCCCGCGCATGGACGCAATGGCCTGAATCGTACACGATCAGTTCCCCGCCCCCGGCTCAACTGGACAGAGACAAGAACATGATCAAGGTAAGCGTGATGTATCCGAACACACCTGGCGCCCGTTTCGACCATGACTACTATCGCGACAAACACCTGCCGCTGGTGAAGTCCCTCATGGGCGAGGCGTGCAGGTTCTACACCATCGACAGGGGCCTGACCGGCGGCTCGCCCGACGAACCCGCGACCTACACCGGGATGTGCCACCTCTTCTGTGATTCAGTCGAATCCTTTCAGGCCGGATTTGGGCCACACGCGGAACGGATCATGGCCGACATCCCGAATTACACTGACCTGACGCCGCTCCTCCAGATCAGCGAGGTCGTGGTCGGCCAGCCTTGATCCCGTGCAGCCAGTGACGGAGCGCGATCAGCCCCCCGCGGTGGAACTGTTGAAACCAGGCAGGCGACACAACCTCCATCACTGGCCGTGGTTTCCTGCCTTTCCTGCCATACCCTTCTGGCATCACCCGCACCGGCTTGCACGTCCGCCCGCGTTCATGGTTTCCTAATAGAGGGCGCTTGTCGCCCTTAACGACCACGACAACGGAACTCGCGGATGAACGTCCTTCATACGGCTGATTACGTGATCGTGGCGGTCTACCTCCTGGTAGTCGTCGCGGTTTGCGTGCGCGTCACGCGCAAAAACCCCGACGCAGATGAACTGTTTCTTGCGGGACGCACCCTGGGGGCAGGCGTCATCGGTCTTTCCCTGTTCGCATCGAATATTTCCTCGACAACGCTCATTGGCCTGCCAGGTGCCGCATGGGCAACCGGCATTTCCGTTGCGAATTACGAATGGATGGCGGCACTGGTCCTCGTCTTTACCGCGGTCTTTGTCGCGCCGGTACTGATCGGCCGCCGCATCACGACGGTGCCCGAGCTTCTCGAACTGCGCTTCGATGCACGCTTGCGCCGCTACCTTTCCGCCACCAGCCTGATCCTGAG
>JALNWS010000083.1 GCA_023230755.1 Azoarcus sp.
CACGTTGACCATGGCAAGACCACGCTGACGGCGGCAATCACGACGATTCTGTCGAAGAAGTTCGGTGGCGAGGCCAAGGACTATGCGTCGATCGACAGCGCGCCTGAAGAAAAGGCACGCGGCATCACGATCAACACCGCGCACGTCGAGTACGAAACCGAGAATCGTCACTACGCTCACGTTGACTGCCCGGGTCACGCTGACTACGTGAAGAACATGATTACCGGTGCTGCGCAGATGGACGGCGCGATCCTGGTGTGTTCGGCCGCTGACGGCCCGATGCCCCAGACTCGCGAGCACATCCTGCTGGCGCGTCAGGTTGGTGTTCCGTACATCATCGTGTTTCTGAACAAGTGCGACATGGTCGACGACGAAGAGCTGCTTGAGCTCGTCGAGATGGAAGTTCGCGAACTGTTGTCGAAGTACGACTTCCCGGGCGATGACGTGCCCATCATCAAGGGCTCGGCGCTGAAGGCGCTCGAGGGTGATCAGTCGCCGATCGGCGAACCGGCCATTCTTGAGCTGGCTGCTGCGCTTGACAGCTACATCCCGACGCCTGAGCGTGCCATCGACAAGCCCTTCCTGCTGCCGATCGAAGACGTGTTCTCGATCTCCGGTCGCGGTACCGTGGTGACGGGTCGTGTTGAACGTGGCGTGGTCAAGGTTGGTGAAGAAATCGAAATCGTGGGTATCAAGCCCACGGTCAAGACCACCTGCACCGGTGTTGAAATGTTCCGCAAGCTGCTTGACCAAGGTCAGGCGGGCGACAACGTTGGCGTGCTGCTGCGCGGCACCAAGCGTGAAGATGTCGAACGCGGCCAGGTGCTGTGCAAGCCGGGTTCGATCAAGCCGCACACCCACTTCACGGGTGAAGTGTATGTTCTGTCGAAGGAAGAGGGCGGTCGTCACACCCCGTTCTTCGCTAACTACCGTCCGCAGTTCTACTTCCGTACGACGGATGTGACCGGTTCGATCACGCTGCCGGAAGGTACCGAGATGGTCATGCCGGGCGACAATGTGTCGATCACCGTCAAGCTGATCGCCCCGATCGCCATGGAAGAAGGTTTGCGCTTCGCGATTCGCGAAGGCGGCCGTACTGTTGGCGCCGGTGTCGTCGCCAAGATCATCGAGTAATCGCTCAGGCGATTGATCGATCAGGAGCGCGTCCGAAAGGATGCGCTTTGTAGTCTCTGCTGCAGGGGTATAGCTCAACTGGCAGAGCGTCGGTCTCCAAAACCGAAGGTTGGGGGTTCGATTCCCTCTGCCCCTGCCATAATTTTTCCGGAAGTCATTACCTCGATGGCCGATAAGTTGAAGTTCGCGCTGGCCCTGGCACTGGTTGCGGCCGGCGTGGTCGGCTTTTACCTCCTGTCAGAACAGGCTCTGGTGCTGCGTGTGCTGAGTGTTCTCGCAGGTCTGGGCGCCGGTCTGGTCGTTGCCTGGTACTCCGAAGCGGGTCGCCGCTTTGTCGAGTTCGCACGTGAGGCTGTTACCGAAACGAAAAAGGTGGTCTGGCCGAGCCGCAAGGAAACGGTACAGACGACTGGTCTGGTTTTCGCCTTCGTTCTCGTAATGGCACTTTTCCTCTGGCTGACCGACAAGAGTCTGGAGTGGGTTCTGTACGACCTGATTCTGGGCTGGAAATAATCATGACAAAGCGCTGGTATGTTGTGCACGCTTATTCGGGTTTCGAGAAGTCCGTTCAGCGCGCGCTGGTTGACCGCATCACCCGCGCCGGAATGCAGGATGCTTTCGGGCAGATTCTGGTGCCGGTTGAAGAAGTGGTAGAGATGAAAGGCGGTCAGAAGAGTATCACTGAGCGCAAATTCTTCCCGGGCTACGTGCTCGTGGAGATGGAAATGAACGACGAGTCCTGGCACCTGGTCAAGTCGACGCCCAAGGTCACCGGTTTTGTCGGTGGTACGGCAAACAAGCCTTCTCCTATCACCGAGAAGGAAGTCGACAAGATCATGCAGCAGATGCAGGAAGGCGTCGAGAAGCCGCGTCCGAAGGTGTTGTTTGAAACCGGTGAGGTCGTGCGGGTCAAGGAAGGTCCATTTACGGATTTCCATGGCGCTGTCGAAGACGTGAACTACGAAAAGAGCAAACTGCGGGTGGCGGTGACCATTTTTGGTCGTTCGACGCCGGTAGAACTGGATTTCGCCCAGGTCGAGAAGACCTGAGCGTTCAAAGGCGGGCGCCATGCGCCCGCCATTGCCCGTTCACGCGGGCAATGCGAGGAGCGTCGGCATCGTCGGCGCGCTAGCACTCATCACAGGAGCAAGCCGCAATGGCAAAGAAGATTATTGGTTACATCAAGCTGCAGGTCCCGGCCGGCAAGGCCAACCCCAGCCCCCCGATCGGTCCCGCTCTGGGTCAGCGCGGTCTGAACATCATGGAATTCTGCAAGGCCTTCAATGCCAAGACTCAAGGCATGGAGCCCGGCCTGCCGATTCCTGTGGTGATCACCGCCTTTGCCGACAAGAGCTTCACCTTCATCATGAAGACGCCGCCGGCCACGGTCCTGATCAAGAAGGCCGCCGGTATCCAGAAGGGTTCGCCGAAGCCGAATACCGACAAGGTCGGTTCGGTCACCCGTGCGCAGATCGAGGAAATCGCCACCACGAAGATGGCTGACCTTACCGCTGCAAACATGGACGCCGCCGTGCGTACGATCGCCGGTTCCGCGCGCAGCATGGGCATCACCGTGGAGGGCCTCTAATCATGGCTAAGATTTCGAAGCGAGTTCAGGCGCTCCGCGCCAAAGTCGACCGTAACAAGGTCTACCCCGTTGCCGAAGCGCTGACGCTGATCAAGGAATGTGCAACCGCGAAGTTTGACGAGTCGATCGACGTGGCCGTCAATCTTGGTGTTGATGCACGCAAGTCGGACCAGGTTGTTCGTGGTTCGGTGGTTCTGCCCGCCGGTACCGGCAAGTCGGTTCGTGTGGCCGTGTTTGCCCAGGGCGACAAGGCTGAAGCCGCTCGTGCAGCAGGTGCTGACGTCGTTTGTTTCGACGATCTGGCCGAGCAGGTCAAGGGCGGCAACATCGACTTCGACCTGTGTATTGCCACGCCGGACGCCATGCGCGTCGTTGGTCAGCTGGGTCAGATCCTCGGCCCCCGTGGCCTGATGCCGAACCCGAAGGTCGGTACCGTGACCATGGATGTCACCACCGCAGTGAAGAACGCCAAGGCTGGTCAGGTCCAGTACCGTACCGACAAGGGTGGTCTGGTGCACGCCACCATCGGCCGTGCGTCCTTTGGTGTTGACGCACTGCAGCAGAACCTCAATGCATTTGTCGATGCGCTGATCAAGGCTCGTCCTGCCGCGGCCAAGGGTATTTACCTGCGCCGCATGGCACTGTCGAGCACGATGGGTGCCGGTGTGCGCATCGAAACGACTACCTCCGCAAGCTAAGCTGCGGAGTCATTAACTTTGGGCCGTCCCGGCGCCTCGGTGCCGGGCGGATCGTCAAAGACCGCAGGTGCGCTTGTTTCGACAAGCGTCTAATCAGCCCTAGGGCGGCCTGCGCAGACGGTGAACCCAGAACAGGATTTTGGCTGATGCTTCAGTCGCACTCCTGATCCAGGTCGCCGTGGGTGTGAATCGCTGTGCGATTCACGTGTTGACTTGAAAGGAGGAAAGGCCTGTGAGTCTCAATCTCGATGATAAGAAAGCCGTAGTGGCAGAGGTGTCGGCACAAGTAGCCAACGCCCAGACTATCGCGGTGGCCGAGTATCGTGGCATGGAAGTGGGTGACCTCACTGTGCTGCGTTCCAAGGCCCGTGAAGCTGGCGTTTATCTGCGTGTGCTGAAGAATACCCTGGTGCGTCGTGCGATCGCCGAAACGCCGTTTTCCGGATTGTCGGACCAGTTGGTCGGTCCGTTGATCTATGGCATCTCGGAAGATCCCGTCGCCGCAGCAAAGGTACTCAACGACTTCGCCAAGACGAATGACAAGCTGGTGCTGAAAGCCGGTTCCTACGCGGGCAATACGCTCGACAAGACCGCTCTTCAGTCCCTGGCTTCGATTCCGAGCCGCGAAGAGTTGCTCGCCAAGCTGTTGGGCATCATGCAGGCGCCGGTTACCGGCTTTGCATGCACGCTCGCCGCCCTCGCCAAGAAGCGCGAGGAAGAAGCGGCCGCCTGACCGTTTTCTGAAAAGTTTCGATTTTGGAGTGATTTAAATGGCAATCAGCAAAGATGACATCCTCGAAGCCGTTGGCTCGATGACCGTGATGGACCTGAACGACCTGGTTAAGGCGTTCGAAGAGAAGTTTGGTGTTTCCGCTGCCTCGATGGCCGTGGCTGCACCGGGTGCTGGCGCTGCCGCAGCTGCTGTTGAAGAACAGACCGAATTTGACGTGATCCTCGTTGCTACCGGCGACAAGAAGGTTGAGGTCATCAAGGTTGTGCGCGCTGCTACCGGCCTCGGCCTGAAAGAAGCCAAGGACGTCGTTGATGGCGCTCCGAAGGCTGTGAAGGAAGGCGTGTCTAAGGCTGACGCCGACGCGCTGAAGAAGCAACTGGAAGATGCAGGCGCGAAGGTCGAGATCAAGTAAGTCTCGCTTTCGCAGCAGGGCTGGCGCTCTTGAGGAGCACCAGCCCTTTCGTGCTTTGTACTAAGCACGAAGACAGAACAAAGCGTCCCCGAATTTTCTGCGCGTAAACGTGTCTATCAAGTCCAGAACGTGGGCGTTGTGTTCTGTCTTCCCGACGTTCGACCTCTAGCCGGAGCATCCATGGCGTATTCCTACACTGAGAAAAAGCGTATCCGCAAGAGCTTCGCCAAGCGCGCGGCCGTGCTCGATGCGCCTTTCCTGCTCGCCACCCAGATTGAGTCGTTTGCTGCATTCTTGCAGGCGGATACCCCGCCCGAGACACGGCTTAACGATGGCCTGCAGGCTGCCTTTACCTCGATTTTCCCGATTTCAAGCCACAGCGGCAACGCCCGCCTTGAGTTCGTCCAGTACATGCTGGGCGAGCCTGCATTTGACGTGAAGGAATGTCAGCAGCGTGGTCTGACCTTCGCTTCGCCCTTGCGGGCCCGGGTGCGTCTCGTGATCATGGATCGCGAAGCGCCCAAGGAGACCATAAAGGAAGTTAAGGAACAGGAAGTCTACATGGGCGAGATTCCGCTCATGACGGACACGGGTTCCTTCGTGATCAACGGCACCGAGCGTGTCATTGTGTCGCAGCTGCATCGTTCGCCCGGTGTGTTCTTCGAGCACGACCGCGGCAAGACGCACTCGTCCGGCAAGCTGCTGTTCTCTGCACGTATCATTCCTTACCGCGGCTCGTGGCTCGACTTCGAGTACGATCCCAAGGATTACCTGTACTTCCGTGTTGACCGCCGCCGGAAGATGCCGGTGACGATCCTGCTGCGCGCCATCGGCATGACGCCGGAAGAGATCCTTGAAACCTTCCACGACTTTGACGCATTCCATCTGTCGGCCGACGCGATTCATTTCGATCTCGTCCCCGATCGTCTGCGTGGTGAAGTGGCGCGGTTCGACATCGTGTCGCCGGACGGCAAACTGATCGTTGCGCGTGACAAGCGCATCACCGCCAAGCACATCCGTGAACTTGACCAGGCCGGCATCAAGACCATCACCGTGCCTGACGACTTCATTCTTGGCCGCATCATTGCGAAGAACGTTGCCGATGCCGAAACCGGCGAACTGGTGGCGCGTGCCAATGACGAGATCACCGAAGAGCTGCTCGAGAAGCTGCGCGACGCTGGCGTCCGCGATCTGCAGACGCTGTATGTAAACGACCTCGATCGTGGCGCCTACATCTCCTCGACCCTGCGCATCGACGAAACGGCCGATCAGTGGTCTGCGAAGGTTGCGATCTACCGCATGATGCGTCCGGGCGAGCCGCCCACCGAGGACGCAGTGCTGGCGCTGTTCAACGGTCTGTTCTACGCGCCCGAACGCTACGATCTGTCGACCGTCGGTCGCATGAAGTTCAATCGTCGCGCCTACCCGGAAAAGATCGACGAGCGCACGCCCGCGTGGCTCAAGCGTTTTTACGAAGCGGTCGGTCCCCATGGTGAGGACGGCAGTGGCGTGCTGGTGAACGAGGATATCCTTGCGGTCATCGGCATCCTGGTCGAGCTTCGCAACGGTCGCGGCGAGATCGATGATATCGACCACCTCGGCAACCGTCGGGTGCGTTCCGTTGGCGAACTGGCCGAGAATCAGTTCCGTGCAGGTCTGGTTCGGGTCGAGCGCGCCGTCAAGGAGCGTCTGTCCCAGGCCGAGTCCGACAACCTGATGCCGCACGATCTGATCAACGCCAAGCCGATTTCGGCCGCGATCAAGGAGTTCTTCGGTTCCAGCCAGCTGTCGCAGTTCATGGACCAGACCAATCCGCTGTCGGAGATCACGCACAAGCGACGTGTCTCCGCGCTCGGACCGGGCGGTCTGACCCGTGAACGCGCCGGCTTTGAAGTCCGCGACGTGCACCCGACTCACTATGGTCGTGTGTGCCCGATCGAGACGCCGGAAGGGCCGAACATTGGTCTGATCAACTCGCTGGCCGTCTATGCGCGGACCAACCGCCACGGTTTCCTCGAGACCCCGTACCGCAAGGTTGAGAACAGCACGGTCACCGATCAGATCGATTACCTGTCGGCAATCGAAGAAGGTCAGTACGTGATCGCGCAGGCGAACGCCGACATCAACGAAAGCGGTCTGCTGGTCGGTGACCTCGTGTCCTGCCGGCACAAGGGCGAATTCGCCCTCGCGACTGCGGATCAGGTTCAGTACATGGACGTGGCGCCAGGCCAGATCGTATCCGTGGCCGCCTCGCTGATTCCGTTCCTTGAGCACGATGACGCGAACCGCGCACTGATGGGGGCGAACATGCAGCGCCAGGCCGTACCTTGCCTGCGCCCTGAGAAGCCGCTGGTGGGTACCGGCATCGAGCGCACCGTAGCGGTCGACTCGGGCACAGCGGTCCAGGCCAAGCGTGGCGGTCTTGTCGATTATGTTGATGCCCAGCGTATCGTCGTCCGTGTGAACGACGACGAGGCGCGTGCGGGTGATGTCGGTGTCGACATCTACAACATGATCAAGTACACCCGTTCCAACCAGAACACCAACATCAACCAGCGTCCGGTGGTGAAGGTTGGGGATCGCATCTCGCGCGGTGACGTGATCGCCGACGGCGCCTCGACCGATCTGGGCGAGCTTGCGCTCGGCCAGAACATGCTGGTGGCGTTCATGACGTGGAACGGCTACAACTTCGAAGACTCGATCCTGATCTCGGAGCGTGTGGTTGCGGACGACCGCTTTACCTCGATTCACGTCGAAGAGCTCACGGTCGTTGCCCGTGACACCAAGCTCGGACCTGAGGAAATCACCCGTGACATCGCGTCCCTGGGTGAAGCTCAGCTGGGCCGACTCGATGAATCCGGCATCGTATATATCGGTGCTGAAGTCGAGGCGGGCGACGTGCTGGTGGGCAAGGTCACGCCGAAGGGCGAGACTCAGCTGACGCCGGAAGAAAAGCTGCTGCGTGCGATCTTTGGCGAGAAGGCATCCGACGTCAAGGACACTTCGCTGCGCGTGCCCTCGGGCATGGTCGGCACCGTGATCGACGTTCAGGTGTTCACCCGTGAAGGGATTGAACGCGACAAGCGTGCCCAGTCGATCATTGACGATCAACTGCGCGGCTTCAAGACCGATCTTGCCGACCAGATGCGGATTGTGGAACGCGATGCGTTCGCCCGTATCCAGCGCTTGATCGTTGGTCAGAAGGCCAATGGCGGTCCGAAGAAGCTCGCGAAGGGCAGTGAGGTCACCGTCGAGTATCTTGAATCGCTCGAGTTCTATCACTGGTTCGACATCCGCCTTGCGGACGAAGGTCTGGCGACACAGCTTGAGGCAATTCGGGAAGGTCTCGAGACCACCCGCAAGGACTTTGATTCCGCCTTCGAGATCAAGAAGCGCAAGCTGACCCAGGGCGACGAACTGCCCCCGGGTGTGCAGAAAATGGTCAAGGTCTATCTGGCCGTCAAGCGTCGCCTGCAGCCGGGTGACAAGATGGCCGGTCGTCACGGCAACAAGGGTGTGGTGTCGAAGATCGTTCCGGTCGAAGACATGCCCTACATGGCGGACGGCACCTCTGCCGACATCGTGCTGAACCCGCTGGGTGTGCCGTCACGGATGAACATCGGTCAGATTCTTGAGACTCACCTCGGCTGGGCTGCGAAGGGTCTGGGGCAGAAGATCGACAAGATGCTGCGCGCGAACGCTGCGGTCAAAGAGCTGCGTGGTTTCCTCGATGAGATCTATAACGGTAGTGGCAAGCAGGAACAGCTTGACCAGTTCGACGACAAGGAGATCGTCGATCTCGCATCGAACCTGGTGAAGGGCGTGCCCTTCGCGACTCCGGTGTTTGACGGCGCCAATGAGGACGAGATCGAGAAAATGCTGGTGCTGGCAGATCTGCCGATCAGCGGTCAGGTCACGCTGTATGACGGTCGTACCGGCGAAGCTTTCGAGCGCAAGGTGACGGTCGGCTACAAGCATGTTCTGAAGCTGCACCACTTGGTGGACGACAAGATGCATGCGCGTTCGACCGGCCCGTACTCGCTCGTGACCCAGCAGCCGCTGGGAGGTAAGGCGCAGTTTGGTGGTCAGCGTTTCGGCGAAATGGAAGTGTGGGCACTGGAAGCTTACGGTGCCGCTTACACCCTGCAGGAAATGCTGACGGTCAAGTCGGATGACGTTACCGGCCGGACCAAGGTGTACGAGAGCATCGTCAAGGGCGAGCACAAGATCGATTCCGGCATGCCGGAGTCCTTCAACGTGCTGGTGAAGGAAATTCGTTCCCTGGCGATCGACATCGATCTGGACCGCGGTTGAACCGGAGACATTGCGTACCCCGCATGTCCTGGATGGAGTGATATATGAAGAGCCTGCTCGCTGACCTGTTCAAGCAAACCTTGCCGCACGAGGAAGAGTTCGAAGCCATTACCATTGGCCTCGCCTCGCCCGACAAGATCCGGTCGTGGTCCTACGGTGAAGTCAAGAAGCCGGAGACCATCAACTACCGTACGTTCAAGCCCGAGCGTGACGGTCTGTTCTGCGCCAAGATTTTCGGACCGGTCAAGGACTACGAGTGTCTGTGCGGCAAATACAAGCGCCTCAAGCACCGTGGCGTGATCTGCGAAAAGTGCGGCGTTGAAGTTACGCTGTCGAAAGTGCGCCGCGAGCGCATGGGCCATATCGAACTGGCCAGCGTCGTTGCACACATCTGGTTCCTGAAGAGCCTGCCGAGCCGTCTCGGCATGGTGCTCGACATGACCCTGCGCGACATCGAGCGCGTGCTTTACTTTGAAGCCTTCGTGGTGGTGGAGCCGGGTATGACCCCGCTCAACCGCGGTCAGCTGCTGACCGAGGACGACTACCTGGCCAAGGTCGAAGAGTACGGCGACGACTTCGATGCCGTGATGGGCGCTGAAGGTATTCGCGAACTGCTGCGTACCCTCGACGTCAGCCTCGAGATCGAGAAGCTGCGTTCCGACCTCGAGACCACCGGCTCCGAAGCCAAGGTCAAGAAGTACTCCAAGCGCCTCAAGGTGCTTGAGGCCTTCCAGCACTCGGGTATCAAGCCCGAGTGGATGATCCTCGAAGTGTTGCCGGTCCTGCCGCCCGATCTGCGTCCGTTGGTGCCGCTGGATGGTGGCCGTTTCGCCACCTCCGACCTGAACGATCTGTATCGTCGCGTCATCAACCGTAACAACCGTCTGAAGCGTCTGCTCGAGCTCAAGGCACCGGACATCATCGTCCGTAACGAAAAACGCATGCTGCAGGAGTCGGTCGACTCCCTGCTCGATAACGGTCGTCGCGGCAAGGCGATGACGGGCGCCAACAAGCGTCCGCTCAAGTCGCTTGCAGACATGATCAAGGGCAAGGGTGGTCGTTTCCGTCAGAACCTGCTCGGCAAGCGCGTTGACTACTCCGGTCGTTCGGTCATTACCGTTGGTCCGCAGCTCAAGCTGCACCAGTGCGGTCTGCCCAAGCTGATGGCGCTTGAGCTGTTCAAGCCCTTCATCTTCAACAAGCTCGAGTTGCTCGGTCTCGCAACCACGATCAAGCAGGCCAAGAAAATGGTCGAGCTGCAGGAGCCGGTCGTGTGGGACATCCTTGAGGATGTCATCCGCGAACACCCGGTGATGCTGAACCGTGCGCCGACGCTGCACCGCCTTGGTATCCAGGCCTTCGAGCCGGTGCTGATCGAAGGCAAGGCCATCCAGCTGCATCCGTTGGTCTGCGTCGCATTCAACGCCGACTTCGACGGTGACCAGATGGCCGTCCACGTGCCGCTGTCGCTGGAAGCGCAGATGGAAGCCCGCACCCTGATGCTGGCTTCGAACAACGTGCTTTCGCCCGCCAACGGCGAACCGATCATCGTGCCGTCGCAGGATATCGTTCTCGGGCTGTACTACGCCTCGCGCGAAGGGGTGAACGTTCCTGGTGAAGGCATGTTCATGGCTGACGTGAGCGAGGTGAAGCGCGCCTACGAATCGGGGCAGATCTCCCTGCACGCACGGATCACGGTGCGTCTGAAGGAAGCTGACCTCGGTCCGGATGGCGAGCGCATCGAGCGTGTGAGCCGTTACGAGACCACGGCGGGGCGCGCAATCCTGTCCGAGATCCTGCCCGCAGGACTGCCGTTCAGCGCGATCGACAAGCCGCTCAAGAAGAAGGAAATTTCGAAGCTCATCAACGCATCGTTCCGTCGTTGCGGTCTCCGTGCGACCGTAATCTTCGCCGATCAGTTGATGCAGTTCGGTTACCGTCTTGCGACCCGCGCCGGCATCTCGATCGCGGTCAAGGACATGCTGGTGCCGAAGGCGAAGGAAGAGCTGATCCGCGCGGCGGAAAGCGAAGTCAAGGAAATCGCACAGCAGTACACGTCCGGTCTGGTGACTGACGGCGAACGCTACAACAAGGTCGTGGATATCTGGGGTCGCTGTGGTGACCAGGTTGCCAAGGCCATGATGGAGCAGCTTGGGTCGGAAGAGGTAGTCGACCGCGACGGGAATACTGTCAAACAGGAAGCGTTCAACTCGATCTACATGATGGCCGACTCGGGCGCACGGGGTTCCGCGGCGCAGATCCGCCAGCTTGCCGGGATGCGCGGCCTGATGGCCAAGCCTGATGGCTCAATTATCGAGACGCCGATCACGACGAACTTCCGTGAAGGCCTGAACGTTCTGCAGTACTTCATCTCCACGCACGGCGCTCGTAAGGGTCTGGCCGATACGGCGCTGAAGACTGCGAACTCGGGCTATCTGACGCGTCGTCTGGTCGATGTTACCCAGGATCTGGTGGTCATCGAGGATGATTGCGGAACGCGTGAAGGCTTCTCGATGAAAGCGCTGATCGAGGGCGGTGAAGTGATCGAGCCCTTGCGCGACCGTATCCTTGGTCGTGTCTGCGTCGATGATATCGTTAGCCCCGAGACGCAGGAGACCGTCATCGAGGCGGGCTCCCTGCTCGACGAGGATGCGGTCGACATGATCGAGAGCCTCGGTGTCGACGAGGTCAAGGTGCGCACGCCGCTGACGTGCGAGACGCGTTACGGGCTGTGCGCCCAGTGCTACGGCCGCGACCTCGGCCGCGGTATGCGCGTCAATGCCGGTGAGGCTGTCGGCGTGATCGCTGCGCAGTCGATCGGTGAACCGGGTACCCAGCTCACCATGCGTACCTTCCACGTCGGTGGTGCGGCATCGCGGGCAGCGTCTGCCAGTGGCGTCGAGGCCAAGTCGACCGGTACCATCCGCTTTGCTGGCAATATGCGCTACGTTTCCAGCGCCAAGGGCGAAAAGGTTGTCATTGCGCGTTCGGCTGAAGTCGTGGTTGCTGACGAAATGGGTCGCGAGCGTGAGCGTCACAAGTTGCCGTACGGTGCGATGCTGCTGGTCGATGACGGTGCCCCCGTCAAGGCTGGTGCGCAGCTGGCGACGTGGGACCCACACACCCGCCCGATCGTCACCGAATACTCCGGTACGGTGAAGTTCGAGAACGTCGAGGAAGGTGCGACGGTTGCCAAACAGATCGACGAGGTAACCGGTCTGTCGACGCTGGTGGTCATCGACTCCAAGCGTCGTTCGCCGACAGGCGCGGCAAAGGGTGTCCGTCCGCAGGTCAAGCTGCTCGACGAGAGTGGTGAAGAAGTTCGTATCGCTGGTACGGATCACGCCGTGACCATCACCTTCCAGGTCGGTTCTCTGATCACGGTGAAGGATGGCCAGCAGGTGTTCGTGGGTGATGTGCTTGCACGGATCCCGCAGGAATCGGCCAAGACGCGCGACATTACCGGCGGTCTGCCGCGTGTTGCTGAACTCTTCGAAGCCCGTTCGCCGAAGGATGCAGGTCTGCTCGCCGAATATACCGGTACGGTATCGTTCGGTAAGGACACCAAGGGCAAACAGCGTCTTGTGATCACCGAACCGGATGGTACGGTGCATGAGTTCCTGATTCCGAAGGACAAGCTCCTGATGGTCCACGACGGTCAGGTCGTGAACAAGGGCGAACACATCGTCGACGGGCCTGCCGACCCGCATGACATCCTGCGCCTGCAGGGTATCAACGCACTGGCTCGCTACATCATCGACGAAGTTCAGGACGTATATCGCCTTCAGGGTGTGAAGATCAACGATAAGCACATTGAAGTGATCGTGCGTCAGATGCTTCGCCGCGTGGTGATCAGTGATTCGGGCGACAGCCGTTTCATTCGCGAGGAACAGGTTGAACGTTCCGAAGTCCTGGACGAAAACGACCGTCTGGAAGCAGAAGGAAAGCTTCCGGCTCAATACGAGAACGTGCTGCTCGGTATTACCAAGGCTTCGTTGTCGACCGACTCCTTCATCTCCGCGGCTTCCTTCCAGGAAACCACGCGGGTGCTGACGGAAGCGGCGATCATGGGCAAGCGTGACGAGTTGCGCGGCCTTAAGGAAAACGTCATTGTCGGTCGACTGATTCCTGCTGGTACCGGTCTCGCCTACCATCGCAGCCGCAAGGCACAGGTGGCCGGAGAGGATCTTGGCTCGGGGCATGCCTGGGCACCGGAAGAAGTTGTTGCGGAAGTGCACCAGGATAGTCAAGCGAGTTGACTTTTATTCAAGTCTCGGACTAAACTCCGGCCTCTTTTTGTGGACCGACCAATCGTAGTCGGTCGCAGCCGGAATAAACCGCCCGAGGCGGCCCTTGGCGGGCTGCCTCGGTTTTTTGGGAATTCTCAAGCTATGCCAACAATCAATCAGCTTGTCCGCAAGCCGCGTCAGCTGGAAGTCATCAAGAGCAAGGTTCCTGCGCTCGAAGCCTGCCCGCAGAAACGTGGCGTGTGTACGCGCGTCTACACGACAACTCCGAAGAAGCCGAACTCTGCGCTGCGTAAAGTGGCCAAGGTTCGTCTGACTAACGGTTTTGAAGTCATTTCGTACATCGGTGGTGAAGGCCACAACCTTCAGGAGCACTCCGTGGTCCTGATTCGCGGCGGCCGGGTAAAGGATTTGCCGGGTGTGCGTTACCACATCGTTCGCGGCTCCCTCGACCTTCAGGGTGTCAAGGATCGGAAGCAGTCGCGCTCCAAGTACGGCGCGAAGCGTCCGAAGAAAGCCTGATTGGCTTTACCAAAACATTACTGAGGGTTAGATATGCCGCGTCGTCGCGAAGTACCAAAACGTGAAATCCTGCCGGATCCGAAATTCGCATCCCAGGACGTTTCCAAGTTCATTAACGTGATCATGCAGTCCGGCAAGAAGGCCGTTGCTGAGCGCATCGTCTATGGTGCCTTTGATCACATTTCGACCAAGTCAGGCAAGGATCCGCTGGAGGTGTTTGCCTCTGCGGTTGCCAACGTCAAGCCCGTGGTCGAGGTCAAGAGTCGTCGCGTTGGTGGTGCAAACTACCAGGTGCCGGTTGAGGTTCGTCCTTCCCGCCGCATGGCGCTCTCGATGCGTTGGCTGCGTGAGTCGGCCCGCAAGCGTGCCGAGAAGTCGATGGCTCAGCGTCTCGCTGGCGAGCTGCTCGAAGCGGCTGATGGCCGCGGCGCTGCCATGAAGAAGCGCGAGGAAGTCCACAGGATGGCCGAGGCTAACAAGGCATTCTCACACTACCGCTTCTGATTCTTATTGGTGGCGGTGTTTCGAGCCCTGTATAGGGCTCGATTGTTTTTAACGAAACGAACGGTTCATCGCGCACGCTGCGCGAATAACGTAAGGCAGGTAAAACGTGGCTCGCAAGACTCCTATTGAGCGCTACCGCAATATCGGTATCTCAGCGCACATCGACGCCGGCAAGACGACAACGACCGAGCGCATCCTTTTCTACACCGGTGTCAATCACAAGATTGGTGAAGTGCATGATGGCGCTGCCACCATGGACTGGATGGCGCAAGAGCAGGAGCGCGGGATCACGATTACCTCCGCTGCGACGACCTGTTTCTGGAAGGGCATGGAAATGTCCTATCCCGAGCACCGCTTCAACATCATCGACACCCCGGGGCACGTTGACTTCACGATTGAAGTCGAGCGTTCCATGCGTGTGCTCGACGGTGCTTGCATGGTCTATTGCGCCGTGGGTGGTGTTCAGCCGCAGTCGGAAACCGTTTGGCGTCAGGCTACCAAGTACAAGGTTCCTCGTCTGGCCTTCGTGAACAAGATGGACCGCTCCGGTGCCAACTTCTTCAAGGTCGTCGAGCAGATGAAGCAGCGCCTGAAGGCTAATCCTGTGCCGATCGTGATTCCTATCGGCGCTGAAGATACCTTCACGGGTGTTGTTGACCTCGTTCGCATGAAAGCGATCATCTGGGACGAAGCGTCCCAGGGTATGAAGTTCGAATACCGCGAAGTTCCTGAGGAGCTCCTCGAGCTTGCCAAAGAATGGCGTGAGCAGATGGTCGAGGCCGCGGCCGAAGCCAACGAAGATCTCATGAATGAGTATCTCGAAAACGGTGATCTGTCCCCGGAGAAGATCAATGCCGGCCTGCGCCAGCGTACTCTGGCGTGCGAAATTCAGCCGATGCTCTGCGGTACTGCGTTCAAGAACAAGGGTGTTCAGCGCATGCTCGACGCCGTCATTGAGCTGCTGCCGTCGCCGGTTGATATTCCCCCGGTTGTCGGTATTGACGACGACGAGAAGGAAACGTCGCGCAGGGCTGATGATCAGGAAAAGTTTTCGGCCCTGGCATTCAAGCTGATGACCGACCCGTTTGTTGGTCAGCTGACCTTTGTGCGTGTTTACTCCGGCGTGCTGAAGTCCGGCGAGACCGTGCTGAACTCGGTGAAGGGCAAGAAGGAGCGCATCGGCCGCATCCTGCAGATGCACGCCAACGAACGCGAAGAAATCAAGGAAGTGCTTGCTGGCGACATCGCCGCATGTGTTGGCCTGAAGGAAGTGACCACGGGCGAAACCCTGTGCGATCCGAGCGCATCCATCATTCTTGAGCGCATGATCTTCCCGGATCCGGTGATTCACGTTGCCGTCGAACCGAAGACCAAGAGCGACCAGGAGCGCATGGGTATTGCGCTGGGTCGTCTGGCTGCAGAGGATCCGTCCTTCCGCGTGCGCACTGACGAAGAGTCCGGCCAGACCATCATCTCGGGTATGGGTGAGTTGCATCTCGAGATCATCGTTGATCGCATGAAGCGCGAGTTCAACGTCGAAGCGAACGTGGGTGCGCCGCAAGTTGCGTACCGCGAAGCAATCCGCAAGGCCGTTGAGCAGGAAGGCAAGTTCGTCAAGCAGTCCGGTGGCCGCGGTCAGTATGGTCACGTGTGGATCAAGCTCGAGCCGAACGAAACCGGCAAGGGCTACGAGTTCATCGATGCGATCAAGGGTGGTGTGGTTCCTCGCGAATACATCCCGGCGGTCGATAAGGGTCTTCAGGACACGCTGCCGAATGGTGTGCTCGCCGGCTTCCCGGTTGTTGACGTCAAGGTCACGCTGTTTGACGGTTCCTATCACGACGTCGATTCGAACGAAAACGCATTCAAGATGGCCGCTTCGATGGCTTTCAAGGATGCAATGCGCAAGGCGAACCCCGTTCTGCTCGAGCCGATGATGGCTGTTGTGGTCGAGACGCCTGAAGATTACATGGGCAACGTCATGGGTGACCTGTCGGGTCGTCGTGGCATCGTTCAAGGGATGGAAGATCTCATCGGTGGTGTGAAGGAGATCAAGGCTGAAGTGCCGCTCGCCGAGATGTTCGGCTACGCGACTCAGCTGCGCTCGCTGTCACAGGGTCGTGCGACCTATTCGATGGAATTCAAGCACTACTCGGAAGCGCCCAAGAGCGTGGCCGAGGCAGTGATCAACAATCGCAAGTAATCAACGATCTAAAGCGAGGATTTAGTAATGGCTAAGGGTAAGTTTGAGCGTACGAAGCCGCACGTAAACGTTGGCACGATTGGCCACGTTGACCATGGCAAGACCACGCTGACGGCGGCAATCACGACGATTCTGTCGAAGAAGTTCGGTGGCGAGGCCAAGGACTATGCGTCGATCGACAGCGCGCCTGAAGAAAAGGCACGCGGC
>JALNWS010000084.1 GCA_023230755.1 Azoarcus sp.
CGCAACGATCTGGTGGTGGATACGGCATCGATGTATGGCGGCGTGGCCCGCGCCGCCAAAGCGCGGGCCATTTTCGTGCGGGGCGCCGAAGTCAGCCATTTCAGCTATTTCCGCGACACCACCCTGGACGAAGGTCAGCCGCTGCCGCAGGCATTGCGCGAATGGCTGCAGGCCGGTCCACAGGACGTGTTGCCGCACTGGAAACCCCTGCTCGAGCTCGCCCCGGCGCCGGCCCGGCTGCGCGGTGAGCGTGAAAAGGTGGCACCCAACACTCGCCCGGTGGTGGTCTATCTGCCGGGCATCATGGGCAGTGAACTCACCGCCAACGGTGACAGTGTGTGGCTCAACTTTTTCTCCATGGGTTTCGGCGGACTCGCGCGCATTGCGATCGACAGCGGCGAGACGGTCAAGCCCGACGACGTGGTGCGCCTGGCCTACGGCAAGCTCAAGGACCACCTGCGCGACCGTCATTACGTCGAGACCTTCACCTACGACTGGCGCCAGCCATTGAGCGAGCTCGGCCCGCGCTTTGCCGCAGCCCTCGGCGACATCCTGGCATGCCATCCCGACCAGCCGGTGCGTATCCTCGCGCACAGCATGGGCGGGCTGGTGGTGCGCGCCGCGTTTGCTCACGACGCCAGCCTGTGGGAGCGCGTCGTCGCCCGCGACGGTGGCCGCCTGGTGATGATGGGCACGCCGAACCACGGCGCCCACCTGATGGTGCAGACCCTGTTCGGACTGTCCGACACCATCCGCATGCTGGCGCGGCTCGACACCCGCCACGCCATGCCCGAGGTGCTCAAGATCATCGGCGCCTTCCAGGGCGCCATCAACCTGCTCCCGGCACCCGACTTCGTGGACGCAGGCGGTTACGCCGGTGAGCCGTTCTACCGTGCCGACGAATGGGAACGTCTGGCCGCATTCAACAACGACTTCTGGTTCGGCAAGCGCCTGTGCGGCCGGCCCAGCGCCGCCGCGCTCGACGCCACCCGCAGCATCTGGGCGGCGCTCGCCGACACCACGTGGATGCGGCACAAGCCGGAGCGCCTGCACTACGTCTATGGCAAGGCGGACGCCACGCCCTGCGGCCTGATGGAACAGCGCCGGCCCGACGGCTCCACGCTGAACCTGCTCATCGCCGAAACCCCGTTCGGCGATGGCTCGGTAACCTGGCGCTCGGGCAAGCTGAGCGCGATCCCGGCGGACAACTGCTGGCTGATGCCGGTCGACCACAGCGGTCTGGCCAATACGCCCAGGTACTTTGACGACATCGACGCACTGCTCGAAGGCCGTCAGCCCGCCCTCAAACGCCTGCCGCAGACCCGTGGCGACGAAACCGAAGCCGGCGCCGCACGCACCCGGCGCGCCGGACCGCCACCGGGATGGCCGGGCGAGGACGAGGCCATTCTCAACATCCTCGGCGGCCACCCCGAAGTCGGCGAAGCACCGGCACCGAAGGCGACGCTCAAGATCAGGGTCGCCGCACGCGACCTGCGTTTCGTTCACGTACCGGTGCTGTGTGGTCACTATCGCGACGACCCCATCGCCGGCGCCGAAGGGGCCATCGACAGCTGTCTGGTCAACGGCGCCCTGACCCATCGCAAGCAGCTCGGGATTCACTCCGGCGAGCTCGGTGGTGCCACCATCGTCCTGATGCCGCGCAGCATCGAGGAACGCAGGCGCCAGACCGGCCGTGGCGCGGTCGTGGTCGGCCTCGGCCCGATGGGCAAACTCGCCGCAGCCGGCGTCACCGAAGCGGTACGCGCCGGGGTGCTGCGCTACCTGCTCCACGCCGGTGACCGTTACGGGGAAGAATGCGCCCTGCAGCCGGAGCAGGTCTCTGCCACCACCCCGCTCGCCCTGCCGCTTGCCAGTGTGCTGGTCGGCTCGAACTCCGCCGCCCAGCTGGAAATTGAGGAATCGGTCAAGGCCGTGGTGCTGGGTGTGCTGTTTGCCAATCGCGACTTCAACCGCAGTCGTGCCGCGCGCGGCGAGCGCGAAGTGCGCGTCACCCGGCTGGAACTGATCGAGCTCTATCTCGACACCGCGATCTCCGCCGCGCACGCGGTCAGAAAGCTGGAACACAGCCTTGAACGCGAGTTGCAGCAGGTCGACACCCAGATCGAAACGGCGAGCGAACTGCACTTCGGCATGGGCATGCGCCAGCGCCTCTACATCGGCAGCAGCGGCTCCTACTGGCCAAGGTTGCAGGTGACGGACGCCGAGCGCGACGACGCGGCCTGCGACGAAGCCTGCTATGTGCCGCGCATCGCCAACCCGATTCCGCCTCACATCCTCACCCGCATTCTCAAGCTCTACGGTTGCGGTTCGGATCAGCCAGACACCCCACCGCTCACCGGCTTCGACCTGCCGCCCGACACCCGCCCGGCACGCAGGCTGCGGTTCACCTACATGGGCGAAAAAGCACGCGCCGAATCGGTATCGCCGGTGCGCCAGCCGGGGGCGGTCGAAACCCTCATCGAGGAAACCCTCGGCAGCTACGCCAGCACCCAGTACACACCGGGCGGCGGCTTCGGCAACACCCTGTTCCAGCTGCTCGTGCCACTCGAGTTCAAGTCTGCCGCCCGCAAGACCGACCGCCTGATGCTGGTGGTCGACCGCATGACGGCAAACCTGCCCTGGGAACTGCTCGAAACCGATGGCGCGCCGATGGTGCTCAAGACCCGCATGGTGCGCCAGTTCGTCACCAGCGAGTTCCGCCGCGAGGTCATCCGCCCGGACGGCCTGAATGCCTGCGTGATCTCGAATCCGAGCACCGAGGGTTATCACGCACAGTTCGGCGGTCCCGACTGGAAGCCCCGTATCGGCGCCGACGGCAAACCCGAGGTCGACCGTCTGCCCAGCCTGCCCGGCGCAGCCGAGGAAGGTGCGGCGATCATTGCCACGCTCGAACGCGCGAACTACACGGTGACCCACGCACCACCCGACTGTCGCGCAAGCGATGTGTTCACCCGGCTGTTCTCCGGCAGCTGGCGCATCGTCGTGATCAACGCCCACGGCATCTTTGGCAAGCGCGCACGCGACGGCAGCTACCGCAGTGGCGTTGTGCTGTCGGACGGCCTGCTGCTGTCTGCACGCGAAATGGATCTGATGGAAACCGTCCCCGAGCTGGTCTTCATCAACTGCTGCCACCTTGCCAAGGGCGGTTCGGGTGGCGGACGTCTGGCCGCCGGGCTGTCCCAGGAGCTGATCAGCATGGGCGTGCGCTGCATCGTCGCCGCCGGCTGGGAGGTGCGCGACGACGCCGCAAAGCTGTTCGCCACCACCTTCTTCGAGCAGATGCTCGAACACGGTGCGAGTTTTGGCGACGCGGTGCATCGCGCACGCAAGGCCACTTTCACGGAATACGGTGACTGCAATACCTGGGGCGCATACCAGGCATACGGCGACCCCGACTTCCGGCTTCGCCATGTGCACCGTGACCCCACCGACAACTACCCGCTCACCGCCCCCGAAGAACTCCTGGACTGGCTTGAACAGCGCCACCTCGACGCCCACATCCAGCATGCGGATACCGTGCGCTTCAGCGATCTGCAGCAACGGATCGATGCGCGCTTCGCCGCCATCCCGGAAGGCTGGAAGCTTCGCGCCGACGTTCAGCAGGCGCTCGGCAGGCTGCTCGCCGACTATCCGCTCACGGACAGCTTTGCGGGCGCCCATGCCGCCTATCTGAATGCCGTCCGCGCCGACTCGTCGGAGATGAAAGTCCCGTTCTCGGCCATCGAGCAGCTGATCAACCTCGAGAGTCGCGAAGCGGAACGTCTGTGCAATCCGGGGCCAGAGCAGGATCTGAAGGCAGCCAGGGCGCTCGCCGACAGCGCCGTGCGTCGCGCACAGGCGCTGGTTACCTTCTCTGCCTGCACCCATGCCGGAAGCGACGTCGCAAACGGCAACACCGCGCTCGCACCCAACATGGAGCGCATGGCCATCACCGGCAGCGCCTACAAGCGCCAGGCGATCGTGCTGTTGCGGGGCGGTGCCGAATGGAGCGAGATCTCCACCGTGCTGCAGGCCGCGCGTGACGCCTACCAGGCCGGCGAAGGCCAACCCGGCCCCTCGCCCTGGAACCCCTACGCCTGCATCAACCGGCTGCAACTCGACGCCCTCGTCACCCGGCCTTCGAGCCGACGCGAAGACCCTTCCCCGCTCATCGACATCTGCCAGGTTGCCGCCCGCGGCAACTTCGAGCTCAGCTACAGGTTCTTCGATGCGGTGGCGAGTGCCGACGCCACCCTGGCCGCGTGGTTGCTGGGCGTGCGCCAGGCCGGCGGCAGCCGCAATCGCCAGCACGACGCGGCGACGCTGCTCGACGCCTATCGTGCCGCGCTGGTCCAGGTCGCACACTCACCGCGCGAACTCGATTCGGTGCTCAGACAGATCCGCCTGCTCGCGGAGTTCCTCGCCAGGCGCGGCATCTCCGGCGATGCCACCCGGGTGAAGGTGCTGTCGACGCTGGCAGAGCAGCTTGCCGAGACCCCGTGAATGCCCGGGCCGCGGTCAACCATCCGCGCCGGTGTGAAGTCTGGCCGGGGGTGCGGGTTGCACCGCATCCCCGGCACAGTTCCATCATGAGTTCACCTGCACCTGCCCGATTCGCACGAACACCAGGGTCTGTGTTCCAATGAACCCATAAACACACCCTGCAGCGATCCGCGACCAAGGGGGAGGCCACGATGCAAGGCATCTTCGTCAGTTACCGCCGTCAGGACAGCCAGAGTGCTGCCGGGCGGCTCACCGATCACCTGAAGGACCACCTCGCAGGCGTGCCCATCTTTCGTGATGTGGAGACGATCGAACCCGGGGTGGATTTCCTCGACGCCATCGGCCGGGCCCTGCAGTCATGCGGCGTGCTGATCGCCGTCATCGGCCCGCGCTGGGCATCGATCACCGACGACAGCGGCAAACGCCGGCTCGACGACCCCAACGACTACACCCGGCTCGAGATTGCCACCGCGCTCAAGCGTGAGGGCGTGCGCGTGATCCCGGTGCTGGTCGACGGTGCCGGCATCCCGACAACAGACGCCCTGCCCCCGGACCTCGAAAGCCTTGCGCGGCGTAACGCCATCGAGCTCTCGGACAAACGCTGGGAGTATGACGTTTCACAACTGGTGAATACCCTGCGCAACGTGCTCGGCGTTCCGGAGCCGTCCCCGGAACCCATGCCCAAGCCTGCGCCGCCGCCGGCCGTCAAGGAGACCCGGTACAGATGGTGGATTGCCTCCGTCGTCGTCGTTCTGGCGATCATCGGCTACACGATCGAAGAACCTCTCCCCACGACCATCCAGACCTACGATCCGCAACCGGATCAGACCCAAACCGAGCGCGAGCGCACCAGCATCACCGATGCAGCTGCCGGCGTACCGCTGCTGACCGGACTCTGGCACGACGGCGAAGGCGGGCAATATGAAATCGCACAGCGGGGAAATCGCCTCACCATTCAGGGGATGGGGCCTAATGGACGGGTTTCGGGGTCGGCTGTGATCCAGGGCACCCGTGGCGAGGGCGCCTACACCCTGAATGGCCACCCCCTGCAAAGCAGCTTTGTCGTTTCTCCGGACGGCACGCGGATGGAGGTCGCAATTCGCGATCCGGCAAGCGGACAAAGTGATTTTGCCGTGTTGCAGAAGATCCGCTGAAAACGCACGCAACAGAATGACTGCCTCCGACGGGCGTGAGCAGGCGATCCCTGTCGCCATGCTCCCGGCCCCGCACCCATCCATGCGGAAAGGGCCGAATGGTGCAGCCCTCCTTGCCGCAAGGGTAAGATCCTCGTCATGTGCAAATCGATCGGTGCGATTACCGTCGCCTCCCCTCTTGCCCTGCGTCGCCGCAGCGCGCTGGCGTCGCAGTTGCGACGGCTATGCACACTCCTGCTGTTCGCCTGCCTGCCCGCATTTGCCGCGACCGTAGACCCGGGGGTATCCGCCGGCACCGTGCGCATCGGTGTCCTCGCTTTCCGTGGCGCCGAGACGGCGGTCGATGAATGGTCGCCAATGCTCGACAATCTGTCGCAGATCAGCCCGGAACTGCATTTCGAGCTGCTCAAGCTCGATCATGACGGCCTGCGTGCCGCCGTCGCCGAACGCAAGCTTGATTTTGTCATCACCAATCCCGGCCACTACGTCGAGCTCGAGGCCGAGTTCGGCGTCAGCCGCATCCTGACCCTGGTCGACGCGCTGGCGGTGACGCCCGAACGGGCCATTGGCTCGGCCGTGATCGTGCGCAAGGAACGGCAGGATCTGCAAACGCTGGACGATCTGCGCGCAAAGCGTCTGGCGATTGTCGGCCGGGAGGGCTTTGGCGGATTTCAGATCGTCTGGAAGGAACTGCTGGACCACGGCATCGACCCTGCGCAGGATCTGGCCGAACTGCGAAGCGTCGGTCTGCCGATGGACGGCGTGCTGGCGGCTGTCGAGCGCGGCGAAGTGGATGCCGGCGTGATCCGGGCCTGCATGCTGGAAGGTCTCGGAGAGCGGGCATCCATCTTCCGGGTATTGTCACCGCGCTCAATCGAGGGATTTCCCTGCGCCACCTCGACCCGCCTCTACCCAAACTGGCCGATGGCGGCGTTGCACCACACCTCGCCCGAACTCGCACGCAAGGTTGCCATCGTGTTGCTGTCCTCAACCGACGGTGCCGGCCCGGGCTGGTCGGTGCCGGCCGACTACCAGTCTGTCCATGAGCTGTTCCGCAGCCTGGAGATCGGCCCCTACACATATCTGCGCAAACCCGGGCTCATCGAGCTTGCCGAACGCTACTGGCCCTGGCTGTTGGGATTGCTTGCCGTGATGGCAGGCGGTGCGCTTTACACCGTCCACGTCGAGCACCTGGTTCACAAACGCACCACTGCATTGCGCGCCGCGCTGCTCGAGCGCGAACAGCTCGAAGCCGGCATCCGTGCCTCTCAGGAACAGGCCGATCATCTCGCCCGGCTGTCCATGCTGGGCGAGCTCTCCGGTACGCTTGCCCACGAACTCAACCAGCCGCTCGCCACCATCGGCAACTACGCATCAAGCCTGTCGCGACGGGTCGACAATGGTCGCCTCAGCGATGATGCCGTGCGCGAAGCCGCGGGCGAGATCGTCGGACAGGCCGAGCGTGCGGCAGCCATCCTCGGCCGCATCCGCGCCTTTGCGCGCAAGCGCATTGCCCGCCGCGAACTGTTCCGGCCAGCCATCGTGGCGACGGAGGCGATCTCGCTTTTTCGTGGCATGCTGGCACACGCGCCGGAGGTCGAACTGATCGATCACCTTCCTGAGGAGCGCATGATCGAAGGCGATCCGCTGCAGGTCCAGCAGGTGCTTCTGAACCTGCTCAAGAATGGTTACGATGCGGCCCGTGAGCTGCCCCCGGATCGCCGAACACTGATCGTTGGTATCGAGGCCTCTGATGGAGAGGTCCGTTTCCGGGTGCGGGATCACGGCCCCGGCCTCGACAAGGAGGCGCTCCGCCACCTGTTCGAACCCTTTTTTACCACCAAGCCGGACGGGCTCGGGCTCGGGCTTTCGATCTGCAAGACAATTGCCGAAGCCCATGGCGGCCGCCTGAGTGCGGCCCCACCCGATGACGGCCCCGGCATGATCTTCACCTTGAGCCTGCCCGCCAATGTCTGACACTTCTTCCGTGCTGATCCACGTCGTCGATGACGATGCCGCCTTTCGGCGTTCGCTCGCTTTCCTGCTTGATTCGGTTGGCTGGCAGGTCGTCACCCACGCCGACGCTGACGATTTTCTCAAAGCCTGTCCCGAACTGCCGCCCGACCTCGGCTGCCTGGTTCTGGACATCCGCATGCCATCGATGAGCGGCCTGGAGTTGCAGCAGATCCTGCGCAGCCGCGGCTGGTCGGTGCCCATCGTGTTCATGACCGGACACGGCGACATCGAGCTTGCGGTGCAGGCCATGAAGCACGGCGCCAGCGACTTTCTGGAAAAACCTTTCAAGGATCAGGCCATGCTGGATGCGGTTTCGGCTGCCGTGCGCCGTGGCTCGGCGGAACGCGCAGAAGCGGCGCAGCGCGAGTCCGCCCGGACCGCACTGGCGCGGCTCTCACCGCGCGAGAGCGAAGTCGCCCGCCTGGTCGCGCTCGGCCACCCCAACAAGGTGGTCGCGCGCGAACTCGATATCAGCGAAAAGACGGTCCATATCCACCGTCAACATGTGATGGAAAAGGCCGGGATCGGCAGCGCCGCAGAGCTCGCGCGCCTGATGCTGCGCGCGGACCCCAAGGCGCTGGATCAGGACGGATAACCGCCCGTCCCGCCGCTGCAAACGCTCATCAGGCGCTCAGCAGACGCGCCGGCAAGCCCTGACGCACCGCCGTGCCGGATAGCCCATCCACCCAGACCGCCTCGTTTCCACGGGTCGGATCGGGCAACCCGAGATCGTTGAGGTTGATGCCAGCGCGCAGGTCCGGACGTTCGGGCTGCGACTGCTCCCCGATGCGGTGCGCACGCGCGCCGAGCTCGCGGTGGCCGTAGCCATGCTCTACCGCAAGCACGCCGCGCATCACCCCTTCGTGCACGATCACGGTACACCGCGCCTCGCCCCCCGGCGTCTGGATGCGTGCCTCGTCACCACTGTCCAGGCCCAGCTTCGCCGCGTCATCGGGATGCACGATCACCGGATTGTCCGGATGCAGGCCGGTAATACGGGTGGCAATGCTGTAGGAGTTCTGCAGCGGCGACTTGTAGCTCACCACCAGCAGCGGCCAATCTGCCTCGCCATGAATCTGGCGCATCGGCGTACCGTCGGCAAACGCCGGCGGTTGCCACGTGGCACAGCCCGCGAAGGACTTTCCGGTCAGCGTGTTGCGGCTGCCGGAGAGGGAATCGTTCCACAGCCACAAGGGCTTGGTGAAGCGGTGGGTCTGCCAGTCGGGATGTTCAGGGTCCTGCGCCTCACCGGCCGGCTGATAACGCCCCCCGCGTGTAAGCAGGAAGGCAACCTTGCGCCACTCCTCAGGCTTGAGCGTCGTCTCGAGCGCCGGGCGCAGACGATCGACGCCCGATAGCGCCATGTCCTCGTCGCTGGCGTCGCCCACTGGCGCTTTTCCGGCAAATGCCACATTGGCGGCACCACGCAGATACCAGTCTTCCGGTCGCTCCAGCGGCAGGCGATTGCCTTCCATGTCGGCGAGTCCTTCCGGGCCGAAACCCGGCAGATTCATTGCCTTGGCAAGCGCGATATAGAAGGTTTCCATGCCCACCGGCTGCCCGTCCCCCGCCTTCTGTGCCCTGGGCTCGACCACCGGCCAGCGTGCGGTGCTGGCCTTGGTCGGAATCGCGCCCCACGGTGCAGCCCAGCCCCAGCTCTCGTACATCAGGGAATCCGGCACGATGTAGTCGGCGAAGGCGTTGCTCTCGTTGATGAGCGGGTCAACCGAGACGATCAGCGGCAGCTTCTTCGGGTCCGCAAAGTCCTTTTCGATCAGCTGGCGAACACCGGGGATGCTGTACAGCGGGTTGCAGCTCCACAGGATCAGCGCCTTCAGGCCGTAGGGGTAGCCGCGCAATGCCGCAGGCAACCATTCGGTGCCCAGCCCCACCGCATTCGGAAACCAGGCGTCGCGCGAGGGGTAAGGCTTGCCCTCGGCCTTGCGCCGGGCGAACTCGGCCGAACGCTCGTAGGCGGCGTTGCGTCCAAGCGGTACGCCATGAGGCTTGACCTGTCCGGGGAAGCTCTCGAGGTTGTAGCGCGGACCTGCGCCGGCATCCTTGAACGGACCGCCATTCATGGCGAAACCGCCCTTCCAGTTGAGATTACCGATCAGCGCATTGAGCGTGACCACCGAATAGGCGTTGTAGAAACCATTGCCTCCCATCATGCCGCCATGGGCAACCGCGCTTGCCTTGCGGCCGTGGCGGGTGAATTCGTCCGCCAGGCCGGTGATCACCTCGACCGGGATGCCGCAGATCCGGGAATACTCTGCCAGCGCCTCCTTCAGGGCGGATTCGCGCAGGAGTTCGAACGATGTCTTCAGCAACACCGGCTCGTCGCCGACGCTCACTGTCAGCCCGGCCGCCTCCAGGGGCACCGCCCCCGCGGCCGATTCCGCAGCAAGCGGTTGGCCGTCCGGCCCGATCACCAGATAGGGGTCGGCATCCTTGTAGCGGTCGGCCTCTGCCAACGCCATGCCGATGTCAGAACCACGCAGGAAGCGCCCCTGCCGCGGGTGCCCGTCCTGTGCGATCACCAGCCAGCTCGCGTTGGTGAAAGAGGGCTCGCCCCCGGCCTCGGCCGCTCGCAGGTTCGGGTAGCTCAGGTATGCAGTATTGACCCGATTGTTCTCGAACATCCAGCGCATCATGCCCATCACCAGCGCGCCATCGGTGCCGGGGCGGATCGGGACCCAGCGCCCGCGTTCGGCGCAGGCGAGATTGTTCGAGTTGTTCAGTACCGGATCGACCACCACGTAGTCGAGCGTGCCCGCGGCGCGCCCCTTCGCGAGCTTGGTGCCGGTGATCTTGAACGGATTGCCGGCGTTGCCGGGCGCGGTGCCGATGAACAGCGCGAACTCGGCGTTGTCGAGATCGGGCTTGGCGTGCGGCATGCGCTTCAGATCGCCGAACAGCGCCCCTGAACCGGCGCGGTAGGCACCGCCACAGTAGGAACCGTGGCCGACATGGTTCAGCGTACCGTAGGCCTTGTTCCAGAAACGCTGGCTGAACATGTCGCGCCCATCCTTGACGCTGGTGAACACCGCGACCTGGTTCACCTTCGGCCCCAGTTCCGGTGCGTCGGGATCGATCGGCGTCTTCAGGTCGCGCAGGGCGGCCAGGCCTTCCACATGTCCTTCGCCAAACAGATCGCCGCCTTCAGTGACTTCCTTCACCAGCTGTTCGAAGGAGATCGGCTGCCACTTTCCGCTATTGCGCGGTCCTACGCGCTTGAGCGGCGTCAGCACGCGGAACGGCGAGTTCATCTGATCCATCGCCGCATTGCCGCGCCCGCAGGCGGTCGAGCGTCCAGCCAGCCCCTTGTCCTGGAAGCGCGACAGCGCAATCATGCTCTCCTTCACCGACGCCTTCATCGGCAGATGCGGGTCGGTAGACAGCGGGCTGTATGGATTGCCGCTGACGCGAATGATCCTGCCACTCGGCTTGTCGACCCGTACCCGCACGCTGCAAAGCGTGGTGCAGCCCAGGCAGGCGGTGTAGCTGACCTGCTGATCGGGGTTGGGCGTGAACTCACCGCTCACCGGGTCGACCGTGTATTCCGGCGCGGCGGAGTGACCGTGTATATGGCGGCCCTCGGCGATCTTCTTGTCCGCCGGATCGGTGAAGTTGTGCACCATCCGGCCCAGCGTCTGCGAGAAGCCGGCAGCAAAGGCGGCCAGACCACCCGCGGCAATGATTTCACGACGTTCGATTTTCATGATCTGCTCCTTGGTCGCGGGCGCTCAGGCGCCGGCCTTGGGGGTGCTGCCGGCGCCAAGACGGTCGAGCGGCAACACGGTAGTGATGAGGACATAGAGGAAGATGCACAGGCCGGCCGTGCCAACGATGCCAAGCACACCTTCCGGGCCGAGCGGCAGCGAGTAGCTGTAGTAGCCCGCGCCGGTCTTGGGAATCTCCTGACCGCCGATGAAGATGCTCCAGCGCATCATCCAGGCGGAATGCAGGGCCAACAAACCGATCAGCAGACCCGAACCGGGCCGTTTCCAGGCCAGGAGCATCGTCACCACAGTCGCGGCAACCGCCCACACCGCGGCGAGCTGCCAGTTGGCCGACGCCCCCGCTTCTGCCAGCGCACGGGCATGGATCGACGACTGGCCGCTAAGCCCCAGCACCAGCCACACCGCGCCGAGCACCAGTGCAATCAACTGGCTGATGGCCAGCGCATCGGCCAGACGCCGGGTTGCCGCGGAATCGGCCACGCTGAGCCGGTTGAACAACAGGGTCAGTCCCACCGCCCCCGCAAACGCGGTGACGAAGAACTGCAGCGGCAGCAGCGGGGTGTTCCACAACGGACGCGCTTTCACCACCGCGACCTCGACACCGGTATACAGCGCCACCAGCGCCGCCCCCACGAAAGCCACCAGCGCCGCCACCTTCAGGGCCCCCCGACTCTCCAGTCCACCATAGGAAAGCACGCGGGCGAGCCCGGCCAGCTTGCCGCCGGACGCCCCATGGCGGGCAAGGTCGGGGCGGAAAGCGAGCCACGCATACAGCACCAGACCGCCGAGGTAGACCGGAATGAAGAAGGCGCCCCTGGACATCCACGAGCTCGGGGTGAAGTAAGCGTAGAAATGCCAGAAGCGCCCCGGCTGATGCAGGTCGGCAAGCAGGGCGACCGGCGCCGCCATACCGCAGATCAGCGCGCCCACCAGCGCCAGGCGGGAGATCCCGCCCCAGCCCGGCCGCTGAAACACGACGCCGGGCAGCGACAGCAGATAGGCGCCGTAGGAAAGCCCGATCAGAAAGAAGTACTGCACCGCCCACGGCAGCCAGGCTACCTCACGGGCGACATTGATGGTCTCGACAACATTCGCATTCATGATGATCTCCTGCCTCGTTCAGCCGTGAAGGGCCCGTGGCTTCCACAAGGTGCCCTGCCCCTCGACCTTTCCGGCAAAGCGCTCGTCCAGCCCGATGTAGAACACCCGCGGCGAGGTCTCGAGCTCGGGTTTGAGCACCTTCAGCTGTGATTGCGCTTCCTTCAGCCGGCGTGAGAGCTCACCGTCGGGGTCATTGATGTCACCGAAGATGCGCGCACCGCCCACACAGGTTTCGACACAGGCGGGCAACAGCCCGGCATCGACGCGGTGCGCACAGAAGGTGCACTTGTCGGCCTTGTTGGTTTCGTGATTGATGAAGCGTGCGTCGTAGGGGCAGGCCTGCACGCAGTAGGCGCAGCCAACGCAGCGGTCGCCATCGATCACGACCATGCCGTCATCGCGCTTGAAGGTGGCCCCGACCGGGCACACCGGAATGCAGGGCGGGTTGTCACAGTGGTTGCACAGGCGCGGCAACACGTAAGTACCGGCCGGTTGCGTGCCATCGGTAAGCTTGACGCTGTAGGTCGACACCACGGTGCGGAAGCTGCCCTCGGGCACCGCGTTTTCCTGGATGCAGGCCACCGTACACGCCTGGCAACCGATGCATCTGCGCACATCGACCAGCATCGCCCACTGGTGCTTGCCACTGTTGGCGGCCATCGCAGGCAAGGGGCTCGCCGCCGCGGCGGTGACCACTGGAATGTTCTTCAAAAACGCCCTTCGCGACACCGAGGCTGGCTGGTCGGCAGTTGGGTTTGCATCGTTTCTCATGATCAGACTCCGGTTTGCGGAAACGCAGGTGCACTCTAGGCCTGCCATAACCACTCAACCATCGGGGTCTTGACCAATAGTAATAGATGCTTATCCCTATAGCCGGCGCAAACATCGCTGTGCGGGGCCGCAGACAAGGGCGCCCAGCCTCCCACACAGAAGCGGGTTATTCCCCAAGCGCTGCGCGCCTGAGCCCTCTCTAGACGCGATAGCCCTCTTCCGCCAGCACCTGCCGTACCGCGCGCCGCGTGAGCATGCGCGTGTAGTGCGCCAGACAGTGCGGCGGCAGCGGGACATCGCTCCGGGTAGCCCAGAATTCGACATAGAACAGGGCGGCATCGGCAATCGTGAAGCGGTCGCCGACAGCGTAGTCGCGGCCGTCCAGTGCGTCGTTCATCACCGCGAAGCCCTGTTCCACGATCTCCCGCCCGCGCGCTTTCACGGCGGCGTGATCAGCCGGGCTGGGGGTGAACTTGTCGGTGGTGAAGATGCGGGCAAAGCCTTGCCCATGCACTGTACCCACCGCATGGTTCATCACTTCGAGCACCCGCGCCTGTTCCTCGCCATCGTCCGGCAGCAACCCGCGCTTCGGCCAGTTACGGGCCAGCCACCAGGCGATCGCGACGAAATCAGTCAGCGCGGTGCCGTCATCCCGCACCAACGTCGGAATCGTGCCCTTGGGGTTGAGTGCGCGGTACGCCGCGGTATCCTGGTCACCCGCAAGAAGATTGACCAGATGCACCTCAAAAACGAGCTCGAGCTCTTCGAGCAGAATGTGAATGCCGGTGGTGCACGAACCCGGGGTCATGTAAAACTTCATCGGATATTCCTGTGTCAGGGCGCAGATTGCTCCTGCCCCCGATGCAAGACACGTGCCGCGCCCCGCAAGCCCCGACAAGCCCCCGCGGCCGGATGGTGACGGCAGGGCCGGCGCACGTTTGTGCGCGTTATGCGACACGCAGCACCTGCCCTGTCGCACAAACGACCTTCGCCCGAATCACACCTCCAACCCCGCCTTCCGCTACGAAGCGCTGCGCAACACGCCCGCCTCGCGCAGCATGGCCTTGTAGGCTTTCATCACCGGCCGCGAAATGGCGGTTTCGGCCAGCACGCGGTGTTCATAGATTTCTGCCACCAGCGCCTCCCGCTCACCACCGCGTGCGCGTGCAATCAGGGCATGCATGTCCTCGCCCAGCAGGCGGCCGGCACGGTGGCGCGTGCTGTCGTACAGCAGTGGGATCGTGTCCTTGTCCCCCGGCCCCATCTTGCACTTGCCATCGAGAATCTTGAGCATCACCGTGGTCGTGCAGTCGATGTCCGACGGGTCCGAGAGGTGGGCCGCAGCCCATTCGACGATCTGCTTCGGCAACATCCTGGGCTCCCTGTCCCGGTGACTGGCCACCTTCCCGAGCAAAAAATGCGCCATCTCGCAGCTCTTCATCGGCCGCCCGCGCGTTTTTCTGCAACGCCGATTTGCTACCGACTGGCGCGCCTGCGACAATTACGCACTTGATTACATTGCCGATGACTCATGTCCGACCAGAACGCACCGCTTAACGCCCAGGACGAAAACCGTCTCATCGCCGAACGCCGCGAGAAACTCGCGCAATGGCGTCAGACTGGCCACGCCTTCCCCAACGACTTCTCGCGTGAGAACACCGCGGGCAAGCTCGATGAACTGTATGCCGACAAAGAACCGGAAGTCCTCGAGGCCACCCCGGTCGGGGTTCGCGTTGCCGGCCGCGTCATGCTCAAGCGCGTCATGGGCAAGGCAAGCTTCGTCACCATCCAGGATCTGTCCGGCCGCATCCAGCTTTACGTGCAGCGCGACAGCGTGGGCGAAGATGTCTATGCCGACTTCAAGCACTGGGACATCGGCGACATCGTCGGTTGCGCAGGCACCCTGTTCAAGACCAAGACCGGCGAACTCACGGTCAAGGCCACCGAAATTCGCCTGCTCACCAAGAGCCTGCGCCCGCTGCCGGACAAGTTCCATGGCCTGACCGACCAGGAAACCAAGTACCGCCAGCGCTATGTCGACCTGATCATGAGCGAAGAGTCGCGCTTCACCTTCGTGGCACGCAGCCGCCTGGTGCAGTCGATCCGCAACTTCATGACCGGCCGCGGCTTCCTCGAAGTCGAAACGCCGATGATGCACCCCATCCCCGGTGGCGCATCGGCCAAGCCCTTCGTCACCCACCACAACGCGCTGGACATGGAACTCTTCCTGCGCATCGCGCCCGAGCTCTACCTCAAGCGCCTCGTGGTCGGTGGTTTCGAGAAGGTGTTCGAGGTCAACCGCAACTTCCGTAACGAAGGCCTCTCGCCGCGTCACAACCCCGAATTCACCATGATGGAGTTCTACGAGGCGTACGCGAACTACCGCACGCTGATGGACTTCACCGAAGGCCTCATCCGCCACGCCGCACGCGAAGCCCTCGGCACCGAGACCTTCACCTATCAGGGCCGCGAGCTCGACCTGTCCAAGCCCTTCCATCGCCTGACCATCGTCGAAGCCATCCGCAAGTACCACCCCGGCTTCACCGTCGAGCAACTCGCCGACGCCGACTGGGTCAAGCAGAAGATCAAGGACTTCGGCGAGCCGGTAAAGGCCGGCGGCATCGGCAGCCTGCAACTGCAACTGTTCGAAGCCTGTGCCGAAGCCGAGCTGTGGGAACCCACCTACATCATCGACTACCCGGTCGAAGTCAGCCCGCTGGCCCGCGCCTCGGATTCCGACCCGGAAATCACCGAGCGCTTCGAGCTTTTCATCGTCGGCCGCGAAATCGCCAACGGCTTCTCCGAGCTCAACGACCCCGAAGACCAGGCCGCCCGCTTCCGCGCGCAAGCCACTGCCAAGGACGCCGGCGACGAAGAAGCCATGTACTACGACGCCGACTACATCCGCGCCCTCGAATTCGGCCTGCCCCCCACAGGCGGCTGCGGCATCGGCATCGACCGCCTGGTGATGCTGCTAACCGACAGCCCGGCAATCAAGGATGTGATCCTGTTCCCGCAGATGCGATCGGAGTAAGCACCCCGCTTCATCCGGCGAACAGCGCCCCACTCAGAACCCGCACGGCCTTTGGCTCTGCGGGTTTTTTGTTGTTCGGCGCAAAATCAAAAAATCAAAGGGGTCAGAGTCGTTTGATTTGACCGATCAAACGACTCTGACCCGAATGGTGCTTA
>JALNWS010000085.1 GCA_023230755.1 Azoarcus sp.
TATCGCGCAACCCCGTCGCCACCATCCTGATCCTGCTGCTGCCACTGGCGAGCTTCTTTCTGCTGCTGGGCGGCGCCCCCTTGTTCGATGTAGACGAAGGCGCCTTCTCCGAGGCGACCCGCGAGATGTTTGCGCGCGGGGATTTTCTGTCCACCTACCTCAACGGCGAGCACCGCTTCGACAAACCGATCCTCGTCTATTGGTTTCAGGCGCTGGGCTACCTGATCTTCGGCGCCAACGAGTGGGCCTTCCGTCTGCCTTCAGCGCTTGCTGCAACCATCTGGAGTTATGCCACCTGGTACTTTGCGCGTCAGCGTTTCGGCCCCGACACTGCGCTTGCCGCACTTGCCGTCGCCGCCACCGCAATCGGCCCCTTTGCCATCGGTCGTGCCGCCACGGCCGACGCCCTGCTCAACATGCTGCTGGCGCTGGCATTGTTCGATGCCTGGCGGCATCTGGAATCGGGCCAGCGCACGCCCTTGCTGCGCAGCTACGTCTGGATCGCGCTGGGCGTGCTCACCAAGGGGCCGATCGCCCTGATCGTGCCCGGCACCGTCACCCTGCTGTACTGCGCCACGCGCGGAGAATGGAAGCGCTGGGCGCGCGCCGTATTCGACCCCACGGGCTGGGTGATTCTCGCCGTCCTGGTCCTGCCCTGGTACCTCTACGCGCTGTTTACCCACGGACAGAACTTCATCGACGGCTTCATCCTCAAGCACAACGTTGAGCGCTTCACCGGCACCCTCGAAGGACACACCGGTAGCCTGTTCTACTACATCGTTGCCGTACCGTTGCTGCTGCTGCCCTGGACCTCGCCGCTGATCGCGTCGCTGCGCAACATCCGCGCCGACGCGGGCACGAGCGTGCGCCGCTTTCTGTGGATCTGGGCCGGCTTCGTCGTCGTCTTCTTCTCGCTTTCCGGTACCAAACTGCCACACTACGTGCTCTACGGTGCAACCCCGCTGTTCCTGCTGATCGCAGCACATCGCGACAATCTGCGCCGGGGCTGGGTGCACTTCGGCCCCGTCACGCTGCTGCTTGCCCTCTTCGTGACCCTGCCGCTGGTGTTCGATCTGCTCTCTGCGAGTTCCGCGGGCAATGCTTACTACCGTGCCCAACTCGGCGACGCGCTAGCCCGCGCCGACACGATCTACTATGCAGTGACCCTCGGCTGTCTGCTCCTGTGGCTGGCGGTCGCATTACGCCTGCCTGCGAGCATCTGGTCGAAGATGATGATCGGTGCGGCGCTGCAGGTACTCGCATTGACCACGGTTGTCGTCCCCTGGGTCGGCGATGTCCTGCAAGGGCCGGTGAAGGAAGCGGCAGCATTCGTGCGCGAACGGCCGGAGCCGGTGGTGACATGGCGGCTCGACGTCCCCAGCCTCAGTGTCTATCGCGAAGCCGTCACCCCCTCGCGCGCACCGCTGCCGGGTGAGCTCGCCGTCACCCGCATCGACCGCATACCCGAAACCGGATACGAAACACTGTTCCTCAAGGGCGGTGTCGCGGTCATAAGGCAACAAGTCGCAGAGGAATGAACATGGACGCAGCACAGACGCCGACCGACCCCACCCTTGCGGGCGGACCGACAAGCCACCTCACCCTGATCATGCTCGTCAGCATGCTGGCCTGTGCTGCGCTGTTCCTGTTGTGGCCGGAGATAGACCTCCGCACCAGCGCAGCCTTCTACACCGAGGGCGCCGGCTTTTCGGGCGAACGTAACGCCTTTGTGATGGCGCTTTACCGCGGCATCCCGATGATGTCGAACGCCATCATCATTGGTCTTTTCATCGCACTGTTTGCCTACATGTTCCAGCGCGGTCAGCAGGGCGCCCGCAGACGCATCCAGGTCGGTTACCTGATCACTGCGCTCATCCTCGGCCCAGGTCTGCTGATCGACGTCGTGCTGAAGGATCACTGGGGGCGGGCACGCCCGGTGAAGGTCACAGAATTCGGTGGCGCCGCGACCTTCTCCCCCGCCATCATCCCATCCGATCAGTGCGGCAGGAACTGCTCATTCGTCAGTGGTCACGCATCCGCAGGCTTCTACTTTGTCAGCCTCGGCTTTCTCGGTGGCGCCGCCGCCCGGCGGCGCTGGACCCTGATCGGGCTCGGACTCGGCGGCATATTCGGATTTGGCCGCATTGCACAGGGCGGACATTTTCTGAGCGATGTCGTCTTCAGCTTCTATGCAACCTGGTTCGCCGCCTGGCTGGCGTGGATAATATTCAGGAAGCTGGGCTGGCTCACTGATCCCGACCACACCGGACTCGCGCGTCCGGACTGATCCGCGCACCGTGTTTCAATCCTTCGGCAGCGGCCATTGTGCAGCGGCGCAGCCGCGACGTAAAAACAGCGGTCAGCTCAGCGCGGTTTGGGGCTTGCTGTCCGTGACTTGAGAAAGGCCAGCTCGGCCTGTCGTTTCTTCAGCGAATCATTGAGCTCAACGAGCTGACGCTCCAGTTCGGCGCGGGTCGAGCGCTCCATTTCGAGGTCAAGGCGACCGACGCTGAGAGCCTCACCCAGGCGCTGATTCTCCTCCTCGAGCGTCTGCAGCTTCACCCCGTATGCCAGATCGGTGTCCAGGTACCACACCAGTCCGATCAGAAACGTCAGCAAGGCGCCCCCCAGCGCGGCAAACGCAACGTGTTTTCGCTGCTGTGCAGCGATGCGGTCGCTGACGGCGTCTTCTCCCAGGCGACGCGGACGAAAACCTGCGAAACGGTTCACCGTGGCCCCGCGTCAGGAATTGTCGAGGTAGCGCAAGGGGTTGACGAAGGCTCCGTTGTGCAGCACTTCGAAGTGCAGATGCGCCCCGGTCGAGCGGCCGGTCGAGCCCACGGCGGCAATCCGCTGCGATGGAGTCACCACATCGCCCACCTTCACGAACAGGCGCGAACAGTGCGCATAGCGACTCACCAGCCCGTTGCCGTGATCAATTTCGACCAGATAGCCGTACTCGCGGTGATAGCCCGAATAGACAACCCGCCCTCCCGCGCTGGCATGGATTGGTGTGCCTGAAGACGCCTGAAAGTCGAGGCCGGAGTGAAACGCGCGGCGACCATTGATCGGATCGACCCGGGTACCGAAAGAAGAGTTTCGACGCCCACCCGGAACCGGGTTACGGCTCGGAAAGGCCATCTGCGCAAGGTCGAGCTCGGTGGTCGCGCGTTCGACTTCAAACAGCACTGCGCCCAGGCGCTCGAGCTCATATTCAAGATCGGTCAGACCCGCGCCCTGATCGTCGAACACCGCCAGCGCAGCATCCGCATTGCCGGTACCGCCAAGCAAAGAGATCATCGGACCGCCGCTGCCGCCAACCGATTTCCGGTTCGCATCGGACTGCACTGCAGCTGTTTTCCCTGCGTTTTCCGTCGGGACCACGGGTTTCAAGCCCGCATCAGTTTCGCCGCGCTTGTCTTTGCCCTTGAGCACGCCGACGCGCTTGGCGAGGGTCAGCGCCTCGGATTCGAGGCGGGCAAGCTTGCCGGAAATCTCGCCCAGACGATCAACCAGGAAGCGGCCTTCGGGATGGTCCACACTCAGCGGAGAAACCTGCGCGTCCGGCACACCGCGTCCCACGCCAACACCGAGAGCAAACGCACCACCTGCCACCGCGATCAGGGTTCCCGACGCGATCAGTATCAGCGCGCGCGAACTCAGCGTGCGAACGTGCGACCGGTTGCGGCGTCCCATGGAAAGAATGACCAGTGCCATCCACTTCCTCCGAAAAGTGCCAACCCGCCTGAACAAATCCGGGCATGTGGCCTGATAGTGGGTGTGCCGACCACAGCGACGGATACATCCCCGCACAACTGATTTGGTCAAACACAAAACAGCAGGAGTCTATCACCAAGTCGGGATCAGGAAAGCACACGCCCATTCGGGAGCCGTAAACGCATAACGGCGGCCTGAGCCGCCGTTATGCCTTGATACCCGAGTACGCTTTACTTGCCAGCGTGCGTCGACAGGCTCAGCCACGTCGATACCACGGTATCCGGGTTCAGCGAGATGGTCTGAATCCCTTCATCCATGAGCCACTCGGCAAAATCGGCATGGTCAGAAGGACCCTGACCGCAGATGCCAACATATTTGTCGAGGCGGTTGGCCGACTGGATCGCCATCGACAGCAGCGCCTTCACCGCTTCGTCGCGCTCGTCGAAGGCGTGAGCCACGAGACCGGAGTCGCGATCCAGACCAAGCGTGAGCTGGGTCAGGTCGTTGGAGCCGATGGAGAAGCCGTCGAAGTACTCGAGGAACTTGTCGGCCAGCAGCGCGTTGGACGGGATCTCGCACATCATGATGAGCTTGAGATCGTTCACGCCGCGCTTCAGGCCGTTCTCGGCGAGCAGGTCCACCACGCCGGACGCTTCTTCGAGGTTGCGCACGAACGGAATCATGATCTGGACGTTGGTCAGACCGAGCTCGTTACGCACCTTGCGCATTGCCGCGCATTCCAGTTCGAAGCAGTCGCGGAAGGAGTGCGCGAGGTAACGCGACGCTCCGCGGAAGCCCAGCATCGGGTTTTCCTCTTCCGGCTCGTAGATGTCACCGCCGAGGAGCTTGCGATATTCGTTCGACTTGAAGTCGGACATGCGCACGATCACGGGCTTCGGATAGAAAGCCGCAGCAATTGTCGCCACACCTTCGACCAGCTTCTCGATGAAGAACTGCTTCGGGGTTTCATAGCCACGCGAACGACGTTTGATTTCTTCGCGCAGACTGGCCGGAACCTGCCCCAGCTCGAGAATGGCCTTCGGGTGAATGCCGATCATGTTGTTGATGACGAACTCGAGACGGGCCAGACCGACACCGCCGTTGGGGATCTGCGCGAACTCAAATGCGAGTTCGGGGTTGCCCACGTTCATCATGATCTTCACCGGGATCTCGGGCAGGTTGCCCATGTCGGTGGTGACGACTTCGAATTCGAGCTTGCCGCGATACACGTAACCGGTGTCGCCTTCGGCGCAGGACACGGTCACCGAATCACCTTCGGATACGATGTCGGTGGCGTTGCCGCAGCCCACGATGGCCGGAATGCCGAGCTCACGCGCGATGATCGCAGCGTGGCAGGTACGACCGCCACGGTTGGTGACGATGGCGCTGGCGCGCTTCATCACCGGCTCCCAGTTGGGGTCGGTCATGTCCGTCACGAGAATGTCGCCGGCCTGGACACGGTTCATCTCTGATGCGTCCTTGACCACGCGCACGGTGCCCGCACCGATCTTCTGTCCGATCGCGCGACCGTGGGTCAGTGCCTTGCCGTACTGCTTGAGGCGATATTTCTCCATCACGTGGCCGGTGGTCTGACTCTTCACCGTTTCCGGA
This sequence comes from Azoarcus sp., assembly GCA_023230755.1. Lineage (GTDB taxonomy): Bacteria > Pseudomonadota > Gammaproteobacteria > Burkholderiales > Rhodocyclaceae > Parazoarcus. The sequence continues at coordinate 5,329 of JALNWS010000085.1, forward strand.
CGTGCCTGGAGGATGTACAACTTGCCGTCGACACCGTCCTTGCCCCATTCGATGTCCATCGGACGACCGTAGTGCTTCTCGATGATCACCGCGTAACGTGCGAGCTCAAGCACATCTTCGTCGGTCAGCGAGAAGCGGTTGCGATCGGCCTCGGGCACGTCGATCGTGCGCACCGACTTGCCGGCTTCCTTCTTGTCCGCGAACACCATCTGGATGAGCTTGGAGCCGAGGTTGCGACGAACCACTGCCGGACGGCCCAGTGCCAGCATGGGCTTGTGCACATAGAATTCATCAGGGTTCACCGCACCCTGGACGACCGTTTCGCCGAGGCCGTAGGATGACGTGATGAAGACCACGTCCTTGAAGCCGGACTCGGTATCGATGGTGAACATGACGCCGGAAGCACCGGTATCCGAACGCACCATGCGCTGCACGCCAGCCGACAGCGCGACGTCGGCGTGAGCGAAATCCTTGTGAACGCGATAGGCGATCGCGCGGTCGTTGTACAGGGAAGCAAACACTTCCTTCATGGCGTGAAGAATGTTCTCGTAGCCTTGAATATTGAGGAAGGTCTCCTGCTGACCGGCAAACGATGCGTCGGGCAGGTCTTCTGCGGTGGCCGACGAACGCACGGCGAAGCTGCCCTCGCCTTCAGCGGTAATCTTTTCGTAAGCAGCCTTGATCTCGGATGCGAGCTGGGCCGGGAACGGCGTATCGATGATCCACTGACGAATCTCGGCACCGGTCTTTACCAGCACATCGACGTCGTCCACATTGAGGGCATCAAGCGCAGCATTGATCCGGTCAGCCAACCCGTTGTGCGCAAGGAACTCGCGGTAGGCATCGGCAGTAGTGGCAAAGCCACCAGGAACGCGAACGCTCGATGGCAACTGGCTGATCATCTCGCCGAGCGAGGCGTTCTTTCCGCCGACCTTGTCGACATCGGTCATGCGAAGTTCTACGAAGGGTATGACGTAACGGCTCATGAGTGGCTTCCGGATTCCATGAAGTGAAAGCAAAATGCGATTTTACAGAAAAATTGTGCCCTGCCGCACTGCAGGGTATGCCCTAATCACAATTTGACACATCAGAAAGAGCCCTCGCACATGAGCAACCTTCCGAACCGGACAGTTTTTTTCATCTCCGACGGTACCGGCATCACCGCGGAAACACTGGGGCACAGCCTGCTGGCACAGTTCCCGGACGCGCGTTTCCGCCAGGTCCGGATCCCTTTTGTCGATGACCTCGACAAGGCAATCGAATGTGCAAGCCAGATTCGTGATGCATTCGCCACCGACGGTACGCGGCCAATCGTGTTCAGCACCTTGGTCAACCCCAAGATGGTCGCAGCCCTGCACAAGGCCAACGCCTTGTTTCTGGAGCTTTTCGACCGTTTCATCGGCCCGCTCGAGTCGGAACTCGGGCAGCGCTCGACCCACGCCGTCGGCCGTTTTCACGGCATCGCCGACAGCAGCGACTACAAGAACCGCATCGAGGCGATCAACTTCGCCATGGCCCACGACGACGGTATTTCGTCCGATGGCGAACTGGCCGAAGCCGACGTCATTCTGGTCGGTGTATCCCGCTCGGGTAAAACCCCAACCAGCCTCTACCTTGCGATGCAGTTCGGTGTAAAGGCTGCCAATTATCCGCTTATTCCCGAAGATTTCGAGCGCAATAAGCTCCCCGGCGAACTCCATCGCTATCGGAGCAAGCTTTTTGGACTCACCATTGCCCCCGAGCGGCTGTCTCAGATCCGTCGGGAACGCAGACCTAACAGTCGCTATGCAGCGCATGACAATTGCACCTACGAGATCGATGCAGCACAGAAATTGATGCGCCGCGAAAACATCCGCTGGCTCGACTCCACCACCAAGTCCATCGAGGAAATCTCGGCCACCATTCTGCAGACTGTCCGCCTCAACAGGCCTGCTTACTGAACCGCGTGCGCTAAAATGACTCAAAGTGTCCGAGAGCTTAACCGAACAACATCATTGCCACACAGGACATGAGATGAAAAGACCGCGCATCAAGCGCCGCGGCGGCATTGGCCGCCTTGCAGAACAACTTGTCTGGCTATCCTCCGGGCTGGCGGAATCCGGCTGCCGGGTTGAGGACCGCTTCTGGGAAGAGCGCCTGACGACCACAATCGACACCATTCTGGGCGACAACGACGAAGACACCCTGAATGCCGCGCTAGACCGCCTGTTCGGGAGCGAAAACCCGGGGTACGACGAACTTGCGGACCACATCGAGTCACGCGCCGAATCTGGCGCAGGCGTCGTCCCCGAGCACGACATCCTGCTCATTGCAGCACCTGTCCTGGCATGGTCCCGCTTCAGCATTCCCGCCACGCCACTGTCGGCGGCCACGCTGGCAAACCTCCGTGTTCACCTGCAGGCGCACATTCTGGCCTCGAACACGCAACTGGCGATTGCCGATTTCCTTTTCAGCCCCGATCAGTTGCCACAAGGCTACTGTGCAACGGCCGGCTTTTCGGGACTGGCTGGCCGGGCCGCAATCAGCGGACAGGACCTGCACATCGAAACGGCGGACATGCCGGAAACAACACAGTTTCTGTCTGACACCCGTTACCTGCTTGCGGTCGTTGCAGTACGCAAGGGTGAAGCGATTTTCCGCTGGCAAGAGCCGGACGGCAGCCGCGAGCAGGCGCTCGCCCAGTGGCGCACACAAGGGGGAGCATGCCTCGCGCCGCTCATGCCGGGCTGCGTCCTCGAATTCGTGCTGCCCGAAGCCTACTTCACCGCCAGTCGGGCGGCCGACAAGGGCAGCAGGCCCTACTCCATCCGGGCGTCCGTTGCTTTCCTCGGCGCGGCGCTCGACGCCCCGGCCCCCAAACTGGTGGCAGTAATCGCGCCGTTCCGCGACGACGAGATTGAGGAATACCGCATCGGCTTCACCCTGCATGGTCGGGAAGATGTGCTGCATGGTGTCGTGTGGCCCCTGCTTGGCGCAGAGGACGAAGCCATCGATGTGCCCGCAGAGATCGAAACCGTGCTGCGCGAATGCGGTGTCGGCGAGGTGCGCTACCTCGATCACCGCTTCCCTCTGGAATACTGCGAAGACTGTGGCGCGCCGATGTACCCCTCTCCCGAAGGCGAAATCATGCACGCCGAAATGCCCGAAGACCAGACAGAACAAGTGCCTCGCCACCTGCACTGAGCGCACACCGGAGACCCACATGAGTCGCAGGATCGAAAAAACCGATGCAGCCTGGCGCGAACTGCTGACGTCCATCCAGTACCACGTTGCGCGCGAGAAAGGCACAGAACGCGCCTTCACGGGCGAGTACTGGAACACTTGGGACAAGGGCGAGTATCGCTGCGTGTGCTGCGACGCACCGCTGTTTGCTTCGGAGCACAAGTTCGACGCCGGTTGCGGCTGGCCCAGTTTCTGGACCGCCGCCGACGCGGAAAACGTCGAGTCTGCAGAAGACAACAGCCACTTCATGCGCCGCACCGAGGTGCTGTGTCACCAATGCGGCGCTCACCTGGGACACGTGTTCGATGACGGCCCCCAGCCGACCGGCCTGCGCTACTGCATCAATTCGGCATCGATCCGCTTCATCCCCGAGGAGAAATCCGGGGACTGAGCTGACAGACCCTGCTTCAGGCCATCAGGCCTGGAGCAGGAAATCGTGCACCACCGAAATCTGCGCCGGATCCATCAACACCGGCGCATGACCGACCCCTGCAAACTCGACGATCTTCGCCTTCGGGCCGCGCAACGCCATGGCCTCGAGGGTTTCACGTTCGAGCAGATCCGACTCGGCCCCGCGCAACGCCAGCGTCGGACAGGAGACCCGGTCATAGGTGTCCCACATATCGACGTCCATCACGATCGGAATCTGGCGGAGAGCCTCGCCGATACCAGGGTCGTAGACCATCGCAAACCCTTCTGCCACCGGTCTCACGGTGTATTGGGTCAGGTGGCGCCACTGCGCATCCGTAAGCGGGCCGAAGGGGGCGCTGACCTCACGCACGTAAGCCTCGGCCGCCTCCATCGACGGAAACACCGGCGCAGTACCCACGTAGGGGCCGATACGGCGCAGCGACACAGCGGTGATCACCGGGCCGACATCATTGAGCACCAGGCGGCTGATCGGAGAGTGCGGCAGACTGGCGATCAGCATGCCGATGATGCCGCCCATCGAGGTTCCGACCCAATGCACGGTCTCGACATTGAGACGGGCGATGAGCGTAATCATGTCGGAGACGTAGAGCGGAAAACCATAGTCGGACTTGACCCCGAGCCAGTCGCTGCGGCCCCGTCCGACCACGTCTGGACAGATCACCCGGTATTCGTCGGACAGCGCAATCGCAAGATCGTCGAAGTCGCGCCCGTTGCGGGTCAGGCCATGCGCGCAGATCAACACCCGTGGATTGTCCCTGTCGCCCCACTCGGTGTAAGCCATGCGATGCAGACCGTGGGGACCGATGCATTGAACCGTGCCTTCGCGCAGCCCGCGGTAGGGCCGTACCGGCGCGGGGGGTGCCTTGAACAGGTTGCGCAGGTTGTCGAGCAAGCTCATTGCATAATTACCGGTAGTCAGAATGCACCGAGTCTAGCACCATCCGTGCCAGTCCACGGCTCATCCCGTGGGTGCAGGCAGGGGGAGTACCAAGCACCGGCGTCATGCCTCAGCCGCCCGTGTGGCACGACGGTCAATCGGCCGGGTCGAGCCTCAGCACCGACCCCTCGGTTTCCTCCAGCAGCCACAACTTGCCATCCGGCCCCTGACGCACGTCCCGGATACGACGTCCGAAATCCGTCAGCAGGCGCTCGACCTCGCGCACCTTTCCGCCCTTCTCACTCATCCGCGCCAGCAGGCGGAACTTGAGCGCCCCCACGAACAGGTTGCCCTTCCATCCCGGATAGACATCGCCGGTGTAGAAGCTCATGCCCGACGGCGCAATCGAGGGAGTCCACTGATGACGGGGCGACTCGACATCGGCCCGCTCCGTGCCTTCGCCGATGCGCGTACCGACGACGTACTCCCGTCCATAGGTGATCACCGGCCAGCCGTAATTGCGCCCAGGCAGGATCTCGTTGATCTCGTCGCCCCCCTGCGGACCGTGTTCATGCGCCCACAGCACGCCGGTGACGGGGTGCAGGGCGGCGCCCTGGACGTTGCGATGCCCGTAGGACCAGATCTCCGGCAGCGCGCCCGCCTTGCCGACGAAGGGGTTGTCGGGCGGAACCGAACCATCGGGCCGGATGCGGACGATTTTCCCCATGTGGCTGCCCAGATCCTGCGCACGGTCACGGAAGCTGTAGCGATCGCCCAGCGTGACGAAGAGGTTGCCGTCACGCCCAAAAACGAGTCGCGAGCCCCAATGGTGGCCACCCGACGGCGCCTCGTTCTGCGCAAAAATGACCTTCAGTTCGCTCAAGCTCAGCCCATCGCTGTCGAGCACTGCACGCGCCACTGCAGTGCGTGCGCCTGACTGCTCAGGCTGCGCGAAGGAAAAGAAAATCGTGTGGTCGCTCGCATACGCCGGGCTGAGCACGACATCAAGCAAACCGCCTTGCCCCCGGGCGTAGACGTCGGGCACACCCGCGATCGGCGCAGACACCTCGCCCTGCTGCGACACGATGCGCATGCGCCCCGGCCGCTCGGTAACCAGCATGCGGCCGTCCGGCAGGAAAGCCAGGGACCAAGGTGTTTCGAGCCCGCTCGCCACCACCGTCACCTTCACCTGACCCGCTGCCTGCGCCACGCCAGACGCCATCAACAACATCGCCGCCGCCAACCCGTTTCGCAGCAACCCACCCCAGGAAACACCGAACATGCGTCGTTTTGCGGTCATCTTGCCCTCCCGGCCCGGGCTTTCGCCCATTGCTTCATTCAGGGCTGAGGCAGCGCCCGGCTGAAATCGTTCGCAGCCCGGCCTGCGCCCCTGCACGAGCCACTCCGACGCTGCACAAAATACGCTCAACTGCTTCGAAAATGCTACCATTTGCGCCATGCAGGAGAACAAATGCTGACAAACGACGAACCCGGCCTGATCGCGCCGGCCCCTCAGAACGGCGTACACGAAGGCCGAACGGCGGAGCGCGTCGACCGCCGCGGCATCCAGTCGATCGAGGTCGGCGGCACCTTGCTGCAGGCGCTGGTACGAAACGGCACGCCGATGATGCTCAAGGATCTCGCACGTGACGCCGGCATGCCACCGGCAAAGGCCCACCCTTACCTGGTGAGCTTCGGCAAACTCGGACTCATCGAACAGGACCCGGTCACCGGTCGTTACGGACTGGGGCCGTTCTCCCTGCAGATGGGCCTTACCGCACTGCACGCGCTCGACCCGCTCAAGGCGGCGATGCCCGAAATCGCCAAGCTGGCGGACGACATCCAGCTCAACGTAGCGATCGCGGTATGGGGCAATCGCGGCCCCACCATCATCCGCATCGAAGAGTGCCACCGCCCCATCCATATCAACATGCGTCCGGGTACGGTCATGACCCCGCTGATGCTCACCGCCACCGGGCGCGTGTTCGCAGCCTTCCTGCCCGAACGCATCACCCGTCCGCTGGTGGAAGAAGAGCTCTCACAGCTCGCAGCGGGCGAACAGCCCGCGCTCAAGATGTCGAAGCGCCATGTTGACGAAATCCTGAACGAGGTGCGCAAACATGGCATCGCGCGCGCACTCGGCCACCCGATTCCGGGCATCAACGCCTTTTGCGCCCCGGTGTTCGACAACAGCGGAGCGCTTTCCCTGGCCATTACGGCAATGGGACCGGCAGGCGCCTTCGACGCCGACTGGCACGGCAGCACTGCGACCAAGGTGCTTGCCTGCGCGCGTGAAATCTCCGGTCGCCTGGGCAATATCTCGGGCGCGGGCTGAAACCGGGGAAAACACGCCCCGGGCCGAGATTTACTCTGCGTCGGGCTGATTCGCCGGCGCAGCAAGCCGGAAGGCTTCGAGATCCTCACAGCGTTCGGCGATGCGGCTGATCACCGGCAGTGCGTCCATCCGGCAATTGAAGCGCCGCGCATTGAAGACCTGAGGTACAAGACAGCAGTCTGCCAGCGTCGGGCTGTCGCCATGACAGAACGCACCGGTACGTGCATCGACGGCCAGCATGGCCTCTACCGCAGCAAGCCCCAGCTCGACCCAGTGCCGATACCAGGCACTCTTCTGCTCGTCACTCACGCTCAGTTCGCGCGCGAGGTACTGCAGAACGCGCAGGTTGTTGAGCGGATGAATGTCACAGGCAATCGTCTGTGCGATGGAGCGGATCCGGGCACGGTCCACCGGTGTCCCAGGCAGCAGCGCCGGTTCGGGATGCGTTTCATCAAGATACTCGATGATCGCCATCGACTGGGTCATCACCCGTCCCCCTTCGGCAAGCGCAGGCACCAGCGCAGCGGGATTGATCGCCAGATAGTCTTCCTGCCGGTGCTCACCGCCCGTGCGGGTCAGATGAACGGGAATTGCCTGGTAGTCGAGGCCCTTGAGGTTGAGGGCAATACGCACGCGATAGGCCGCCGAACTGCGGAAATAGGTATAGAGCTTCATGGTGTCTCCTGTATCGACCCGGCACAGCGCCACCCCGAGCATACGCAGCAAGACCCGACCTGTTCAAGACCGGGCCCTGCCACGCTCATCGTGCCGCCGGAGCCAGGTGCGGCGCCCCGCGCCCGCTCACTGCTTGTACTTTTCGATCAGGCTCTTTGCGCTGTCGAGCATGGCCTGCCCCGGGTAACCCTTGCCATTCATCTCCTCGACCCATTCGGCCGCCAGCTTGTCGCCTTCCTTGCGCCACGACACCAGCTCCGACGCAGGAATGGTATTGAACACGTTACCGTGATCAATGGCCTGCTGCCGCGCAGCCGGCGCAGACTCATCCCACACGCGACCGATCTGCGCCGAGAAATCGGCCCCGGAGTTGTTGTCGATCACCTTTTTCAGGTCCGCCGGCAGACTGTCGTACTTGGCCTTGTTCATGGCGATGACGAACACTGCCGTGTACAGCGCCGGCTCGGACGGATCGGTCTCGGTGTGGTATTTCGTGAGTTCCTGCAGCTTCATGGTGGGAATCACCTCCCACGGCAGGACATAGCCGTCGATCACGCCCTTTGACATCGACTCGGTGACCGCCGGCAGCGGCATGGCGACCGGCGCGGCACCGAAAGCCGCCAGCATCTTGTTGGTGAGCCGGGTCGGTGCACGCATCTTCAGGCCATTGAAGTCGGCCATGCTCGTAATCTGCTTGTTGCCGTGCACGAAGCCGTTGTCATGCACATGAAACGCCAGCGGCTTGAGCCGCGCAAAATCCTTTTTGCCGTACTTTTCGACGTAGTCCCACAACGCGCGACTGGTCGACTCGGCCGAACGCGACATGAACGGAAGCTCGAACACCTCGACCGACGGGAAGCGCCCCGCCGTGTAGCCCGGCAAGGTCCACACGATGTCTGCCACGCCGTCCATCGCTTGCTGAATCAGCTGTGGCGGCGTGCCGCCGAGCTGCATCGACGGGTAGATCTGACACTTGAGCCGATTCGCAGACTCCTTGGCGATCTTCTCGCACCAGGGCAGCAACACCTTCTGCTGTGACAGGGCCTGGGAAGGCCAGAAGTGAGCCACCTTGAGCGTGATCTCCTGCGCACCAGCCAGTGTCGCGCCCAGCGCCAATGCGGCGCCTAGCGCTGCGTTCACGAAATGTCGGGTCTTCATGCGTGTCTCCGTCGTTTTATTGGTTTGGGTCGTGCCGCCGCCCGCATCGGCGGGCGGGTACTGCTCACCGCCACTCAGCCGGCTGGCGTTGCGACCGTGTTCTCGATGGCACCGAAAATACTGTGTCCGTCAGCGTCGAACATCTCGATGCGAACCGTGTCGCCGGCGCGCATGAAGGGGGTCACGGCCTTGCCCTGCTCGATGGTTTCGTAAGTCCGCACTTCGGCCAGACAGCAATATCCCACGCCGCCGTTTTCAACCGACGAGCCCCACAGGTTGCCCTGCTTGTTGGACACGGTGCCGGAACCGATGATGGTCCCCGCCGCCAGCCGGCGCGTCTTGGCCGCATGCGCCACCAGCTGCGCCAGGCTGAAGGTCATGTCGACACCCGCGTTCGGATTGCCGAAGCGCTTTTCGTTGAGATCGACCACCAGCGGCAGATGCACCTTGGCATCACGCCACGCCACGCCCAGCTCGTCGGGCGTCACCGCCACCGGGCTGAAGGCGCTGGACGGCTTGCTCTGGAAGAAGCCGAAGCCCTTCGCCAGCTCGTTCGGGATCAGGTTGCGCAGCGACACGTCATTGACCAGCATCACCAGACGAATGGCCTGCTCCGCCACCTCCGGGCTCGCGCCCATCGGCACGTCAGCGGTGACCACGGTCACTTCGGCCTCGAAGTCGATGCCCCAGCTCTCGTCCGCCACCACCGTGTCGCGCGGGCCGATGAAGCTGTCCGAACCGCCCTGATACATCAGCGGGTCAGTGTAGAAGGACGCCGGCACTTCGGAATTGCGCGCCTTGCGCACCAGCTCGACGTGGTTGATGTAGGCCGAACCGTCGGCCCACTGGTAGGCACGTGGAAGCGGCGAGTGACAATGCGCGGGATCGAAGGGGATGGCGTGGCGCGCGTGTCCTGCGTTGAGCATGTCATAGACGAGCTCAAGCTCGGGCACGACATTATCCCAATCGTCGAGCGCCGCCTGCAGCGTTCTGGCAATGCCGCCCACGGACTGGCAGATGCTCAGGTCGCGGCTGACGACGACGAGCGTACCGTCACGGCCGCCATGCTTGAGGGTAGCGAGCTTCAATTGAACATCTCCTTGTAACGCCCATCGTGCATCCATGCAGCGTGCTTGGGTGCCTTCTTGGTCTGCGCCCACTCTTCGAGCATGTCCCACTTTACCTTGTCGAGCGCTTCGAGCATCCTCGGGCTGCCGGTGTTGCACGCCAGCTCCAGCCGGTGACCGTTCGGATCAAAGAAGTAGATGGACTGGAACAGCGCATGATCGGTGGGGCCGACAACGTCGATCCCCGCCGCCTCGAGCCGCGCCTTTGCCGCCATCAGCACCTCCATCGACTCGACTTCCATCGCCAGATGCTGGGTCCAGGCCGGCGTGTTCTCGTCACGTCCCATCGGCGAGCGCGTCGGCAGCTCGAAGAAAGCCAGTACGTTGCCCATGCCCGCATCCATGAAGATGTGCATGTAGGGGTCGGCCTCGCCAGTCGACGGCACGGCGTCTTCCGCAATCGACAGCACCAGCTTCATGTCGAGGTTCTTCTCGTACCAGCGCGCGGTCTCGAGTGCATCCTTGCAGCGGTACGCCACGTGGTGAATTTTCTTGATCATGATGAATGTCTCCTGCTTGCTTGTCGCTTAAACGCCTTCACGGGCAATCTTCATCGCCTCGCGCAGCACTGATATGTCGCCGATATGATTGGACAGCAACAGGATCAGACGGGCGTTGACCGCCGCGCTCTGTTCATCGCTGAGGTCGCGATGGGTCTCGATCAGCGCCTCGTAAAAGTCGTCGCCGGGTGAAAAGGCACGGAAGTAACGTTTGCCGGGTTCGTGCAGATTGCATTGTGTATTCAGGGCCATGTTCTGCTCCTTCAGGCGTTGCAGCTTGCTTTGGCGACGGCAGCGCGCACTTTCGCCACATCAAGGACGCGCCAGCGCGCGGCCACGTGTTGATCGGGACGGGCGAGAACGCTCGCACCGGGGCTGAGGTCGTAACGTTCGCGGATACGGCCCTTGGTGTCGATCAGGGTTTTCAGCCCCGCCGGCGCCGTGCCGCGCTCGGCCACCACCAAGGCATCGACCGCAATCGGCGCATCAGCCAGCGCCACCAGCGCCTGCACCGTCGTCGCATCGAGCGTGGCCGCATCCGGCACGTAATGCAGCAGCTTGAAGCCGTTGCCAAGCGCAGCGAGCAACCAGCGCTCGCCACTTGCGGTGTCGATCGGGGCGTCGTCCATTGCCGCACCCGGCACCATGTCACCGCCAAACTCGTCGCTGTCCGGAGTGTTCAGCCGCGA
>JALNWS010000086.1 GCA_023230755.1 Azoarcus sp.
CCGGTACCCGTGCCACGCTGGGTTTCATTCATGCCAGCGCAACCACTGACAAGTGCCACGCAAACGACTGAAGAAATAATGGTCTTCATGGTGATCGAGCCTCCTTTCTTGTTGGCGGATATTTATTGGACCACGATTCATGCCCAACGATCTTGCAGTCTTGCGTAAGCGAATACGCCGGCCGAAATGCAACAAAGCGTTAACGGAACGGTAAATCAGGCCCTGACAGCATTGAACAGACTGTAGCCCGCCCAGGTCATCGCCACCGACCCCGCTACATGGACGCCCAGATGCACGCCAAACCACAGCCAGGCACCACGTTGCGCCAGGTGAAAGGCTTCCGCGGAAAACGTCGAGAAGGTGGTGAGCCCGCCCAGCAGGCCCGTCGTCAGCATCACCTTCAATGTCGGGGACAGCGACGGCACCGCATGCACCATCGCCAGCGCCAGCCCCATCAGAAACCCGCCGGTGAGATTGGCCACCAGGGTTCCCAGTGGAAGTCTGGCCGACAATGGGTTGAGCCACACGCCCAGCCCCCAGCGCAGCCACGCGCCACACGCTGCACCCAAACCGACTGCGGCAAACGCAGGAAAGTTCATATCAAGGCCCGGAGTTCGTAATGCCAGTCTATCAGCCCGCAAGCGGCACTGTCGCGGGCACGGGCGCAATATCCCCGCCCCCCTCGACATGTAGCGTGCGCGTCGGGAACGCAATCTCGGCGCCATGGCGCTCAATGATTTCGGCGATCTTCAGCATCACATCCTGCTTGATCTCGTGAAAATCCACCCATCCCGTTGTAATGGTGAAGGTATAGACCATGATATCGAGCGAGGACGCCGCAAACTGGGTGAAATTGACGATCATGGTCGGCGCCTGATCGATCTCGGGATGCGCACGCAACATGGCCTTGATGTCGGCTACGATCGGCGCGACCTTGTCGATATCCGCATAGCGCAGCCCGATGGTTTCCTTGATGCGCCGGTTGGTCATTCTTGACGGGTTTTCAACCGTAATCTGGGTGAAGACCGAATTGGGGACGTACAGCGGACGCTTGTCGAAGGTTCGAATCCGGGTCAGCCGCCAGCCGATGTCCTCCACCGTGCCCTCGATCTCCTTCTCGGGGGAGCGGATCCAGTCGCCGACAACGAATGGCCGGTCCAGATAGACCATCAGGCCGCCAAAGAAGTTGGCCAGCAGATCCTTGGCCGCAAAACCGACTGCAATACCACCGACCCCACCGAAGGCGAGTACGCCGGATATGGAGAATCCCAGACTCTGCAGGCCGACCAGGACTGCGGTGATCAGCACCGAAATCCGTAACAGCTTGCCGATTGCATCGACCGTGGTGCGATCCACCGACTCGCCCTGCGCAAGGCGCTGGGCCATCACCCCGTCCTGCACATTGGAAATGAAGCGCACGAGGAACCACGTGATGCAGCCGATCACGCCGATGGTGCGCGCGGGCGCAACCACTTCAAACAGCGCCGCGTCCGCATGGGATTGAACGATACGCGCGGCAAAGGTGATGCCGACGACCCACGCCAGCAGGGTGAGCGGCTTTCGGGCAGCCGAAACCAGCGCGAAGTCCCACGGCGTGGCGGTCATCCGGGTACGCTCTTCGAGCCGGGCCAGCACCCTGCGCAGGAAGAAATTGGCTACCACGACCAGCAGCACGACGATAAAAACCTGAAGCACCAGCACGAGCAGTGCATCACCACCTGTGACGCGCTTCAGCCAGCTTTCAAGCGATTCGAGATTCATGAGTCACACACTATTCAAGAACAGGCTCCATTGTACCCAAGCCTGATGTCCCGCTCAGGACGCGATCAGGCGCCAAGGGCGGTGCATCGGCTACAATTTCGTCCGAGACAGAAACCAACCCGGCGCATCGCGCGTCGCAACTGCGGACCCGCCCCACCCGATGAATCCGAACGACACCAAGCCTGCCCCCTCCCCCGCCACCAATTTCGTGCGCAACATCATCGATGAAGACATGCGCAGCGGCAAATGGGCCGGCCGCGTGGAAACCCGTTTTCCGCCCGAACCGAACGGCTACCTGCACTACGGCCACGCCAAATCGATCTGCCTGAACTTCGGCCTTGCCGAGGCTTACAACGGTGCCTGCCACCTGCGCTTCGACGACACCAACCCCGAAAAGGAAGACCAGGAGTACGTCGACTCGATCATCGAGGCGGTGCAGTGGCTCGGCTTCAACTGGGGCAAGCATCTGTATTTCGCCTCCGACTACTTCGACATCATGTACGCCTGCGCGGAGTCTCTGATCAAGGCCGGCAAGGCCTATGTCGATTCACAGTCAGCGGAAGAGATGCGCGCCAACCGCGGCACACTCACCGCGCCCGGCACCAACAGTCCCTGGCGCGACCGCAGCGTGGCGGAGAACCTTGATCTGTTCGGCCGCATGCGTGCGGGAGAGTTTGCCGAAGGCAGCCAGATCCTGCGTGCGAAGATCGACATGGCAAGTCCCAACATCAATCTGCGCGACCCGGCGATCTACCGCATCCGCAAGGCCACGCACCACCGCACGGGCGACAACTGGTGCATCTACCCGATGTACACTTTTGCCCACCCGATCGAGGACGCGATCGAAAACGTCACCCACTCGATCTGCACGCTCGAGTTTGCCGATCAGCGCCCGTTCTACGACTGGCTGCTCGACGCGCTGGCTACTGCCGGCCACTTCCCGCGTCCGCTGCCGCAGCAGATCGAGTTTGCCCGCCTCAACCTGACATACGTCGTGCTGTCCAAACGCAAGCTGGTCCAGCTCGTGGATGAAGGCCATGTCGACGGCTGGGACGACCCCCGTCTGCCAACCCTGATCGGCGCCCGCCGCCGTGGCTTCACGCCTGAGGGCTTCCGCCTGTTTGCCGAGCGCATCGGCGTCTCCAAGGGCGACGCGTGGATCGACATGAGCGTGCTCGAGGAATGCATGCGCGAGCACCTCAACGACGCAGCCCCGCGCCGGGTCGCGGTACTCGACCCGCTCCGGCTTGAGCTGAGCAATTACCCCGCAGGCCAGAGCGAACAGTGCCATGCTCCGAACCACCCGCTCAAGCCCGAACTGGGCAAGCGCGAAATGCCGTTTTCACGCGAACTGTGGATCGAACGCGAAGACTTCATGGAAGAGCCGGTCAAGGGCTTCCGTCGCCTCTATCCGGGCAACATGGTGCGCCTGCGCTATGGCTATGTCGTCAAATGCACCGGCTGCGAGAAGGATGCCGACGGCAACGTCATCAAGGTGCTGGCCGAATACATGCCCGACTCCAAGTCCGGCACGCCGGGCGCCGACAACTACAAGGTCAAGGGCAATCTGCACTGGGTGTCCGCTGCCCACGGCTATTCGACCGAGGTCCGCATCTACGACCGTCTGTTTGCCCATCCTCATCCGGGACAGCGTCGCGAGGGCGACGCTGAGGATCTGGAGCGGGACTTCCTCGACGACATCAACCCGGACTCCAAGCAGGTCATCACCGCCTGGCTCGAACCCGCCCTGCGCGGTGCGCGCCCTGAAGATCACTTCCAGTTCGAACGCCACGGCTATTTCGTCGCCGACCGTCGCGACTCTGCAGATGGCGCACCTGTCTTCAACCGTACCGTCACACTCAAGGATTCCTGGGCAAAGACGAACAAGAAGGGATGACGTATGCCATGCAGGCAGCGCCTGCATGGCATTGCCGCAAGCGTGGAATCCCGGGTGCCACATGGATCATCAAGCACTGATAGACTCACTGCCATGACGCTCGCACGCCGCCTGTTCTACTTCGTACTCGTCCTCGCACTGCTTGGCGGGGCCATCTGGTGGCTGACACGGCCACAACCGATTGCCGTCGTCGTCCATGAAGTCGGCCGTGGCCGGGTCGAGGCCAGCATCGCCAACACCCGGGCCGGAGAGGTTGAAGCCTGTCAGCGCACCAAGATGTCGACCATCATTGGCGGGCGGATCGAAGATCTCCCGGTCAAGGAAGGCGATCACGTCAAGGCCGGGCAGGTGCTGATGCGCCTGTGGAACCAGGACATTGACGCTCGCCTCAGCGTCAACCGGACCCAACTGATCACCGCAGGACGCCGCGTTCAGGAAGCCTGTGTGCTCGCGGACAATGCCGAGCGCGAAGCAGAAAGGCAGGCTGCACTGGTCAGGCGCGGCTTCGTCTCCGCCAGCGTCGAAGACAAGGCCCGCACTGAGGCCCGGACGCGCCGCTCGGCCTGCGACACGGCCAGAGCCGACGTTGCCACGGCCCAGGCGCAAATGGCTGCGACCGAAATCGACCGCCAGCGCACGGTGCTGATCGCGCCCTTTGACGGTACGGTTGCCAAGATCACCGGAGAACTCGGCGAGTACTCAACCCCGTCGCCCCCGGGCGTGCCCACACCGCCGGCTATCGACCTCATCGACGAGTCCTGCCTGTACGTCAAGGCACCGATGGACGAAATCGACGCGCCAAAAATCCAGCCCGGACAAATCGTCCGCATCAGTTTCGAGGCCCTGCCGGACAGAACCTTTGCCGGCAAGGTCAAGCGCATCGCCCCCTACATTACCGCCGTGGAGAAGCAGGCGCGCACGGTCGAGGTCGATGTCGCCTTCGACCACCCGGAAGAGGCTCGCGGTCTGCTGGTGGGCTACAGCGCCGATGTCGAGATCGTGCTCGATACCCGCGAGGACACCCTGCGCATCCCGACTGCAGCCCTGCGTGAAGGCCAGCGTGTGCTGGTGCTGGGCGACGACGGGATGCTGGTCGAGCGCACGCTCAAAACCGGGCTCGCCAACTGGGAGCAGACCGAGGTACTCGAAGGGCTCGTAGCCGGCGAACGTATCGTCACCTCACTGGAGCGTGAGGGTGTGAAAGCGGGCGTACAGGCTGTCGTCGATGACGGCAGCGCGCGCTGAGCACGGGCGGAGGCAACGCCATGGCGCAGATCGAGCTGGACGGTATCGAGCGCATCTTTACCCTGGGCGATAGCAAGGTCCATGCGCTGAATGCGATTTCGCTCACCATCGAAGCGGGCGAGTACGTCGCCGTCATGGGTCCGTCGGGGTCGGGCAAATCCACCCTGCTGAATCTGCTGGGCTTGCTCGATCGTCCCGATGCAGGCCATTACCGTCTGGAAGGGCGCGACGTCACCACCCTGTCCGCGGACGAACAGGCGACGGTGCGCCGCAACCGGATCGGCTTCGTGTTCCAGAGTTTTCACCTCGTCCCGCGCCTGACAGCAGCCGAGAACATTGCGCTGCCGCTGATGCTGGCGGGCATGCCAGCGTCAGAACGCAATACCCGCGTTTTACGTGCGCTCAAGGACTTTGGCCTTCAGACACGCGCCGACCATCGCCCGGAAGAACTCTCGGGCGGCCAGCGTCAGCGCGTTGCCATCGCGCGCGCAACCATCATGCAGCCGGCCGTGCTGCTGGCCGACGAACCCACCGGCAACCTTGACCGCCATACCGGGCAGGAAGTCACCGCCCTGCTCGAAGAACTGAACGCCGGCGGCACAACGCTGATCGTCGTCACCCACGACCCTTCGATGGGAGAACGCGCACGCCGCCGCCTGATGATGGAAGACGGTGCCCTGCGCCAGGACCTGGGCGGAGAACAGACTGCCGAGCCTGGGGCCGTACGCCCGTGACGCCCACCGATACCCTGCGCTTCGCCACCCGCGCGGCACTGGGTTACCCGCTGCGCACCTCACTGATGGTGCTGGCGATGGCGATCGGCGTCGCTTCGGTCGTCGTGCTCACCGCGCTCGGTGATGGCGCACGGCGTTACGTGGTGGGCGAGTTCGCCTCGCTCGGCGCCAATCTCATCATCGTCCTGCCCGGTCGCAACGAGACCGGTGGCGTCAACGCGGGCAGCTTTATCACCAGCACGCCACGCGACCTCACGGTGAATGACGCCGCCGCGCTGCTTCGCGCCCCGCTGGTGCGGCGCATCGCCCCGCTGTCGGTCGGCAATTCGGAAATTTCGGTGAGTGGAAAACTGCGTGACGTAATGGTGCTCGGCACCAGCGCCGATTATCTCGACCTCCGCCAGTACAGCGTAGCCCAGGGCAGCTTCCTGCCCCGCGAGGACCTCGGCCGCGCGACCGCCGTCGCGGTGATCGGCGACAAGATCCGGCGCGAGCTGTTCGGGGCCGAGGCTGCGGTAGGACGCATGGTGCGCGTCGGCGACACCCGCTTGCGCGTGATCGGCGTCATGTCTCCTGCCGGGCAGGGACTGGGCATGACCAACGACGAACTGGTGATCGTACCTGTCGCCACCGCGCAGGCCATGTTCAACACCAACACCCTGTTCCGGATCATGGTCGAAGCGCGCAACCGCGACGCCCTCGGACCGGCACAGAAGCAACTCGAAGACATTCTGCGCACCCGCCGCAACGGCGAACTCGACGTCACCCTGATCACCCAGGACGCGGTACTCGGCACCTTCGATCGCATCCTTGGTGCACTCACCATGGGCGTTGCCGGCATCGCCGCGATCAGCCTTGCGGTGGCCGGCATTCTGGTGATGAACGTGATGCTGGTAGCGGTCACCCAGCGCACCGGCGAAATCGGCCTGCTCAAGGCGCTCGGCG
Source organism: Azoarcus sp. (assembly GCA_023230755.1). Taxonomy (GTDB): domain Bacteria; phylum Pseudomonadota; class Gammaproteobacteria; order Burkholderiales; family Rhodocyclaceae; genus Parazoarcus. The sequence continues at coordinate 6,583 of JALNWS010000086.1, forward strand.
CCACTGGTCGCGACATCCGCCTTGCCTTTCTGACTGAAGCAGCGCTGCTGTCGATTGCGGGTGCGCTGGTCGGCTATGGGCTCGGTCATCTCGGCGCCTGGGGCATCCGCCTTGCCTATCCGGTGTTACCAGCCTGGCCACCCGACTGGGCCGTCGTGGCCGGCCTCGGCACCGCGCTCGGCACAGGCCTGCTGTTCGGCGTGCTGCCGGCAAGACGGGCCTCGAAGCTGGACCCCGTTCAGGCGCTGGCCAAGCGCTAGGACACGACATGCTGTGGCGAGACTTCTTCCAACTCTCCCTGCGCGCCCTCGTGGCACACCGCATGCGCAGCTTCCTGACCTTGCTTGGCATCGGCGTCGGCATTGCCGCAGTGATTCTGCTGACCTCGATCGGCGAGGGTCTGCATCAGTTCGTGCTCAAGGAGTTCACCCAGTTCGGCACCAATCTCATCCAGGTCACGCCGGGCCGCCAGGGTGCGCGCGGCGGACCGCCCGGCCTGCCCTCAACGACCCGCGACCTTACGCTTGAAGACGCGGCAGCGCTGGAGCGTGCGCCCTTCGTCACCGGCGTCACCCCCAACGTGTCGGGCAACTCGGAAGTGCGCGCCAACGGCCGCGTGCGCCGCACCTACATCATGGGCGTCGGCGCGGACATGCAGAACGTGTTCTCGATGCGGGTCAAGAGCGGTCAATTCCTGCCGCCGGACGATGCGGCCAATGCCCGCGCGTTCATCGTGCTCGGCTCCACGCTCAAGCGTGAACTCTTCGGCACCGCCAACCCGCTCGGGAAGCGGGTACAGATCGGCAGCGAACGTTACCGCGTCATCGGTGTCATGGAGAGCAAGGGGCAGTTTCTCGGCATCGATCTCGACGACACGGCCTACATCCCCACTGCACGCGCGCTGTCGCTCTACAACCGTGACGGCCTGATGGAAATCAACATCACTTACGACGAAGGGGTTGCCGCATCGCGGGTCGCTGCCGCGGTGAAAAAAATTCTGGTGACGCGTCACGGGCGCGATGACTTCACCCTCACCACCCAGGAGGACATGCTTGCCAGCCTCTCGAACATCCTCGACATCCTCACCGCGGCGGTTGGTGCCCTGGGCGGCATCTCGCTGCTGGTGGGCGGCGTCGGCATCATTACCATCATGACCATCGCGGTGGCTGAACGCACCAACGAAATCGGCCTGCTGGTTGCGCTCGGCGCGCGGCGTCGAACCATCCTCGGGCTGTTCCTTGGCGAAGCCGTGGCGCTCGCGGCAATTGGCGGCCTGTTCGGCCTCGCCATCGGCGCCAGCGTCGCTCAGTTGATTGGACTCTTCGTCCCGGCGCTGCCGGTGACCACCCCCTGGCACTTCGTCTTCGTTGCCGAAGCCGTGGCCGTGCTGATCGGCCTGGCCGCCGGCGTCATGCCCGCACGGCGTGCGGCACGCATGAATGCGGTTGAAGCCTTGCGCGCCGAGTAAGCGATGCTTTCACGCTGCCGCCCCCTGATCGTTCTGTTCGGCCTTCTCGCAAGCACCTCGTCAATTGCTGCGCCCGCAACCTGGCATTGGTGGCAAAGCAAGCTGGACGGGAGGCTGTTTTGCGCCCAAGCCTCGCCCGGTCCCGGCTGGAGCAAGCGCCCGCGCGCCTATCGCGACCTGCACTGCACGCAACCCGTTCAGCTCAGCCCGAAGGCAGCCCGCAATCAGTTTGAGCCAGGTCAACCCGAAGCGGATTCAACGCGCGAACTGCATACGCAACGCCTAGAATGACATTGACAAAGCAGGATAAGAGTGATCAAAGACGTTCAGTGCAGGAGGCAATCATGAGCATTTTCGACTCCCCCATCGGCCGCTGCGAAGCCGTGAAAGAAATGGTTTTGCTCGACGAAACCCAAAACGAGTGCGCACATGAGCACGAGTGCCCACCCGGCAGGAAATGCCCGCTGGATGGTTACTTCACACCGAAGAGCGGACTCTCCGAGGAAGACGCAGAACTGCTGGCGAATGAGCCCGCCTGACAAGCGCCGGCCTGTTGGTACGGCCGGCGCTTGACGGCGTCACCGTGGTGTCAGGCGAACTTTTCGTCCTCTGCGAGGTAGCGCCATTGCCCCAAGGGAAGGTCGCGTAGCACGACTTTCCCAATCCGTACCCGCTTGAGCCCTATCACCGTGAGGCCGACCAGTTCGCACATGCGGCGGATCTGGCGCTTGCGCCCTTCGCGCAACACGAAGCGTAGTTGGTCATCGTTGATCCATTCAACCGTGGCTTCGCGCAGGGGGCGATCATCCAGCCACAGCCCATGGTTGAGCAATGCAAGGCCGTTTTCCGCCAGCGTTCCCTCAACCCGCACGATGTACTCTTTCTCAACGGAAGAGTTGTCGCCAATCAGCTGCCGGGCGATGCGCCCATCCTGAGTAAACACCAGCAAGCCGGTCGAATCGATGTCGAGCCGGCCGGCAGGTGCCAGCCCCTTGAACTGTGAGGGGTGAAAACGTTGTGCGGTTTCGTGGTCGTACTGGGTGTCACTGCCGATCAGCGCCATTGCCGGCTGATAGCCCGGCTCGGGCTGCCCCGAGACATAGCCGACCGGTTTGTGCAGCAGGATGGTGACGCGCTGCGCCTGTTCCTGCTTGGCCTCGGGGGCCAGCGCAATGCGCGCTTCGGGATCGATCCGGGTCCCAAGCTCGGACACGCGCTTGCCATCGACGAACACCCATCCGCGCTCAATCAGCTCGTCGGCCTCGCGCCTGGAGCAGATGCCACGGTCGGCCATGACCTTTGACAAGCGCAGCCCCTCGGCAGTGGACGTGCGCGGCGTCAGCGGCGGACCGGGCGGGATGGCACCGTGTTCGCGGGACGAAGTGCGACCATCGGAACGAACACTGCTGCGACCTTCGCTGCGCGGATCGGTACGCGCGCCGTTACGGCCGTTGTCGCGTGCATCGGGCTTGCCCGCACGTCTGGGCGGTTTCGCATCCTTTGCGCGTCGGTCGTCAGGGCGCGAGTCACGCCCGGCACGCCCGCCCTGCTCGCCCTCCTTCTTCGGCTTGCGCCTCGGATCTGCAGCTTCGACTGAAGGCGCCTCGGGCGCGGGGCGATTGACCTTGAGCGTGCCTGCGATACGGGACGGGGCCGGCTGCGGCGGATTTTTGCGGACAGTATTCAAAGCGGACCTCGGGCGTCGGACGACGTTTTCAGAAAAACAGGCGTAATTATGCGCCGAAGTGGAACGTAAGGCGCATGCAACGGACGTGCTCCCGCCAGACTGGGCACCCGTACCTCACCCTGCACAATCGTGGCACAAAAAACAAAACCCGGCACAAGGCCGGGTTTTGCAGCTTGCAGAGAACACCACCGCTTACATCATGCCCAGTGCCGTGGGCAGGAAGGTCGAGATGCTCGGAATGTAGGTAATCAGCATCAGGAATACCAGCATCGTGTACAACCACGGCATCACGGCCTTGCTCATCTCGGTCAGGCCGGCATTGGTAATGCCGCTCGCCACGAAAAGGTTCAGGCCGACTGGCGGCGTGATCATGCCGATCTCCATGTTGACCGTGATCATGACGCCGAAGTGAACCGGATCGATACCCAGCGCCACAGCCACCGGGAACAGGATCGGCGCCAGGATCAGGATGATCGACGACGGTTCCATCAGCGCGCCGGCCACGATCAGCAGAATGTTCACCACGATCAGGAAGCCGACCTGCCCCATGCCGCTGGCAACGATCGCGTCGGCCATGCGCTGCGGGATCTGCTCGGAGGTCAGGATGAAGGAGAACAGGATCGCACTGGCAATGATGAACAGCAGCATTGCGCTCATGTTCGCCGAGTCGAGCAGCACACGTGGAATCTGCTTGAAGGTCAGATCCTTGTACACGAATACCGCAATGAAGAAGGCGTACACCGCACTCATCGCCGCCGCTTCAGTCGGGGTGAACATGCCGGAATAGATCCCGCCCATCACCACAACGATCAGCATCAGGCCCCAGAACGCATCCTTGAAGTACACCAGCTTCATTTTCCACGGTGCGCGCTGCAATGTCGGATAGTTGTTCTTCCTGGCGACATACCAGGTGCACAGGCCGAGCATGAATGCAAGCAACAGACCCGGGATCACGCCGCCCATGAACAGGGCACCGACCGACGAGTTGGTGGTGACCGCGTACATCACCATCACGATGGAAGGCGGGATCAGGATACCCAGCCCGCCAGCCGAAGCCACCACGCCTGCGCCGAAGCGGATCGGGTAGCCCTGCTTGACCATCGCCGGAATCAGGATCGAACCGATTGCCACCACGGTCGCCGGACTGGAGCCCGACACCGCTGCGAACAGCGCGCACGCCAGCACGGCGGACATGCCCAGCCCGCCACGCAGGTGGCCGACCATTGCCGTGGCAAAGTTGATCATTCGCCTCGCCACGCCGCCGTGGGTAAGGAAGTTGCCGGCGAGAATGAAGAACGGGATCGCCATGATCTCGAACTTCTCGATACCGGTGAACATCTTGAGCGCGACCGCTTCGAGCGGCACGTCGGTGAAGATGAACATGAAGCTCAGCACGGTGAGGCCAAGCGCCACGCCCACGGGCATGCCGATCGCCATGAGGACGACGAGCAGGCCGAAAATAGCAAGTGTATTGGTCATTGCTGCATGCTCCTGTTAGCGCTTGCCGCTGACGTCGGACTGATCATGGCCGGATTTCCTGGCCTGTCCGTGCTCAATGTCTTCGAACATCGAGATTGCTTCGCCCTCAAGCAGGACGTTCACGTCCTGTTCCTCGTCGAGACCTTCGACGTGACCATGATCATGTCGCGGCAATTCGCCGGTTCGGGCAAAACTGACCATCACCTGCAGGAAGCGGAAGCACATCAGGAAGGAACCCAGAGGCACTGCGGAGTACACGATCCATGTCGGCCATTCCAGATCGGGAGTGGTCGGACCCTGGTAGAAATCGCCAACGTCGCTGCCGAACAGGGTCAGCGTCTCGTAGGCCATGCCGTTCTCCCAGATGAACAGCGCGCCGAATATGCCGATCAGTCCGGTGAAGATGACGCCGCACGCGAGGCCGAGCTGGATCATGACCGCACGGGGTTTTTCCGGCACCTTGTTGACGAGGATGTCGACACCCACGTGAATCCCGGTCCGCACACCATAGGCAGCACCAAACTTGGCCATCCACACGAAAAGGATGATGCAGAACTCCTGTGCCCAGCCAAAGTTCATCGACAGCAACCAGTCTTGCAGATACGGGATCTCATAGCCTGATGCGTAGCGGTGCACAACCGAAATGAAGATGACCACCGTCGCCACCGCCATCAGCGAGGCAATGATGAATTCTTCGAGCCGATCGATAATTTTGTTCATGATGGGTCTCTCTGCAAAAAACGCCCGCCAGGTATGCGCCTGACGGGCGTTTCCGGGTACAGAAGCAAATTACAGCTTGGACGGATCGAAGCCGGTTTCCTTGTAGATCGCTTCGATCAGGTCAGCACCGATCCGCGACGCCATCTTCTTGTGCACCGGCAGCAGCGCCTTCTTGAACGCAAGCTTCTCGGCAGGCGTCAGCTGATAGATCTCGGTCTTGCCCGAGGCGCGCACAGCGGCGAGCGCCTTGTCATTCTCTTCCTTGGCGATGGTGTTGGCATATTCGGTCGACTCGACCATCGCCTTTTCCAGTTCGCCACGGATATCCGACGGCAGACCATCCCAGAACTTCTTGTTGGTGATCACGGCATAACCCAGGTAACCGTGCTCGGTCAGGGTCATGTTCGACTGCACTTCGTGCATTTTCTGCGTATACAGATTGGAGTGCGGGTTCTCGGTCCCGTCGACCACGCCGGTCTGCAGCGCCTGGTAGACTTCAGAGAAAGCCATCACCTGCGGCAGTGCCTTCAGCTCGCGCATCTGCTCTTCGAGCACCTTGGACGACTGGATGCGCATCTTCTTGCCCTTCAGATCGTCGGGCGTCTTGATCGGAGAGTTGGCCGAGAACGACTTGAAGCCATTGTCCCAGAAGGCCAGACCCCTGATGCCCTTGGCTTCGAGCTTGGACAGCATCATCTTGCCCACGGGGCCGGTCGTCACCTTGTGCAGGTCGGCGTAGCCATCAAAAATGTAGGGCAGGTCGAAGACCTCGAATTCGCGCACGCCGAGCGGGCCGAACTTGGCCAGCGAAGGGGCAAGCAGCTGGACGGCGCCAAGTTGCAGCGCTTCCATTTCTTCCTTGTCCTTGTACAGCGTGCTGTTCGGGTAGACTTCGACCTTCACCGCACCCTTGGTGTATTTTTCGGCCAGTTCCTTGAATTTGTCGGCAGCCTTGCCCTTGGGGGTATCCGTTGCCACGACGTGACTGAACTTGATTACGATAGGATCGGCTGCAGCGGCCGTTGCGGTGATGCCGACAGCAATTAGACCCAGTAGAAGCGCACGAATTTTCATTACCCATCTCCTCCAATTGAGAAACTGACGCACTGAATGCGTTTTCGACTCGATACTGCCATGCTGGACGCACGGGCATACGAGACTTCATGGACAGCCAAACCCGCCGTAAAGTGCAAGCATAGTGGTCGATTCGAACCATGACCGCAATTGTGGAATACCGCAAATCGGATGGATGCCATCATAAGCACCGTCAATGCAGCCGATTTCAAGCCAAGGTCAAAAGTCCGATTGATGCTCACCACGCCCGACACCCAGAACACCGTGCGCAACCGATGGATCGGCCGCCTGCCGTATATCCTCCTTGCCCTGTTCCTCACGACCATCGTGCTGCTAGTCTGGCTCACACGTCAGTACGACACAGAGGAACAGCAGACGACCCTGCTCACCGACGTGCTGTGGATGGAGCAGAACCTGCACTTCCAGCTCGATCGCAACGAGGGCCTGTTGCAGCAGATCGGACCTGAACTCTTGAGCGCCACGGGACGACCGTCGAGCCAGAACGAGGCCCAGCTGCGCCAGCTGATGAGCCAGGACCGTGGCATCGTGCGCATCCTGTGGCTCGATAAGGATGGCCAGCCCAGAGGCTCCCTGCCGCCCTCGCAGGACAGCGGTCTGATCGGCGAAACCGATGGTGCCGTCCCTTCGGAATCGGTCATGAGGCTGGCCCGCGCGCTAGGGCGACCGACCTATGGCCCTGCCTATCCCGTTGCCGGCGGGAAATACCACTTTGAAGTTCACGTCCCGGCGTGGTCGGACGACGCGTTTCTGGGCGTGGTTGTCGCCGTCTATTCCCTTTCCGACCTCGTTTCCCGCGAGCTGCCCTGGTGGTTCTCCGAACGATACCGCGTTGCGGTACTCGACCCCGATGGGCAGGAAATCGCCGCAAAATCCAAGGTTGCGCCGCTTGCCTCGCACCTGAGCTACACCACGCCGTTCGACCCGCCGGGGCGCGGCCTGATGCTGCAGATCACCGCCTACAAAGGCGAAACCCGCTGGATGCCGGTCCTGTTGATCGCGTCCATCGTGCTCTTCGGCACCGTCATCGTGTGGAGCATCTGGCAGTTGCGCCGCCAGCTCGCCCGCCGGCAGGCGGCTGAACAGGCCTTGCGCCGCGAGTCCGCCTTTCGCAAGGCCATGGAGGACTCAGTCATCACCGGCCTGCGGGCACGCGACCATGAAGGCCGCATCACCCATGTCAATCCGGCTTTCTGCCGCATGACCGGTTACAGCGCAGACGAACTGATTGGTGCCACGCCGCCCATGCCCTACTGGGATCCGGACCAGATCGACCGCACGATGGAGGTGCACGACAACGTGATGGCGGAGGGTACGCCGGTGGACGGGCTGGAAGTCTCGCTGCGGCGCAAGAATGGCGAGCGCTTCGACGCGCTGATCTTCGAAGCACCGTTGATAGATGCGGAAGGACGAGACAACGGCTGGATGGGCTCGGTGCTGGATGTTACCGAACAGAAACGGGCACGCGAGCTCGCGCGCCAGCAGGACGAACGCCTGCAGGCCACTTCGCGCTTGGTCACCATGGGCGAGATGGCCTCGACCCTGGCGCACGAACTGAACCAGCCGCTGGCCGCTATCGCCAGCTATAACAGCGGCTGCATCAACCGTCTCGATGCGGGCGAAATCGATCCTGCGGAGCTGCGCGAGATCCACGAGAAAATCGGGCGCCAGGCCCGTCGGGCGGGCGAGATCATCCGCCGCGTGCATGATTTTGTCCGCCGCTCCGAGCCAAAGCGCGAAACCGTCGACCTCAACGCCATCATCCTCGAGGCCGTCGGCCTCATCGAGGCCGATGCGCGCAAACGCCGGATGCGCATCACCACCGAACTGCTGCCGAGCCCGCCCATGGTGACCGCAGATCCGGTCATGATCGAGCAGATCCTGGTCAACCTCGTACGCAACGGCATGGATGCGATGCGCAGCATGCCTGCCGCCCTGCGGGAGGTGCTCATCCACACCCGCTGCACCGGGAGCACGATGGAAGTACACGTTTGCGACCGTGGCGTCGGCATCGATGCGGAGTCGGCGTCCCGCCTGTTCCAGCCCTTTTTCACCACCAAGGAAGAAGGCATGGGCATGGGACTCAACATCTGCCGCTCAATCGCGGAACTGCATCATGGGCGACTGACGTTTGAACCAAACCCGTCAGGCGGTACCATCTTCATCCTTTCGCTACCGGTAGAACGCCAATGACTCAGGCTTGTGCCCACATCATCGACGACGACGAAGCCATTCGTGACGCCCTGCAGTGGCAGTTCCGGACCCGCGGCGTACCCTGCCGGATGTGGCCTGGTGCCGAAGCATTTCTCGCCGCCTGGCAACCCGAATGGCGTGGCTGCATCGTGCTCGATATCCGCATGGAGGGCATGAGCGGGCTGGAATGCTTCGACGTGCTCATTGAGCGCAACTGCACCTTGCCGGTGATCTTCATCACCGGCCACGGCGACGTGCCGATGGCCGTCAGTGCCCTCAAGAAAGGCGCTTTCGACTTCATCGAAAAGCCCTTCAATGACAATGACCTGATCGAGCACGTACAGCGTGCATTCGATCGCGACGCCGCCAGCCAGCAGGCCGCAGCCGATCGCGATACCGTCGAAGCCAGACTGGCCACGCTGACGGCGCGCGAGCGCGAGGTCATGGAACTGATTCTGGAAGGAAAATTCAACAAGGTCATTGCCGACGAGCTGTCGATCTCGATGCGCACGGTCGAGGCGCATCGGTCACGCGTGTTCGACAAGATGCAGGTGCGCTCGGCGGTGGAACTGGCGCAGATGCTGACCACCCTCAGGAACTGACAGACTGCCACTCCGGCGCCAGGCCCTCACCCTCCGGAGAGCAGGCAAACGCCGCATCAATTCCAACACCACCGATCCAGGCAACCTTGCCATCGACCTCAAGCACCGGCAACCGGTCGCGCATCCACGCCGGAATCCCAGCCTCCTGGCACAGATTCTTGAATGTGCGACTGGGACGCCCCG
>JALNWS010000087.1 GCA_023230755.1 Azoarcus sp.
GCTCTGGCCTGCGCAAGCAAGGCCTTGTCCAGCAGCAAACGCTTCATGCTCTTTGCCAGCCGGGCACTCAGCTGCGTGTCGTCGCACCAGGCAAAACCATCGACCTCAGGCACTTGCTTGCCGGTGACGTAGTGCTTGAAGTAGCTCGTGCATCGGCACAGTTCGGGACGGGTCTCTGCCGAGGTGGTTTGGACGGCGAAGAGGTGAAGATCCTTGCCGCTGTAGTAGGCGTACCGGCCCAGCTCGATCAGCCGCGCGGGCTGGAGTTCGAGTCCGAACTCTTCTTTCGCCTCCCGGAGCGCGCAAGTCATCGGGCTTTCGCCCTCATCGATGAGGCCTTTGGGAAGATCCCAGTGTGTGCTGCCGGTGGAATGGCCGACCAGCAGTTCGCCGCGTTCGTTGATGACCAGCACACCGCAGGAGAGTTGAGTTGTGGTCACGAGCCCATATCCTGCCCATTGATACCGCGGCCCGCTGCCGGTTCCGTGTTGTTCGCTGCCATGACGGTCTCCTTTTGCCACATTGTGAGGCAAAAGACCTGGCCATGAGCCAGCTGGGCGCAAACCGGCTCAGGGTTTTCGGGGGCGCGCGCTGTCGTTGAGACGCCAGTCATAGTCGAGAAAAACCATTCTGTAGTTTCCCTGACGGATGCGTGCGCGGTCTGAAGGCGCGCTGGCGAGCTGGTCCGCGTAACGGGCGAACGTGCTCTGCAGCGAGTCGAAGCCTTGATGGCCCTGTTCGAAGTCCGCACCGTACCAGTCGAAGATGCTCGAAACCATCAGCTTGCCCGTGGCGGGGTCGAAGCGGTTGCGGCTGGCGTCGCCCAGGAAGCGGCGCATGCCGTCTTCGAGTTGCTCGTCGAGTCTGTCGGCGACAAACGCATCGGGGCGCAGCATCGGGCAACCAATCGACGCGCAGACCACTGCAGTGTGAATTCTGGGGTCGTCGAAGGCTCCGGGTGCCCGGATCATGTCGTGTTCGATAGTGTCCAGGGCGACCTCACGCCCGAACAGCGGAATGAACTTCTTCTTCCACGGCGACTGAAACAGGGTGCCGATGTCCTTGATGGATTTCAGGTCGGGATACTTGCTCAGGACGAGTTCGACCGTCCATGCGTTGTAGGCATTGATCAGGAAGGCCAGACGCTGTGCTTTCGGCCACTGTCCGTATTCGCTCTCGGTGACGTCCGACAGCGATTTCAGGTACGACCGCAGTTGCACGTGATCGCCGGCCATCCCGCGGTAATCGACCCGGCTCGACTTGCCGTCGGGGGCAAGCTCGACGTGCCTGGAGAGCAGGGTGCCCCACTCGCGGTGCGTGTGGTCGAGCGCGGATGCAGCGAGGCTGGTCAGGGCGAGCAAGAGTCCAACACCGGCTTTCCTCAGTAGCGACATCCGCTTACCCCCTGCGCCATGCGTGGAAACGTTCGACCCAGGCCAGCAACTGTTTGGGGGCATGCGCTCTCTTCCAGTTGCCGGCGACGTACTTGTTGGCCTCGGCCAACGTCGGGTAAATGTGGATGGTTCCGAGAATCTTGTTCAGGCCGATGCCTTGCTTCATGGCGAGGACGTATTCGGCGATCAGGTCTCCTGCGTGCTCGCCGACAATGGTCACACCAAGAATCCTGTCCTTGCCGGGCACGGTGAGCACCTTGATGAAACCATGCGCCTCGCCGTCGGCGATGGCGCGGTCGAGGTCGTCGATGCCGTAGGTGGTCACTTCGCAGGCGATGCCCTTTGCCTTGGCGTCCTGCTCGTTCAGGCCGACGCGGGCGACTTCGGGTTCGACAAAGGTGGCCCAGGGAATCACCGAGTAATCGGCCTTGAACTTCCTGAACGGATCGAAGAGTGCGTTGACCGCGGCATACCAGGCCTGGTGCGCAGCCGTATGGGTGAACTGGAACGGGCCGGCGACGTCGCCTGCGGCGTAAATGTTGGGGTAGTTGGTCTGCAGAAATTCGTTGGTGTCCACCGTGCGTCCGGTCGGAATGCCCAGTTCTTCGAGGCCGAAACCTTTCAGGTTCGCAGCGCGGCCGACGGCAACCAGCACGGCGTCGAAGGGGATGCGAACATCCTCGCCTTCGTGCTCCGCGATCAGGATCTTCTCGCCGTTTTCAACGACGAATTCCTTGGCCTTGTGCCCTGTGAGTACCGCAACGCCTTCGGCGCGGAAGCGCTGAGCAACGAGATCGGAGACTTCCGGGTCTTCGCGACCCATGATGCGGGACTCCATCTCGACCTGGGTGACGTTGGCGCCGAGCCGCGCGAAGGCCTGGGTCAGTTCGCAGCCGATCGGTCCGCCGCCGAGCACGATCATGCGCTGCGGCAGTTCGCGCAGCTCCCATACGTTGTCCGACGTCAGGTAGCCCACCTGCTCAATGCCCGGAATGGGCGGCACGAAGGGGCGGGCGCCGGTGGCGATGACGATGCTGCGTGTGCTCAGGCGTTGCGTGCTGCCGTCTTCCCGAGTGATGTCGACCTCCCAGGGCGAGACGATCTTCGCTGCGCCCTGCACGACGTCGACGCCGAGCTCGGTATAGCGCTCAGCCGAGTCGTGCGGCTCGATGGCCTTGATCACGGACTGAACACGATTCATGACATCGGCAAAATCGACCTCGGCCCGCGCGGACCTGATGCCGAACTCCTGCGAGCGGGCGACGTGGGAGAGGAACTTGGCCGAGCGAATCAGCGCCTTGGACGGGACGCAACCGGTGTTGAGGCAGTCTCCGCCCAGTTTGTGCTTCTCCACCAGCGTGACCTTGGCCTTGACTGCCGCTGCGATGTAGGACGTTACCAGCCCGGCACTGCCGCCGCCGATGACTACGAGGTTGCGGTCGAAGCGCGAAGGCTTCGTCCAGTTGGCGAAAACCTTGTTCATGCGAATGACCTCCAGGAGTTTGCGCGCAATCAGCGGGAAGATGCCGAGCAGGACAAAGGAGCCAAGCAGGCCCGGCGACAGGATGCCGGACAGGGACTCCAGCTTGCCCAGCTGGGTGCCGGCATTGACGTACACGATGGTGCCGGCGAGCATGCCGAGCTGGCTCACCCAGTAGTAGGTGCGGGTCTTCATTGCGGTCAGGCCGAGCAGCAGGTTGACCAGGAAGAACGGGAAGGCGGGTACCAGGCGCAGGGTAAACAGGTAGAACGCACCTTCGCGGCGAACCCCGGCGTCGATGGCCTGCAGGCGTTGGCCAAAGCGCTGCTCGACCCAGTTCCGCAGCAGGAAGCGCGACATCAGGAAGGCGAGCGTGGCGCCGACCGTCGACGCAAAGGAGACGATGACCGTTCCCCACAACAGGCCGAATACGGCGCCGCCTGCCAGTGTCAGCAAGGCCGCGCCGGGCAGCGACAGGGCTGCCATCAGCACGTAGATGACGAAGTAGATGGCGACGCTCAGCAGCGCGTTGTCGGCACGGAAGGCTTCGATGGCCGCCTGCTGATCCTTGAGGTTCTGCAGGTTCAGGTACTGGCCCAGGTCCAGGATGAAGAACAGCGCTATGGCTGACGCGACCGCCGCCACGACGACCAGTTTTCGAGCTTGCATGAAAGACCTCGGTGAATGTTGAGAGCAGGGGCTTGCGGCCCTGCCTGTGCATTACTGAGTCGAATGGATGCTCGATTACTTACAGATCGTGCATGTGACGATCAAGCGGCGTCCGGCGGGCCTAGCGTTCAGCCGTGTGCGTCATTGCATCTGCAGGCGGGCAGGCGGCGGCGGTGAACAGCACGTCGGTGGAGGAGTTCAGCGCCGTTTCGGCAGAGTCCTGCAGCACGCTGATGACAAAGCCGATCGCGACCACCTGCATGGCGACATCGGTCGAGATGCCGAACAGGTTGCACGCCATCGGGATCAGCAGCAGCGAACCACCGGCTACGCCGGAAACCCCGCAGGCGGCGAGTGCCGACACGATGCACAGCAGAAACGCGGTCGGAAGGTCGACGCTGACGCCCAGCGTGTTTGCCGCGGCCAGCGTCATCACGGTAATGGTGATGGCTGCACCGGCCATGTTGATGGTTGCGCCCAGCGGGATCGAGATTGCGTAGGTGTCTTCGTGCAGATTCAGGCGCTTGCACAGGGCCATGTTGATCGGGATGTTTGCCGCAGAGCTGCGGGTGAAGAAGGCCGTGATCGCGCTCTCGCGCAGGCAGGTAAACACCAGCGGATACGGATTGTGGCGGGTCTTCAGGAAAACGATCAGTGGATTGACGACGAGCGCGACGAAAACCATGCTGCCGATGATCACCAGCAACAGCCTGCCGTAATCGAGCAGGGCGCCGAGCCCGGACTCCACCAGCGTGCTGGCCACCAGCCCGAAGATGCCGAACGGGGCAAAACGAATCACGAGTTTGACGATTTTCGATACGGCTTCCGACAGATCGGAGAGCATCGTGCGGGTGGTGTCGGACGCGTGCCGCAGCATGATCCCGAGTCCGATCGCCCAGCTCAGAATGGCGATGAAGTTTGCCTCCATCAACGCTTTGGCGGGATTCGAGACCGCACTCAGCAGCAGATTCTTGAGCACCCCGATGATGCCGCCCGGTGGTGTGCCGCTGATTGCGGGGGCATCGAGAATAAGCGTGGTGGGAAACGCAAAGCTGGCAATGACCGCGACTGCGGCTGCGCCCAGCGTACCAAGCAGATAGAGGATCAGTACCGGGCGGATGTGGGTGGGCTGACCGCGCTTGTGGCTGGCGATCGACGCCATCACGAGCAGGAAAACCAGCACGGGGGCGACCGACTTGAGTGCGGAAACGAAGACGTCGCCAAGCAGCGATGCCGAGCGCGCAAGGTCGGGGGCGAGCAGAGCGAGGGCAATGCCGCAGATCAGGCCGATCACGATCTGGGTGATGAGGCTGGTTTTCAGCATGAGCAAAGGGGAACGGCGTGCTGCGGTGTTCATGAGGTGTTTCCTGTCGTGGCGCGTGTGTTGCGGTTGAAGAGGCCTGGCAGCCGGGTGTGGCTGCTAGGCCTGCGGCGGTGCGGTCAGCACTCGGTAAAGTTGACCGCCAGTCCGCCGCGCGAGGTTTCCTTGTACTTGTCCAGCATGTCACGGCCGGTGTCGCGCATGGTGCGGATCACCTGATCAAGTGAAATCGCGTGCGAACCGTCTCCGCGCAGTGCCAGCTGAGCAGCATTGATCGCCTTGACCGAGGCCATCGCGTTGCGCTCGATGCAGGGCAGTTGCACCAGCCCTGCCACCGGGTCGCAAGTGAGCCCAAGATTGTGTTCGAGGCCGATTTCTGCCGCATTCTCCACCTGTTCGGGGCTGCCGCCCATGATCTGCGTCAGGCCGGCGGCCGCCATCGCACAGGCCGAGCCGACCTCGCCCTGGCAGCCGACCTCGGCACCGGAGATCGAGGCATTCTTTTTGCACAGGGTGCCGATTGCCGCGGCGGTCAGCAGAAAATCGATCACGTCTTCCTCATTGCCGCCCGGGCGAAAGTTCATGTAGTAGTGCAGGACGGCCGGGATGATACCGGCTGCACCGTTGGTTGGCGCGGTGACCACCCTGCCGCCACCGGCGTTTTCTTCATTGACGGCGAGCGCATAGAGATTGACCCAGTCGAGTGCGGCCAGTGTGTCGCTGATGAAGTTCCGACCGTGCTCGCGCTCGCTCAGCTTGTCGTACAGGACGTGGGCGCGGCGGCGCACCTTGAGACCGCCGGGCAGGATGCCTTGCTGTGCGATACCGCGTGCGACGCAACTGCGCATGGCGGCCCAGATCTGCAGCAGGGCTGCACGCGTCTCGCCCTCGCTGCGCCACGCGAGTTCGTTCTCCAGCATCACGTCGCTGATACGCAGCGAATGCTGACGGCAGATCGCGAGCAGTTCTGCCGCACTGTCGAATTCGTGCTGCAGCGTTGTCGGTGGGACCAGTCCCGCATCGGCTGCGGCCTGGGCCTCGTCGATGACGAAGCCGCCACCGATCGAGTAGAAGGTGTTCTCGTACACCACGCCGTTGTCGTCGTGGGCGGCGAGTCGCATCGCGTTGGGGTGGTACGGCAGACTCACCGGCAGCAAGCGCATGTCGCGCTCCCAGTGAAACGGCAGGGTATGGGTTCCGCCCAGGAGCAGCTTGCCGCCTTGGCGGACCGCGGCCACTGCGGGGGCAATGAAGTCGGGCTCGACCTCGTCCGGGCGCTGGCCCATGAGCCCGACGATCACCGCGTGGTCGGTGCCGTGACCGATTCCTGTTGCGGACAGGGAACCATACAGCCTTGCCTCGACGCGGCGTACCTTGTCCATCAGTTGTCGTGTGCGGAGCTCGGCCACGAAGTCGTGCGCCGCCCGCATCGGACCGATGGTGTGTGAGCTCGACGGGCCGATGCCAACCTTGAACAGATCGAGAACGCTGATGGACATGGCAGCCCCTTGATGTGAATGGCAGGTTCGGGGTCTAGAAGCCGCGCAACCCTGAGCCTTCATTCTGTGTGGGTGGCCCGGGCTTTTCAATGAGTGATTATCCTCTGTCCCGGGTTCATCCGGACGGTGCCGGGGGGCGGGGTGCGCTCCGGCGCCGGGTACGCGACGATCAGCTGCTTTTCAGAAGTGGAAACCATCTTGCCTGACCGTACCGGCAGCAGATTTTCAGCGTCTTGTTAATACGTTGATTATCTGGCGAAAAGTGTTTCTCTCCGGCATTGGCACGGTTCTTGTGTTGTGTCTCGCCATGCGCCACCGCGCAGCGTGGCTGCGGGGACAGAAGAAAGACCTTCGAGGGAGACAATCCATGACTGAAACCTTCTACGACGTGCTGCGCCGCCAGGGCATCACGCGCCGCAGTTTCCTGAAGTTCTGCAGCCTCACCGCGACCTCGCTGGGGCTCGGTTCGGCCGCTGCGCCGCAGATCGCTCATGCACTGGAAACCCGGCCGCGCACTCCGGTGCTGTGGTTGCACGGGCTGGAGTGCACCTGTTGCTCGGAGTCCTTCATTCGCTCCGCGCATCCGCTGGCCAAGGATGTGGTGTTGTCGATGCTCTCGCTCGATTACGACGACACCCTGATGGCTGCCGCCGGCCACCAGGCCGAGGCCATCATCGAAGAGGTCAAGCGCAAGTACAAGGGCAACTACATTCTGGCAGTGGAGGGCAATCCACCGCTCAACGAGGATGGCATGTACTGCATCCACGGCGGTCGCCCCTTCATCGAGGTGCTCAAGGAAACCGCTGCCGACGCCAAGGCCATCATCTCCTGGGGCTCGTGTGCATCGTGGGGTTGCGTGCAGGCTGCCAAGCCCAACCCGACCCGGGCCACGCCGGTGCACAAGGTCATCTTCGACAAGCCGATCATCAAGGTGCCGGGCTGTCCGCCGATTGCCGAGGTCATGACCGGCGTCGTCACCTACATGCTGACCTTCGACCGCATCCCCGAGCTGGATCGCCAGGGCCGGCCGAAGATGTTCTATGGCCAGCGCATTCACGACAAGTGTTACCGCCGGCCGCACTTCGATGCCGGCCAGTTCGTCGAGGAGTGGGACGACGAAAACGCGCGCAAGGGCTACTGCCTGTACAAGGTCGGGTGCAAGGGGCCGACCACCTACAACGCGTGCTCCACGGTGCGCTGGAACAACGGCGTGTCCTTCCCCATCCAGTCCGGCCACGGCTGTATCGGCTGTTCGGAAGACGGCTTCTGGGACAAGGGCAGTTTCTACGACCGGGTCACCGACATCCATCAGTTCGGTATCGAGGCCAATGCGGACAAGATCGGTGCGACCGCAGCCGGCGTGGTCGGTGCATCGGTTGCGGCGCATGCGGCGGTGACCGCACTGGCGCGCGCGCGCAGCACACCCGGACTCGACAACAAACCGCAATCGGGAGACAAGTGATCATGGGCTCGTACGAGACGCAGGGCTTCAAGCTCGACAATACCGGCAAGCGCGTGGTGGTCGACCCGGTCACCCGGATCGAGGGCCACATGCGGGTCGAGGTCAACCTCGATGCCGACAATGTGATCCGTAATGCGGTGTCCACCGGCACCATGTGGCGCGGGCTGGAGGTGATTCTGAAAGGGCGCGATCCGCGCGACGCCTGGGCATTTACCGAGCGCATCTGCGGCGTGTGTACCGGCACCCACGCGCTGACCTCGGTGCGTGCGGTGGAGGATGCGCTGAAGATCGACATCCCCGAGAACGCCAATTCGATTCGCAACATCATGCAGCTTGCGCTGCAACTGCATGACCATCTGGTGCATTTCTATCACCTGCACGCGCTCGACTGGGTCGACGTGGTGTCGGCGCTCAAGGCCGACCCCAAGGCGACCTCCGCGCTGGCCCAGAGCATCTCGAACTGGCCCAACAGTTCGCCGGGCTACTTCCGCGACATCCAGAACCGGCTGAAGAAATTCGTCGAGTCCGGTCAGCTTGGCCCCTTCATGAACGGCTACTGGGGCAATCCGGCCTACAAGCTGCCGCCCGAAGCCAACCTGATGGCGGTCACCCACTATCTGGAAGCACTCGACTTCCAGAAGGAAATCGTCAAGATCCATACCATCTTCGGTGGCAAGAACCCGCATCCGAACTGGCTGGTGGGCGGCATGCCGTGCGCGATCAATGTGCACGACACCGGCGCGGTGGGTGCAATCAACATGGAGCGGCTCAACCACGTCAGCTACATCATCGACCGCTGCATCGAGTTCGTCGATCAGGTCTATGTCCCCGACCTGACGGCCATCGCGGGCTTCTACAAAGACTGGCTTCATGGCGGTGGCATCTCGTCGCTGTCGGTCATGTCCTACGGTGACATCCCCGATCGCGCCAATGATTATTCCGCCTCAAACCTGATGTTGCCGCGCGGCGCCATCATCAACGGCGATCTGTCGAAGATTCACGAGATCGATCTGCGCGACCCGGATCAGGTGCAGGAGTTCGTCACTCACAGCTGGTACAGCTATCCGGACGAGACCAAGGGCCTGCACCCGTGGGACGGCATTACCGAACCCAACTTCGTGCTCGGCAAGAACACCAAGGGCACGAAGACGCGCATCGAGTCGCTGGACGAGGAGGGCAAGTACTCCTGGATCAAGTCGCCGCGCTGGCGCGGTCACGCGATGGAGGTTGGCCCGCTGTCGCGCTACATCATCGGTTACGTGCAGAACAATCCCGAGTTCAAGGAGCCGACCGACAAGCTGCTCACCGATCTCGGCCTGCCGCTGCAAGCCTTGTTCTCCACGCTGGGCCGCACTGCCGCGCGGGGGCTCGAGGCCTCGTGGGCGGCGCACAAGATGCGCTACTTCTTCGACAAGATGATCGCCAACATCAAGGCGGGCGACGAGGCGACTGCGAACGTCGATAAGTGGGACCCGTCGCGCTGGCCCGCTGAGGCCAAGGGCGTCGGCTTTACCGAAGCGCCGCGCGGCGCGCTCGGGCACTGGATCCGCATCAAGGACGGCAAGATCGACAACTACCAGGCGGTGGTGCCTACCACCTGGAACGGCAGCCCGCGCGACGACAAGGGCCAGATCGGCGCCTTCGAAGCATCGCTGATGAATACCCCTGTCGCCAAGGCCGACGAGCCGCTCGAGATTCTCCGCACCCTGCATTCCTTTGATCCCTGCCTGGCGTGCTCGACGCATGTCATGAGCCCGGACGGACGGGAATTGAGCAAGGTGAAGGTGCGCTAATTTCCACGGTTCCAATGACTGCGCCGCTGCAACGCATGCGGCGCAGTCATCGGAAAAGGAGAACGACATGCTGGCAGAACAAGATGCATTCGAGGCCGAGCGTCAGGCACGGCTGGTCAAGGCGGTCTATGTGTACGAGGCGCCCTTGCGGCTGTGGCACTGGGTCAATGCGCTGGCCATCACCGTGCTGGCGATCACCGGTTATTTCATTGGTCAGCCGTTGCCGTCGGTGCCGGGCGAAGCGAGCGCGAATTTCCTGATGGGTTATATCCGCTTTGCGCATTTTGCGGCGGCCTATATCTTTGCCGTCGGCTTTCTTGGACGGATCTACTGGGCGCTGGTGGGCAATCACCATGCACGACAGATCTTCCTGGTGCCGATATGGAGTGCGAAGTGGTGGGGCGAGGTTCTCTACGAGCTGCGCTGGTATCTCTTTCTCGTCAGTGAACCGAAAAAGTACGTCGGTCACAATCCGCTGGCGCAGCTGATGATGTTCCTGTTCTTCACCATTGGCGCGGTGTACATGATCTGCACCGGCTTTGCGCTGTACGGCGAAGGCCTGGGTGAAGGCAGCTGGGCCTCGTCGATGTTCGGCTGGGTCATCACGGCGGTAGGCGGCAACAGCCTGCAGGTGCACAGTTTTCACCGGCTCGGCATGTGGGTCACCGTCAGCTTCGTGATCGTCCACGTCTACGCGGCGATCCGCGAGGACATCATGAGCCGGCAGAGTCTGATCTCCACCATGGTCTCCGGCTGGCGGATGTTCAAGGACTGAACTCCGTCATTTTTTCGGCAATGAATGTGCGTTTTCCTCCTTTCGTCTCTCTCTCCTCATGATGACGATGCTTCGCGCGGGCTTCGGCCCGCGCCTTTTTTTGCCGGTTGTGCGCGGGTCCGGCAGAGCACCCACGCATCCGGGACGCTTTCTCGAAACCCGCTTCATGCGCCCGGCAGGCATTTCGCAGGAAGCGCTGGCGCGGGCGCTTGGCGTCTCGCGTCGGCGGGTGAATGAGCTGACCCGTGGCCGGCGCGCTTTCACGCCGGATACCGCTGTGCGCCTGGGAATCTTCTTCGGTACCGACCCGTTGTTGTGGATGCATCTTCAGGCTGCGTGGGATACGCATATTGCGTGGCGCAGCCTGTGCGACGCGAACGGTGGGTGAGCGTAAAGGTGGAAACAAGGTTTTCGCTTTGGTGGAAAGTCTGTCGATGCAACTGTGCTGCTTTGTCCCACATTGCGCGTCCGTAATTATTCAAGTGTTTGATTATTTGATTGTTCGTGTCCGCTCTTTGGGTTGGCACGGAGCATGCATCTGTAACCCCATTCGTTACACCCGGAGCCAGCATGCGCACTCAGTCCTGTTCAGTCCTGATTCTCGGTATCGGCAACCTCCTGTGGGCCGACGAGGGCTTCGGTGTGCGCTGTGTCGAGGCGCTCAACGCGGCCTGGCAATTCGGTGACGAGGTGACGGTGATGGACGGCGGCACCCAGGGCCTGTATCTGCTGCCTTATGTCACCGAAGCCCGTCGCCTGATCGTTTTCGATGCGGTGGACTATGGTCTCGAGCCCGGCGCGATGCGCCTGGTGGAGGACGGAGAAGTGCCGCGCTTCATGGGGGCGAAGAAGATGAGTCTGCACCAGACCGGTTTCCAGGAGGTGCTGGCCTCGGCACAGATGCTCGATCGCCTGCCTGAATCCATGCTGCTTATCGGCGTGCAGCCGGTAGAGCTCGACGACTTCGGCGGCAGCCTGCGACCGGTCGTGCGCGACGGTATCGAACCGGCCGTGGCCCATGCGGTAGCGCGTCTGCGCAGATGGGGGGCCACCGTCGAACCCCGCGCCGACGCAGTGTCGCGGCTCAACGACTTGGCGCTCGCCATCGATGCCTACGAGACGGGGCGGCCAGCGCCCGAGGTCGCGTGCCGGCATGGCGATCTGCGTTTTGTCACGACCGGGGAGGCCTGACATGTGTGTCGGCATTCCGCTGCAGGTGCGGCGCATGGAGGGCAGCGTTGCGCTGTGCACCGATCTCAAGGGCAGAGAGCACCGCATCGACACCTTGCTCGTCGGACCTCAGCCCGAAGGGGCGTGGCTGATGACATTTCTCGGCGCCGCGCGAGCGGTGATCGGCGCCGGAGAGGCCGCCCGGGTCAGTGCTGCGCTTGATGCACTGTCCGGTCTGATGGCCGGTTTGCCTGTGGATCTGGAGGCGGCTTTCGCCGACCTTGTTGACCGCGAGCCCCAGCTTCCTGAATTTTTGCGAGGACCCCGCACATGAACGACTACGCAGCTCCAACTCTGGACGCTCTCGCCGCATTGCTTGCACGACAGGCGTTGCGGCACGGTGTCGCCTGCCTTGACGCGACCGAACTGGACGCGTTTGTGGAAAAGGGTGGCGATGTGCTGATCCTGCTCACCGAAGACCCGGCCCGCAGCCCCGAGACCTGGGATGTGGCCGTCATCCTGCCGGAAATACTCAAGGCTAGCGGACACCATCTGCGTGCCGCTGCGCTGATGCCGGCCACCAGCCGGGAGCTGGCGGGACGTTACGGCATCAGCCGCTTTCCGGCGCAACTGTTCCTGCGTGACGGTGACTACGTTGGTGTGATCGAAGGCATGCTCGACTGGGATGCCTGGGGTGGGGCAGTGGCGCGCAAACTGGCGTCGCCCGTGGGCCGTGCGCCCTCGATCGGCATCCCGGTCCGCGGTCCCGCGTCCGACTCCGCCTGCCACTGAAGGAATCAGACAATGAAAGCCTTTCCCATCCCCGCCGTGGCTGTCGGTCCCGGATCGCATGAAGAAGACGAAGCGCTTGAGTACATTCCGTCGCCTGGAGAGATGAGCACCTTCAATGTGCCACGTCTGCCCGAGGTGATCGATCCCGTCGTGCGTGACGAGGTGCTCGGCGTCCTGGGCCGCCTGCTCGATGGCATGCGCGCGTGGTCATTTGGCGATCCGGATTATCCCGAGATCGATCTTGCGGCGCTCTCGGTCGACGCTATCACGCTGGTCAACGAAGCATTGGGGCAGGGCGAGGTCAGCATCGTTGCAGAAACCGAGCGTGGCACGCTGCGCGTTCAGGAAACGGTGTTTGCCGGTGTCTGGCGCGAGCTCGGATTCGACCCTGCGCAGCGGCAGGTGCGCGACGTGGTGTCGGCGGCGCCGGTTCCGGGGGCGATCGGGGCCTGCGCACAGGTGGCATGCAGCGCCGGCATTGCGGTTCCATCCCCTCCGTCAGGCGTGATGAACGCACCCTCGATCCTTGCCGAACTGGTCGATGTTGCTGCGCGCTGGAAGGCCGGGGACGCTGCCCACATCGTCAATCTCACCCTGCTGCCTCTGGTGCCCGACGATCTCGCCTATCTAGACGGCGCGCTGGGGGCGGGCAGCGTAGTCGTGCTCTCGCGCGGCTACGGGAACTGCCGCGTCAGCAGCACCCGGCTCGCCAACACCTGGTGGGTGCAGTATTTCAACAGCGCCGACAATCTGATTCTCAACACCATCGAGGTTACTGACATGCCCGATGTCGTGCCTGCAGCGGCGGAAGACTTCGGTGACAGCGTCGAACGTCTGGCCGAGTGGATCGAGACGCTCAGGCTCGAGTGATGCAGTCTGGCCTGACTGCTCCTGAACGTGGGTTCGGCGTACCATCGGGTTGCATGGGGGCAGACAGTGCAGTTGGATCTACATAACAACAGGAATTGCGGCGATGTTTGAAGGCAGCTATCTCGGCGACGGAAGTCGCATTGCGGACGGAGCCCGGCTCGAGTGCGGCATCTGCTGGTATGTCTATGATCCAGCCGAAGGCGATGAAGTGTGGCAGATTCCGCCTGGCACGCCGTTTTCGGCCTTGCCCGACCACTGGGCCTGTCCCAACTGTGACGCGCCGCGGCACAAGTTCATGGTGGTGGGTGACGCATGAGCACGACAATGCCCGCCGACCATACCGGCTTCGTGCTCGACCCCGCGCCCGCGGTCAGGGCCTGTTTTTCCGCGATTGCGACGGGGCCGATGGCTGGTTTGCCGTTGTGCAATCCCGCGCTTGAAGTGGCGGCAATCGGGTTCCGATCGTGGCAGGGCGAATGGCTGGGTGCCTTGCTGACGCCATGGTCGCTGAGCCTGATGCTGCTTCCGGGCACGGGCGGCCGGTTCCGGCCCCTGGCGGTGGACGAGCGCCAGTGCTGGGCTTTCCCGTCCGGCGAATACGCATTTCTCGGCAATCGCGAACCGGAGCTTGGCCCCTATCAGATGTGTTCGCTGTATTCGCCGGTGTTCGAGTTCGTCAGCCAGATCGATGCGGAAGCGGTGGCGCTTGCCGCGCTTGATGCCCTGTTTTGCGCGCCCGACGGCGCGGCCGAGGCGGACGCAGCGGCAGAGCAGGCACGACTGCAGGGCGAATCCGTCGCTGCCGCGCCAGTGTCGCGGCGCGACTTTCTGCGTGGCGGACTGCTATTGAGGGGGCGGGGATGAGTAGCGCGGGGAGTCTGCGTATCGTGGTCCGTCTCGATGGCGGGCGCTGCCTGACGGCGCGGGTCGAGAACACACGGCCGCGCGCGGCCAGCGTGCTGGTTGGCCGGCACGTGGACGAGGTGCAGCGCATGGTGCCGGTGCTGTTCAGTCTGTGCGGTCGCGCGCAGGGGATCGCAGCACGCGCGGCGGTGGCTGCCGCACGTGGCGAGGCCTATGTGCCGAGCATCGAGGACGAACGCGCCGTGAGTTGCGAGGCCGCTCAGGAGCACCTGTGGCGGCTGTTGCTCGATTGGCCCACGCGCTACGGTCGTCTACCGCAACGCATGCGCTTCGCACAGCTGCACCACCGCCTGGCGCAGGTAAAAGATGCAGCTGCCGCCTTCGATGTCGGCGGCGTGCTGCTCGATCTGGTCGCCAAGGAGTTGCTGTCGGGCTTCTTCCTGTCGATGCGCGAACCGGCCAACCTGGCCGAGTTCGTCAGTGCGACGCGTTACGGCGGGTTTGTCGGCGAGACCCTTGCCGATCTGATCGAGGCGGGGCGGTGGGCACCGGAGGGTGACAAGGTCGCGCCGCTGATGCCTCCTCACACGGCGCAGGAGTGGGCGCAGATGTTTGGCGGTACGCTGCCCGCGCCCGAATTCGAGCGTGCGCCGGTGTGGACTGGCGATGCGAGCGCCGACATCTATGAAACCGGCGCGCTTGCGCGTCAGTTCAGATCGCCGCTGGTCGCGGCCTTGCTGGGCTACGGGCACCGGATTGCCGCACGCGTGTTCGCGCAGGTGGTGGATCTGTCCGACGACGCCAGCCGCTTGCGTCATCCGCTTCCCAGCGACATGCGGCCCTGCGTCGACGCCGCTGGGCTGGGCGAGGGGGGCGGGCTCGCCTGCGTCGAGACCTCGCGCGGTGCACTGCTGCATGCATTGCGACTCGACGGTGACATCGTCACCGACTATCACATCATTGCCCCGACCGAGTGGAACTTCGCACCCGGCGGCGCCTTCATGCAGGAGGCCACGGGCTGGGAAGCCGAGAATACCGCTGCGGCGCTGGCGCGGCTCGACTGGCTGGCGCTGTCGCTCGACCCCTGTGTTGCGTTCGAGATTGTGCAGGAGGCGACGGAGGATGCATGAAATGTCGCTGGCCGAAGGTATTCGCACCATCGTCGATGATGCGGTGAGTGCTCAGCAACTTGGCCGGGTGAAGACGGTGGTGGTCGAAATCGGCGAGCTGTCGGCGGTTGAAGTCGATGCCCTGAGCTTCTGTTTCGATGCAGTGATGCGCGGGGGCGCAGCTGAAGGTGCGCGGATGGAGGTGGTCAGGGTGGCGGGGAGCGGCTGGTGCATGCAGTGCGCGCAGACGGTTGCCGTGAGCCGGCTGTATGACCCGTGTCCGCAGTGCGGCAGCTATCAGGTGCAGCCCACGGGTGGCACCGAGATGAGGGTGCTCGAGCTGGAAGTCGAATAGTTTTTCAGAACGTGTTGGTGAAGCTGAAGCAATAACGGAGAGGCAGCTTGACTGTCCGGG
This sequence comes from Azoarcus sp., assembly GCA_023230755.1. Lineage (GTDB taxonomy): Bacteria > Pseudomonadota > Gammaproteobacteria > Burkholderiales > Rhodocyclaceae > Parazoarcus. The sequence goes on from JALNWS010000087.1 coordinate 15,614, forward strand.
TGATGGAGGAGCAGAGAGCATGTGTACAGTATGTGGTTGCGGAACAGGCGAAATCAGGATCGGTCAGGCCGGCGCCCGACCCAAGGCGGGGCCGACGGTGGCATGGCGTCCGGTGGAAAAGGATCATCATCACCATGGGCACGAGCATGAAGGTGCTCACGCTCACGACGATCCCCCTCCACATGCTGATGCGCCCACGCATGTGCCGCGGATGGAAGGCGACAACGTGGATTACGGCACGGGGCCGGCACACGCGCATGCGCCAGGCCTCAGCCAGGGCCAGATGGTGCGGATCGAACAGGACATCCTCGGCAAGAACGAC
>JALNWS010000088.1 GCA_023230755.1 Azoarcus sp.
AAAGCCGGTGTTCTGGGCTTCACCAAGGCGCTTGCCTCCGAACTGGCAACCAAGGGTGTGACCGTCAACGCGATCGCCCCGGGCTACGTGGGCACCGACATGGTGATGGCAATCCGCGACGACATCCGTCAGGGCATCATCGACAGCGTGCCGATGAAGCGTCTGGGCAAGCCGGAAGAGATTGGCGGGCTGTGTGCCTATCTGTCGTCCGATCTGGCTGGTTACATCACCGGCGCAACCATCAATATCAATGGTGGCTTGCACATGTGCTGATGCCGCATCAGCGGATGCTGCGGATTTGCGTAACCCCGTCCTGTGACGGGGTTTTTCTTTTCGCAGCGCGGTATAATCCAAAGGACAAGTTAGAGCGGATCCCACCGCCGCCGAGGAGGACTTCACCATGGCCGACAAATCGCGCCTGATCAAAAAATACCCGAACCGTCGCCTGTACGACACCCGGACCAGTTCCTACATCACGCTGTCGGATGTGAAGGAACTCGTGCTCGGAAACGAAGATTTTCAGGTGGTGGACGCCAAGACGGGCGACGACTTGACGCGCAGCATTCTGCTGCAAATCATCCTCGAGGAAGAAGCCGGCGGTGCGCCGATGTTCACCAGTGATCTGCTGTCGCACATGATCCGCTTCTACGGCAATGCAATGCAGGGCATGATGGGCAAATACCTTGAGAACAATATCAAGGCTTTTACCGACATGCAGGGCAAGCTCCAGGAGCAGGCCCGCGGCATCTATGGCGAGAACAGTCCGATCAGCCAGGATCTCTGGGCCCAGTTTCTGAACTTTCAGGGGCCGGCGCTGCAGAGCATGATGGGCACCTACGTCGAGCAATCGAAGAAGATGTTCCAGCAAATGCAGGATCAGGTCGAAAACCAGACACGCAACATGTTTACCGGCTTCCAGTTCCCCGCCTATACGCCACCGGCGGGGGATGAAATGGCCGACAAGGCTGAAAGCACGACGCCCGACGCCAAGACCCGCACCGAAAAATAAGGTGCTGCGCCCCCGGAAGGGGGCGTTTTTTCCAACAGGCCGTACCCAGCATGACCTCCTTCAAAAAAACTGACGTGCCGCGTGTCGGTTTCGTCAGCCTCGGCTGCCCGAAAGCGACAGTCGACTCCGAACACATCCTTACCCGCCTGCGCGCAGAGGGCTATCAGATTTCCGGTAGCTACGAAGATGCCGATGTGGTGGTGGTGAATACCTGCGGCTTCATCGATGCTGCCGTCGAGGAGTCACTCGACGCGATCGGCGAAGCCCTGGCCGAGAACGGCAAGGTGATCGTCACCGGCTGTCTCGGCGCCAAGGACGGGGTGGTCATGGCTGCTCATCCCCAGGTGCTCGCCGTTACCGGGCCGCATGCGACCGAAGAGGTTATGCATGCCGTGCACAAGCATCTGCCCAAGCCGCACGACCCATTCATCGATCTCGTGCCCGCTCAGGGCATTCGCCTGACGCCACAGCACTACGCCTATCTGAAAATTTCCGAAGGCTGCAACCACCGTTGCACCTTCTGCATCATCCCGTCGATGCGCGGCGATCTCGTCAGCCGTCCCATTCACGAAATCATGCGCGAGGCCGAAACGCTGGCCGAGTCCGGCGTCAAGGAGATCCTGGTGATCTCTCAGGACACGTCGGCCTACGGTGTGGACGTCAAGTACCGCACGGGTTTCTGGAACGGCAAGCCGCTCAAGACCAAGCTGTACGACCTGGCCAATGCACTCGGCGAGCTCGGCATCTGGATCCGGATGCACTACGTCTATCCATACCCGAGCGTGGATGACCTCATTCCGCTGATGGCCGAGGGAAAGATTCTTCCCTATCTCGACGTGCCTTTCCAGCACGCCAGTCCGCGCATCCTGAAGGCAATGAAGCGTCCGGCGAATGCCGAAAACGTCCTGGAGCGGGTGCAGAAGTGGCGCAGCATCTGCCCGGATCTGACCATCCGCTCGACCTTCATCACCGGCTTTCCCGGTGAGACTAAGGAAGACTTCGAACAGTTGCTGCAGTTTCTCGATCAGGCGCAGCTCGATCGTGTTGGCGCGTTCGCTTATTCGCCGGTCGAAGGCGCAACGGCAAACGAACTGGCTGACCCGGTGCCTGACGAGGTGCGCGAGGAGCGTCGCGCCCGTCTGATGGATTTCCAGGAGGATATTTCCACCCAGCGGCTCGAGGCCAGGATCGGGAGTGAAATGACCGTGCTGGTCGACGACGTCGATGAAGAGGGCGCACTTGCCCGTTCGCCTGGCGATGCCCCTGAGATTGACGGTATGGTGGTGATTCCCGATGGTGACGATCTCGCGCCGGGCGATTTTGTTCGGGTGCGGATTACCGATTGTGATGTTCACGACCTATACGCAGAGCGTATCGAGGGCTGATTCCTCATGCTTGAGTCTGCAAGCTTCGCGTTCGTCTTTCAGTCATTTTTGCGCGCACTTGCATGACGATGTTTTCGAGCGTTACTCGCACAGGCCGACAGCCCGTAATCGGGCTGGCGCTGGGTAGTGGTGCGGCGCGAGGCTGGGCACATCTCGGTGTGCTCCGCGCGCTGGCCGACGAGGGTATCGAGCCGCAGGTGATCTGCGGTTGCTCGATCGGTGCTTTCGTCGGTGCTGCTGCGGCTGCGGGAGAACTCGTCAAGCTCAGAAGCTGGGCCGATTCCCTGAAGTGGAAGGATGTGATCGGTCTGCTGGACGTCAGCCTGCGCAGCGGGCTGATCAAGGGCGAGAAGCTGATCCAGTTTTTCGAGCGCAATTTCACCGACAGGGATTTCACCGATTTGCCGGTGCGCTTCGGCTGTGTTGCCACCGAGCTTTCTTCCGGACGCGAGATATGGCTGCATTCGGGCAGCGTGTCCGAAGCGGTGCGCGCCTCGATTGCGCTGCCAGGCCTGATGACGCCGGTCGCGATGGATGGGCGCTTGCTGGTCGATGGCGGTCTGGTGAATCCGGTGCCTGTTTCACTGTGCCGCGCGATGGGGGCGGATATTGTCATCGCAGTCGATCTTGGATCGGACATGATCGGACGAGCATGGAGGCGTACCTCCGCCGAACCCGCGCCTGAAGAGGAAACCGAAGCGAGTTGGAGTGATCGGCTGCTGTCCAGACTTGGCCTGGGTGGCACTGGGCTTGCGGGCAATGGTCACGGCGAGCCCGCGCCCGAGGATAGTCTGCCTTCGCTGGTCAGCGTACTCAATGCCAGTATCAACATCATGCAAGTGAGAATTTCGCGCAGCCGGCTTGCTGGCGAACCGGCCGATGTGCTGATCTCGCCCCGTGTCGGTCAGCTCGGTCTGATGGACTATCATCGTGCCGAGGAGGCGATTGCAGAGGGTGAGGCCGCAGTGGCCCGTGCTCGCCCCTTGCTGCGGTACGTTTTGGGGCGCGCGGACGACGCTGGCGCCTGAGAGGACTCCGGATGGACGAATTTCTGAATACCTTGGCCGCGATCGTCGGTCGTGATTATCTGCTTGTCGATGATGCTGCGACCGCTCCTTATCTGAGCGACTGGCGAGGCCGTTACCGTGGCGCTGCGCGAGCAGTTGTGCGGCCAGCGGATACCGCTCAGGTTGCTGGCGTGATTGCTGCGTGTCATGCGGCAGCCATCCCGGTTGTGCCTCAGGGGGGGAATACCGGCCTGTGCGGTGGTGCGACCCCGCTGCCCGATGGTCGCTCGGTGCTTCTCAGTCTGTCGCGGCTCAATCGCGTTCGTGAGCTCGATACGGACAACAATACCCTGTGCGTGGAGGCCGGGTGCAAGCTTGCGGCAGTGCAGGCGGCGGCGCACGACGCTGGACGCTTCTTCCCGCTGTCCCTGGCCTCCGAAGGTAGTTGCGAGATCGGTGGCAATCTGTCGACCAACGCGGGTGGGGTTCAGGTGTTGCGTTATGGCAATACGCGCGACCTCGTGCTCGGGCTTGAGGTGGTGTTGCCCGATGGTCAGGTGTGGAATGGTTTGCGCGGCCTGCGCAAGGATAATACCGGCTATGACCTCAAGCATCTGTTCGTGGGGGCAGAGGGGACGCTCGGTGTGATCACCGCAGCGACGCTCAAACTCTTTCCTGCTCCCCAGGCACGTGCGACCGCCTGGGTTGCGGTGCCCGATCCTGCAGCAGCGGTTGCGTTGCTGGCGCGTATGCGCGCTGGTTGCGGCGATCGTATTACCGCGTTTGAAATCGTTGGTCGTCCGGCGCTGGAGATGGTCCTCAGTCACATTGAGGGGGCGCGAGACCCGCTTTCCGAGCCTGCTCCATGGGCAGTGCTGGTCGAACTGTCAGATACGCTGCCCGATGCCGCGCTCGAGGAGATGTTTGAGCGTGAGCTCGGCGCTGCAATCGAGGATGGGGGGGTACTTGATGCCGCTGTCGCAGGCAGTCTCGCGCAGTCAGAGGCGCTGTGGGCGTTGCGCGAGAACATCTCCGAGGCGCAACGCATCGAGGGTGTCAGCATCAAGCACGACATCTCGGTGCCGGTCAGCCGTATCCCCGAATTCCTGGACGCCGCGGGGTGTCGCTTGCGCGCAATCTGGCCCGATGTGCGCATCGTTGCGTTTGGCCATATCGGTGACGGTAATCTGCATTACAACCTGTCGAAGGTTGCGGCCGAGGAGAACGACGCCTTCATCGCCAGAACGGAGGAGGCGAACAGGGTGGTTCATGATCTTGTGGCTGAGCTCGGTGGCTCGATTTCGGCTGAACATGGGCTCGGCCAGCTCAAGCGCGACGAAATTCGCCGCTACAAGAGCGAGCTCGAGCTGGTGCTCATGCGCAGGATAAAAACGGCCCTGGATCCGACCGGGTTGATGAATCCAGGCAAGGTTCTCTGAGCGTCTGCGAACGCCCGCTGAGACGTGATTTCAGGGTTTTTTGTGCAGGCGAACAGATAATTGCGAGAAGGTGCTTTACAAGGCCGAAACCGCTGCCTATAATGCGCGCTCTTTCGAAGGGGGTATAGCTCAGCTGGGAGAGCGCTTGCATGGCATGCAAGAGGTCAGCGGTTCGATCCCGCTTACCTCCACCATCGAAAAGTTGTATTGCGGTACATAGGTCCCCATCGTCTAGAGGCCTAGGACACTACCCTTTCACGGTAGGTACCGGGGTTCGAATCCCCGTGGGGACGCCAGATTCGGCATGCTGGCCAAGGCGGGCATGCAAACCGGCAGAGATGTCGGGCAAGGTTTTGGAGTGGTAGTTCAGTTGGTTAGAATACCGGCCTGTCACGCCGGGGGTCGCGGGTTCGAGTCCCGTCCACTCCGCCAGCTACATTGCAAGACTTCGGTTTTGCGGGTTTCGAAAATTTATCGAAACCATTGCGGTGAGCTTGATTCAGGGGTTATAATCGCCGGCTTGTTGTGGGGGTATAGCTCAGCTGGGAGAGCGCTTGCATGGCATGCAAGAGGTCAGCGGTTCGATCCCGCTTACCTCCACCAAAAAGAATTTGTATTGCGGTATTTAGGTCCCCATCGTCTAGAGGCCTAGGACACTACCCTTTCACGGTAGGTACCGGGGTTCGAATCCCCGTGGGGACGCCAGAAATTGGCAGGTTGATCAGCGCGATCAACGTGCTTCGGCAGAAACACATGCCGATACAGTCAAGCGCGGAGTGGTAGTTCAGTTGGTTAGAATACCGGCCTGTCACGCCGGGGGTCGCGGGTTCGAGTCCCGTCCACTCCGCCAACAAATCAAGCAGAAAGGGAAGCTACGGCTTCCCTTTCTGCTTTTCGTCGTCTGTCTGTCAAGCACCGGGTGAAGGCTGGCAGCGCGTGTCTTGCTGTGATCGCATGTCCGCGGGGTGATGTGCAGCCTGTCCCGCTTACAGGATTTCATGGCGCGTTGCCCCATTCGTCCGGTCGCCTTGGCGTTCATGGATTGCGACCTGGTGCAGCAAGCCTGGATTGCCCGTCATTGACGCGTGGAACGAGCGCATCGTCGGCGGGGTCCGAGGGCTTGTTGCAGAGGGGCGTGGGGCGCGACGAAACGCCTGCACGGCAGATGTCTGATGGTCGCGTATGACTGCTTGAAGTCGCGTTTCAGGGGCGTTCAGAGGGGGAGAGGGGGGGCTGTTGTTCGCGGCCGACGCCCCCGGATGTTGGTCGTGTCTGCTATCGTTTCGCTCAGGGGTTTCGAGTCAGGGACTGGCGCAGCATGTCTGCATGCGTTACATTTAGTCCATACGCAACGGTATGGAGTTGAAGTGCCGGAGCGTGACCGTTAACAGGAGATATCAGCAATGAGTATCAGCAAGATTGGAGTTGTCGGCGCAGGCACAATGGGCAACGGAATCGTTCAGGCGTTCGCCGTCGCGGGCTATCCGGTGGTAATGACCGATATCGCCGATGCAGCCCTGCAGCGCGGGCTGGCCACCGTTTCTGGCAGCCTGGATCGTCTGATCAAGAAAGAGAAGATGAGCACGGGCCAGAAAGACGAAGCGATGGCCAAAATCTCGGTGTCGACGGATTTGAAAGCCTTGTCCGATTGTGACCTCATCATTGAAGCTGCAACGGAGAATCTCGAGCTCAAGCTCAAGATCTTCGCGCAGCTTGATGCCGTCGCCAAGCCTGAGGCATTGCTGGCCAGCAATACATCGTCGATTTCGATCACCAAGCTCGCGGCCTCGACCAAGCGTTCGGATCGCATGATCGGCATGCACTTTTTCAACCCGGTACCAATGATGGCGCTGGTCGAGCTGATTCGTGGTCTGCAGACTTCGGACGAGACCTATGCTGCGGTTGATGAAGTGGCGAAGGCCATCGGCAAGACGCCGGTGCAGGTGCGCAACAGCCCGGGTTTCGTGGTTAATCGCATGCTCTGCCCGATGATCAACGAAGCAGTGTTCGCGCTGGGCGAGGGGCTGGCTACGGCAGCGGAAATCGACGAGGCAATGAAGCTGGGGTGCAATCACCCGATCGGGCCGCTCGCACTGTGTGACATGATTGGTCTGGATGTCGAACTGGCCGTGATGCAGGTGCTGTTCGAAGGCTTCAAGGATCCGAAGTACCGCCCGGCACCGTTGCTGGTGGAAATGGTTGAAGCCGGCTATCTCGGCCGCAAGACAGGTAAAGGCTTCTTTGAGTACGGAAAATAATCGCTGCTCGCTGACGAAAAAAAGCCACCTGCGAAGGTGGCTTTTTCATGGTGGCATGCTGGATCTCTCAGCGGCCGGAACGCATTGCGTCGAAAAATTCGGCGTTGCTCTTGGTTGCCTTGACCTTGTCCAGCAGGAACTCCATCGCGTCGATATCGTCCATGCCGTACAACAGCTTGCGCAGAATCCACGCTTTCTGGAGGATGTCCGGCTTCATCAGCAACTCTTCGCGACGTGTGCCCGAACGATTGACGTTGATGGCCGGATAGACCCGCTTCTCTGCCATGCGGCGGTCGAGGTGGAGCTCCATGTTGCCGGTGCCCTTGAATTCCTCGTAGATCACGTCGTCCATACGGCTGCCAGTGTCGATCAGCGCGGTGGCGATGATGGTCAGTGAGCCGCCTTCCTCGATATTCCGCGCGGCACCAAAGAAACGTTTCGGCTTCTGCAGAGCGTTGGCATCGACACCACCGGTCAGGACTTTGCCCGAAGCCGGTACGACCGTGTTGTACGCACGTGCAAGACGGGTCAGCGAGTCGAGCAGGATGACGACATCCTTCTTGTGTTCGGTCAGGCGCTTGGCCTTCTCGATCACCATCTCGGCAACCTGAACGTGACGTGAGGCCGGTTCGTCGAAGGTGGAGGCCACAACCTCACCCTTCACCGAGCGCTGCATTTCGGTCACTTCTTCAGGGCGTTCGTCGATCAGCAGCACGATCACCACGACATCGGGATGATTGGACGTGATCGCATGCGCGATATGCTGCAGCATCACCGTCTTGCCGGTCTTCGGCGGGGCGACGAGCAAGCCGCGCTGACCTTTGCCGATCGGCGCGATCATGTCGATGATACGGCTGGTGATGTTTTCCTCACCTCGTATTTCGCGCTCGAGCTTCAGGCACTCCTGCGGATGCAGAGGGGTCAGGTTCTCGAACAGGATCTTGTGCTTGCACTCCTCGGGAGGGCGGCCGTTGATCTTGTCCAGCTTGACCAGTGCAAAGTAACGCTCGCCATCCTTCGGGGTGCGAATCTCGCCCTCGATGGTGTCGCCGGTGCGCATGTTGAAACGCCGGATCTGAGATGGCGACACATAGATGTCGTCAGTGCCCGCAAGATAGGACGTGTCAGGCGAACGCAGGAAGCCAAACCCGTCGGGCAGAACTTCGAGTGCGCCGTCGCCGCTGATCGGCTGACCCTTGCGTGCACGATTCTTCAGCAGCGCAAAGACAAGCTCCTGTTTGCGCAGGCGATTGGCGCCTTCGACATCATTTGCGACTGCCATCTCAAGCAGTTCACTGACATGCAGTGCTTTGAGCTCGGACAGGTGCAGCGCAGGGATGGCTGGATCGGTGGGCGTACCCGTCTCGCCAGACGATTCTGCTTCGAGCAGGTCGTCATCGGACGGAATGTTTTCGGGAGGATTACCGTCGCGGTGCCGGGGGCCCCGGCGGCGGGCGCGCGTCGCACCGCGAGAACGGGCCGGAGCGGTTTCCGGCTTAGATGTTGCTGTCAATGAAGGCTGTCAGTTGAGATTTTGAAAGGGCGCCGACTTTGGTCGCCTCGATGTTCCCGCCCTTGAAAAGCATCAGGGTGGGAATGCCACGGATGCCGTACTTGGCCGGCGTTTCCTGGTTTTCGTCGATGTTGAGCTTTGCGACCTTGAGCTTGCCTGTGTAGTCTTTGGCGACTTCGTCCAGGATCGGCGCAATCATCTTGCAGGGGCCGCACCATTCAGCCCAGTAGTCGACGAGTACCGGCGTCTGGGACTGCAGCACTTCGGACTCGAAGTTGCTGTCGGTCACGTATTGAATATGCTCGCTCATGATTCCTCGCATCAGGGGGGAGATGTGTTGCGTACTACTTGATACTAGAGAGATGAAGGGTCGCAGTGGACCCGTCCGGCCAGGCACTGGGAAGGGTGCCCGGAAGAAGGTTTCCCGAAAGTTATGCGATGACGTCGGCTACGTCAAGGTGTTATCGGTCTGAAACCGGTAAAAAGTGCATTGTCGTGGCGAAAAAGCAAATCGCTGGACTATATTGTCGGCTGTGAGCACGAATGCCTACTCAGAGGCAGGTGTCGTTACCAGTGAGAGCAAAGCAATGACCTACGTTGTGACTGAAGCCTGTGTGCGCTGCAAATATACCGATTGCGTGGATGTGTGTCCTGTCGATTGTTTTCGCGAGGGTCCGAATTTTCTCGTCATCGATCCGGAAGAATGCATCGACTGTACGCTTTGCGTCGCCGAATGTCCGGTCGAGGCCATTTTCGCAGAGGATGACGTGCCTGCAGGTCAGGAATCGTTTATCGCGCTAAACGCGGAACTGGCAAGCCAGTGGAAACCGATTGTGGAGCGCAAGGATCCGCTGCCCGATGCCGACGAGTGGGCGAAGGTGAAGGACAAGCTTGGCGAGTTGAAGCGGTGACAGCGCCCTGAAGGCCGGCCCCCGGTACTGCTTTCAGGGAGTTCCCCAATGCACTAATATGGCGCACAGCCTCAAACTAAACAAAATATCCGAGGAAAACTATCATGCTGGTAAGCGAGATTCTCGCGATCAAGGGGAAGGTGCTCTACACCATTTCGCCAAACAAGAAACTGGCGGAAGCGGTGACGATCATGACCGAACAGGACGTCGGCTCGCTGGTGGTCTTCTCCAAGGGTCAGATGGCCGGCATGCTGACGTTTCGCGAGGTGCTTCAGGCCGTTCAGAAAGGTGGAGCAGCGTGGGCGGATATGCTGATCGATCAAGCCATGCTGGCGGTGCCGATGGTGGCCGCGCCAAACATGGAAATGGATGAATTGCGTCGTCTGATGGTTGATCATCACCAGCGCTATCTGCCTGTCATGGATGGCAGTATCTTGCTTGGGGTTGTGAGCTTTCACGACGTTGCAAAGGCGGTGCTTGAGGAGCAGAGCTTCGAAAATCGCATGCTGAAGAATTACATCCGCAACTGGCCGAGCGAAAGCGCCGACAGCTGATTTCGCGTTTGATTGTATTGCAGGCGACCTGCCGGAGTCGCATCTGCGTCGAGTGAATGAAGTCACCCCGCACCAGACGGGGCGCTTCTTGTTGGAACAGGGCGGCCTTGCCGTCTTGACGCCGTGGGAGGGCGGGCTTGTGCGACCTGATGTGGGGGTAGCACTCAAGCTTTTTCCAGCGATACCAGGAGACAACGTGGAGAAGATCTGGCTCAAGAGTTACCCGTCCGGCGTGCCGGCTGAGGTGGATGTGCACGAATTCGCTTCGCTCGGCGACCTGTTCGAGCAAGGGGTTCGAAAGTTTGCCGGGCGGACGGCCTTCGTCTGCATGGACAAGCGCATCACCTACGCCGAACTGGATCGGCTTTCTGCGAATTTTGGCGCATATCTGCAGACTGAGCTTGGTCTGCCACGTGGCGCGCGCATCGCGCTCATGATGCCGAATTTGCTGCAATATCCAGTGGCGATGTTCGGTGCGCTGCGGGCAGGTTATACGGTTGTCAATGTCAACCCGCTATACACTGCGCGCGAGCTTGAACATCAACTGCGCGACGCAGGCGCCGAAGTGATCGTCATTCTCGAGAACTTTGCTCACACCCTGATGCAGGTGCGAGACAGGCTCCCGCTCAAACATGTGCTCGTGACCAGCGTCGGCGCGATGCTCGGGTTTCCGAAAGGGCCTGTTGTCAATTTCGTGATCCGGCGGATCAAGAAAATGGTCCCGCCCTGGAAGCTGCAGGGGAGCAGCGATTTCGGTGCGGCCCTGCGCAAGGGGGCGCGCCATGCACTCAAGCCGGTCGAGGTTGGCGGGGACGATGTCGCCTTCCTGCAATATACGGGCGGAACGACCGGAGTGGCCAAGGGCGCCGTGCTCACGCACGGCAACATCGTGGCCAATCTGCAGCAGGCACATGCGTGGATCAAGCCTTTTCTGTACGAGGGTGAAGAGGTCATCATTACTGCGCTTCCGCTCTATCACATCTTCTCGCTCACGGCGAACTGTCTCACCTTCTTCAAGATTGGTGCGACCAATGTGCTGATTACGAATCCGCGGGATATTCCCGGCTTCGTGAAGGAGTTGGCAAAGTACCGGTTTACCGCGATCACAGGGGTGAACACCCTGTTCAATGCCTTGTTGCACAACGCCGATTTTGCGCGTCTCGATTTCTCCTCACTGCGGATTTCACTCGGAGGCGGGATGGCGGTGCAGCAGGCGGTTGCGGAGAAATGGAAGGAGGTAACGGGGTTGCCGCTGATCGAGGCCTACGGGTTGACGGAGACCTCACCCGCAGTGACGATCAATCCGCTCGATCTGCCCACATTCAATCATGCAATCGGACTGCCGATTTCCTCGACCGAAGTGAGCATTCGCGACGACGACGGAACTGAGCTGCCTGTTGGTCAGCGCGGCGAACTGTGCGTGCGTGGGCCGCAAGTGACCCGCGGTTACTGGAACCGTCCTCAGGATACGGCGCGGGCATTTACTGCTGACGGTTATTTCCGGACGGGTGATGTCGCAGTCATGGATGAAGATGGCTTCATTCGAATTGTTGATCGCAAGAAAGACATGATTCTGGTCTCGGGCTTCAACGTCTACCCGAACGAGGTGGAGGACGTCGTCGCAAGTCACCCCGGCGTGCTTGAGGTGGCTGCCATCGGGGTGCCGAGCGAACACAGTGGCGAGGCGGTGAAGGTGTTCGTGGTACGCAAGGATCCTGCGCTGACAAAGGAGGCGCTGATCGCTCACTGCCGGCAGAACCTCACCGGGTACAAGGTGCCGCACTTGATCGAGTTTCGGGATGAACTGCCCAAGACCAATGTGGGCAAGATTCTCCGTCGCGTGCTGCGTGATGGAGATGAGAAAGCGTCAACAGCTTGAAGCGCTTCTGTTGTGCGGTGCGAAAAGCGCTTGTATTCGCACCGCGTTTATGATTTCATTGCCGTCACAACTTGTCTGATCCGAACATGAACCGTCGTTTCCCGTCCCTCGATGTATCCGTAGTACGCGTAGTAGTAGGCGTAGGGACACACGCGTCGTAGCGGATCAGGACAGGCAATACCAAATCCAGAACCCCCGCCGGCGCGAAAGCCCGGCGGGGGTTTTCTTTTATGCCGCCGGTCAGAAACGCCGCAACATGACCTGAAGGAGATCAAAATGAATCAGATGACCGGCGCCCAGTTGATATTGCGCCTGCTCGAGCGCCAGGGCGTGCGCACCGCAGCGGGCATTCCCGGCGGAGCGATCCTGCCGGTTTATGACGCACTTTCCGGCTGTGACGGTATCCACCACGTGCTTGCACGTCATGAACAGGGTGCGGGATTCATGGCTCAGGGCATGGCGCGGGTGTCTGGCAAGCCTGAGGTGTGTTTTGCTTCGAGCGGTCCGGGTGCGACCAACCTTGTGACCGCAATCGCGGATGCGATGCTCGATTCGATCCCGATGGTGGCCATTACCGGGCAGGTGCCGTTGTCGATGATTGGTACCGATGCCTTCCAGGAGGTCGATATCTACGGCATGACGGTGCCGATCACCAAGCACAATTTTCTGGTGCGATCAGCGGAGGAGTTGCTCGAGGTCATTCCCGAGGCGTTCCGGATCGCAATGTCGGGTCGACCCGGTCCGGTGCTGGTGGACGTGCCCAAGGATGTGCAGTGTCAGGTCGTCACCTTCGACGAGTTCCCGCCGATCGCAGTGCGCGACGCAGCGCCCCGGGCGCCGATCGCGCTCATCGAAGAAGCTGCGCGCATGATCAACGAGGCCGAGCAACCGGTGCTCTATCTCGGCGGTGGGGTGATTCATTCCGGCGCGGCACAGCAGGCGGTGACGCTGGCCGAGCAGGCCGGGTTGCCGACCACGATGACGCTGATGGCGCTGGGCGCGATGCCGATGGATCATCCGCTCTCGATCGGCATGCTCGGCATGCATGGTGCGCGCTACACCAACTTCGTGCTGGAAGAGGCTGACCTGCTGATCTGCGTCGGTGCCCGCTTCGATGATCGTGCAATCGGCAAGGCGGCGCAGTTCTGCCCGCGCGCAAAGATCATTCATATCGATGTCGACCCGTCCGAACTGGACAAGATCAAGAATGCTCACGTTGCGATCAATGGTGATGTCGCCGAGGTGCTGGAGGCCTTGATGCCGCGCGTCAAGGTTCAGTTGCGCAAGCGCTGGCTGTCACATGTCGACAGCCTCAAGACACGCTTCCCCATGCAGTTCGGCGCGATCGAGAATCCGCGCAGCCACTATGGGCTGATCAATGCCGTAGCCGCTGCACTTGACGACGAGGCCATCATTGCCACCGACGTCGGACAACACCAGATGTGGGTGGCCCAGGCTTATCCCTTCCGCCGTCCGCGGCAGTGGCTGACCTCTGGCGGTCTCGGCACGATGGGCTTCGGTGTGCCGATTGCGCTGGGGGCCGCGCTGGCCGCACCCGAGCGCACCGTGGTGTGCTTCACTGGTGACGGCAGCATCATGATGAACATTCAGGAACTGGCAACGCTCGCCGAGCAGGGGCTCAACGTCAAGATCGTGCTGATGAACAACAATGCGCTCGGTCTGGTGTATCAGCAGCAGAGCCTGTTCTACGGCAAGCGCACCTTTGCCTCGCGTTACGCAGGCGCGCCCGACTTCATGAAGATTGCAGAGGGCTTCGGCATTCCCGCGGTTGATCTCGATCTGGCGGCCAATCCGCGTGCTTCGCTTGCACAGGCCTTGCGGACGCCGGGGCCGTGTCTGATTCATGCCTCGATCGATCGCGAGGAGTTTGTCTATCCCATGGTGCCGCCGGGTGCGGCCAATACCGAGATGATCGGAGGTTGATGATGGAACAGGTTGCCGAACCGCTGCAGCAGTCGGGTTTTGCCAAGGTCGTGCTTGAGCTCGAAGTGAATAACCATGCAGGCGTGATGAGCCACATCTGCAATCTCTTCGCGCGCCGTGCTTTCAACATGGAGGGCATCATGTGCATGCCCATACCCAATGGAAACCGGAGTCGCATCTGGTTGCTGGTGTTCGAGGATCAGCGGCTGGAGCAGATGATCCGCCAGCTGGAGAAGCTCGAAGACGTGCTGGCAGTGAAGCGGCATGGTGCCGAACACGAGGCGTTCGTGCGCATGGAGGAGTTCTTTCTCTGAGCCTGGTGGGGGCAGGGCGGGTGTTAGCCTGTGCTAAACTCGCCGGCCTCCCCGCCAGAACGCTACGAGTCTCCAATGTCCGGCAATTCCATCGGCACGCTTTTCTGCGTCACGTCTTTCGGTGAATCCCACGGGCCGGCCATCGGCTGTGTTGTCGACGGCTGCCCTCCGGGGCTCGCGATTACCGCGGCCGAGATTCAGCTGGAGCTCGATCGGCGCAAGCCTGGCACGTCGCGTCACGTGACCCAGCGCCGCGAACCGGACGAAGTCGAGATTCTGTCGGGCGTATTCGAGGGGGTGACCACGGGTACGCCGATCGCGCTGCTGATCCGCAATCAGGATCAGCGCAGCAGGGACTACGGCAATATCGCCGATACTTTCCGTCCCGGCCACGCTGATTATCCCTACTGGCAGAAGTACGGCATCCGCGATTACCGCGGTGGCGGTCGGTCGTCTGCGCGCGAAACCGCCGTGCGCGTGGCGGCCGGCGCAATTGCGAAGAAGTGGCTGGGCGAGAAGTTTGGCATCGTGATTCGGGGTTACATGGCGCAACTCGGCCCGATTTCAATTCCATTCGAATCGTGGGGCGAGGTCGATGACAATCCCTTCTTTGCGCCCAATGCGTCCCTTGTGCCCGAACTCGAGCAGTACATGGATGAGTTACGCAAGTCGGGCGACTCCGTCGGGGCCCGTATCAACGTGGTTGCCTCTGGCGTACCGGTGGGGTGGGGTGAGCCTGTTTTCGATCGTCTCGATGCCGAGATCGCCTACGCGATGATGAGCATCAACGCGGTGAAGGGCGTTGAGGTTGGCGCCGGTTTCGATGCCGTGTCGCAGCTTGGCACCCAGCATGGTGACGAACTCACGCCAGAAGGCTTTCTGTCAAACAATGCGGGCGGCGTGCTTGGTGGCCTGTCCACCGGGCAGGACATTCTTGTGAGCATGGCGATCAAGCCCACTTCCAGCATCCGCCTCGACCGCGCATCGATCAATCGCCAGGGGGAGCCGGTGGTGGTCAATACCCACGGCAGACACGACCCCTGCGTCGGCATTCGTGCTACACCGATTGCAGAGTCGATGCTTGCGCTCGTACTGATCGATCATGCGTTGAGACATCGCGCCCAGTGCGGTGATGTCGTTACCACGACGCCGCGCATTGCCGGCCTGGCGCCAACAGGGCGTCAGGGCGTTCCCTCTCCCGTACGGCGTTGAGGAAGAGGGCGCCGCGCGTCTTTCCGCGCAAGGCTTGCGGGACCGGGGGCGCGGTGATTCCCCGCTGCAGGTCCGTCGGCGGCCGCGGGCTGGGCGAATCGGCGTGCTGCCTCCGCCTCTCCCCCGCCTTTGGCCTCTAATATGGGTGCGACGCTTCCGTACTGGCGACTCTCGTTCTACTACTTCTTTTATTTTGCCTTCGTCGGCGCCTTCTCGCCGTATTTCACGCTCTACCTGCAGTCGCTGAAATACCCTGCAACCGACATCGCCGTCCTGATGTCGCTGATGCAACTCATGCGGGTTTTGTCGCCGAATCTGTGGAGCTGGCTTTCAGAGCGC
>JALNWS010000089.1 GCA_023230755.1 Azoarcus sp.
CAGGTCGCGCAGCGCGGCCACGCCAAGCCCGGACGATTGCAGGGTGACGTCGATCTGGCGGTTCTTCATCAGCTCGACCGACTCGCCGAAGGGCAGGTATTCAACCTTGGAAAAATCGCTGTAACTCAGACCGGCCGCCTTGAGGATGGCGCGCGCATTGATCTCGGTGCCCGAGCGCGGCGCACCGACCGAGATGCGCTTGTCCTTGAGGTCGGCAAGCGTCTTGATGTTCGCATCGCTGAGCGCGACGATCTGGATGTAGTTCGGGTACACGGAAGCGACCGCACGCAGGCGGTCGAGCGGCTTGTTGAAGCCGGCATCGGCATCGCCCTTCCACGCGTCGGACACCGAGTCCGCCAGTGCAAAACCGATCTCGCCGCGACCGCTCTGCAGCAGGTTGAGGTTCTCCGCCGAAGCCTTGGTCGATTGCACCTGCACCTTGGCGTCAGGAATCTTCTCGCCATAGATCTGCGACAGCGTCACGCCCAGCGGGTAATACACCCCACTGGTGCCGCCGGTCAGCACGTTGACAAAGGTCGCAGCGGAGGCGGTCTGGGTGGCGACGGTAATCAGCGCGCCCAGCAGGCAATTGCGCACAATGCTCTTCATTGGTTGTCTCCTTAAATAGACTTTTTGAATTCACCCATAAATTCTGAGCATTCAATCCATCGCAATCGCCGTGCCAGAAAACATCAGCCAGAAGACAATCGTAAGCATATGTTTTAACTAAACTTTCATTTTTCTTGCCAGACAGGGCCACGAGCAGGTTCCGGGCTTCCGGAATTCAGTCGTGCAAACCGTCCGGACTTTCAGACAAATCGAATGCGCGCTACGTTACCGTATCGCCCAGCCGCTACCCTGCATCCAAACGATCTGGTAAAACTCGCCGCGCGCTACAGATCCCGCCATACGCAGTGAAACAACAGGCATACCGGAGACTTGAAGCATGGAGACAATCGACTGTGTGGTCATCGGCGCGGGCGTCGTGGGCCTGGCCTGCGCCCGCGCGCTGGCGCAGGCGGGACGCGAGGTGGTCATCCTCGAACGCGAGACCACCTTCGGCAGCGGAATCAGCGCCCGCAACAGCGAGGTGATCCATGCCGGCCTGTATTACGTCCCGGGATCACACAAGGCCCGCCTGTGCGTAAGCGGTCGCGACCTGCTCTACCGCTATTGCGCGGAGCGCGGCATCGGCCATCAACGCTGCGGCAAGCTGCTGGTCGCACCGCAGCCGCAACAGATCGATGCCCTGAAGAACATTCATGCTCGCGCGCAGCTCAATGGCGTACACGATCTGCGCTGGCTCAACAGCAGCGAAATTCGGAGCATCGAGCCCGAACTCGACGCCCACGCTGCGCTGCTGTCGCCCTCCACCGGCATCGTCGACAGCCACGGCCTGATGCTTGCACTGCTGGGAGATGCCGAACATCACGGCGCCATGCTCGCACTTGCCAGTCCGGTGCGTGGCGGGCGGGTAGACGGCGACGGCATCGTGCTGCAGATCGTCGATGGCAGCGGCACCGAAACCGAGCTGCGCGCCGGGTGCGTGATCAATGCCGCAGGGCTCGACGCCATCGACATCGCGCAACAAATAGAGGGCGTGCCGGCTGCAGCGCTGCCGCAGGCGCACTTCGCCCGCGGCGTGTACTTCACCTACCGTGGCCGCGCGCCCTTCTCCCGCCTCATCTATCCGATTCCGGAGGCCGGCGGACTGGGTGTGCACCTCACCCTCGATCTTGGCGGACAGGCAAAGTTTGGCCCCGATGTGGAATGGATCGACGCCCCCGACTACAGCGTCGACCCTGCACGCGCCGAGCGCTTCTACACCGCGATCCGCAAATGGTGGCCTGCACTGGAAGATGGCCGTCTCGATCCTGGGTACGCCGGCGTGCGTCCCAAGATTGTCGGCCCCGGCGAGCCCGACGCCGACTTCCGCTTCGACGGACCGGAACAGCACGGCATCCCTGGGCTCATCCAGCTCTTCGGCATCGAATCACCTGGCCTGACGGCGTCGATGGCGATCGGGGAGCATGTCGCCCGGCTCGCTCAGCGAAGCGATTGAGGCCTTATCCGCCCAGCAGCTTGCGCAGGTGATTGGGCAGTGCGAACTGGGCGCGGTGCACCTCGCCGTTGTAGTGCTGCAGTTGCCCGATACCGCGCTCCGCGATGCGCCGATCAACTTCGTCTGCGTCGAGCGCAAGCGGGTCGAGCGTCGCCGATGCGGTGGCCAGGCCCCACAGGCTGCCGTACAACGGGATGTAGAGAAAATACGGCCTGACCACGGCAAACACCTGCCGCAGTCGAGCGACCAGATCGCGCACCCGCTCAGGCTGGAACACCGGCGCACCGATATGCAGGCTGAGCGCACCACCGGGGGTGAGCAGGGCCGCACAGCCGCGCAGGAAATCCTCCGCATACAGCGCCTCGGCCGGGCCGACCGGATCCGTCAGGTCGAGCACGATGAGATCGTAGGTGTCTCCGGCAGCGGGGCCATCCTCCATTACGTAGCGCAGGCCGTCACCGATACGGATATCCAACCGAGGGTCGTCGAGTGCGCCGTTGTGAACCGATTGCAGATGATGGCGGGCAATGTCGATGACCTTCTCGTCGAGCTCGGCCAGCACCACCCGCTCCATGGTCGGATGCTTGAACAGCTCGTCTGCAGATCCGCCATCGCCACCGCCGATGATCAGCGCACTGCGCGGCGCGGCGTGGGTGATTGCCGGCACATGGATGATGTTCTCGTGATAATAGAATTCATCCCGTTCCGAAGTCATGAAGCAGCCATCGAGCCGGAACAGGCGGCCGAACTGGGGTGAATCCCAGACTTCATAATCCTGAAACTCGGAGTGCCCGCGCTCGATCAGCCGCCCGCCGCGATAGAAATAACCTGAATCGTCGTTGAGCTGCTCGAAGATCAGCCCTTCGGCTTCAGGCAGTTTCGTACCACTCATCGCTCAGACCTCGGCAGGCAGGCGACCGCGCACCACCTGGTGCTCGACACGGTCTTCAGGGCCCATTGCGGCGATCACGCGCTCGAACACGCGGCGTGCACGGTCGCTGTTGTCGCGCGAGTAATTGCACACGTACACGTCAAGAGTCACATCACCACTCTCGGGCCAGGTATGGATTGCCAGATGCGATTCGGCCAGCACAACGGTACCGGTTACGCCAGCAGCCTCGCCGGTATTCTCGTCGCGAAACTGATAGAAATATGCGCCAAGCGGCGTAAGCCCCGCATCGCGGCATTCCGCCACGCACAAGGCCTCAAGATCAGCGCACTCACACATGAGTTTGCCAGCGTCAGCACACCGATACAGATCGCCAATCAGATGAAGACCATTCATTTACGGGTTCGATATTCCAGGTTGAAACAAGCATGGAATTCTAGCATGCCGGTCATCGTTAATATTCGTGCAAATATTACGCATTGCGGCACCCGCTCATTCTCTGTGTTCTGCCCCTTGCCTCCAGACATCGCTCGCGAAAGTGAAAGACTCGCGGTCGCGACGCCAGACAACCGCATCCGGATACACCATCAGCCACCACGTCTGCGTGCCCGGGTAAGGGGCTGGGCGTGCAAACCCTTCCGGTTCGAGCAGGGCGACGCACCAGGACGGACGCGGGTCGCGAACCGATCGGTAGACAATCGCGCCGACACCCGCATCGCGCGCAAGCCGCGCAAACGCCTGGGTCGATGAATAATCGGCTGGATGCTCCCAAAGCGCCGCATCGCGACTGAACGGCAACGCACGCAGATCGACTGCGAATGTGGAAAGTGCGGCACGGAAGGCGGTATGGGCGACCGGTTCGATACGCTCGAGATCGACCGCATCCATCAGAAAGCGCCAGCGCCAGTAGCCGAGTTCGGCGCAGGCCGTGCGCACAGTCGCTGCACCATAGAACACGCCGGGATCGATCGCCGCTCGAAAACGCGAGCCCCCGCGCCGCGTCGGATACCGAAAAGGCGCTGCAAGAAGATAGTCGAGCCGGTCAGCCGAGGCGGGAACCGGAGGTTTGCTGTCCTCTAGCAAGCTCTCCAGCACGTCCTGCTCATCCCGGCTATCGACGATTTTCATCGTGGACGCGACATGCTGCGCCTCCACGATGCGCCACGCCGGGCTGCGCCAGGCGCGCGCCTCAGCCGAGACCGCGGGAGGCGTCCAGGTACTGGACGACACGGACCAGCCCCTCCGTACTGCGAATGAGATCGACTGGCCGGCCGTTGAGTGCGCGGTTCTCGCTGTTGAGCCATGCGCGCGCACTGGATTCGTTACCGACGATGGAGTCGAGCGCGCGGAAGGCGCGCACGAACAGCAGCGCAAACTCCCACTCCTTGCGCCCCTGATCGAGCTGATAATCGCCGCTGTAGAGCCGCGTCACCGTTGCCGGGCTAACCCCGAGTACCCGCGCCAACAAGGCACGTGAGACTTCGAGCTGCTCGGCCGCGCGTGCGACCGCCTTGCTCAGAACGGTAGCCGCATCCGGTTTGACGGCAAGCTGGGGGGAAATGACTGCCATGGAGCACCTCCTTTCTGTAGAAATTTTAGCACATCAATATTTCTACAGAAACCGATATGTTTTCGCTCAGGACAAATCGCCGCGCGCATTGCATGAAATGATCGTCACCACCTCTGCACGGACGAACTCGATCAGATCCGGATAGAAACGCAGAAAGCCCGCTTCCATTTCTGCCCATTGCCCCTCACTGAGTGTATCGAGGCTGGCGCCGAGTTCGAGCGGCCGGCGCAGGCGACGGCCGATGCCGTCGAGTGCGCGCCGCAAACCAGGCACGCTGCGGTAAGTCGACAACCAGTCCTGCTCCGCCATGCGCCGCAAAGGCAGTGGCAGCCCGTCCGGCAGCAAGGCCGGATGGTGCAGTTCACCGGCCAGCAACACGGCGTAATTTTCACGCAGGAAGGCGTCGAGCGACTGGGTGTTGAACCCGTCCCAGTGCAGCGTCAGCCAGTGGTCGTAGAACATGTCCACCAGAACTCCGCCAAAGCGTCGCCAGGGCGGTTCGAAGCAGCGCACGGCAGCTCGGTGTTCATGATGCGCATCGGTAAACGCGTCGACCCGCCGATGCAGGCGAATGCCGGTCGCCAACGCAGGCGCAAGATCTGACGGCACGGGCCCCTTCACGAAATCCCCGAGCAGATTGCCCGCAGGCGACGTGTTGCTGACCTGCGCAAGGTGCAGATGTGCAAGAAAGTTCATCCACAATTCACGCCCGTACCGGGGGCTGGCTTCATCGCTGCGTTTTCGGGGCGCGCAAGCTGACGGTCATGCCAGCGCGACAGCAACAGCACCGCAAACAGCGCCCCCAGAAACGCCATGAACATGTCCGATTGCGTATCCCACGGATCGCCCTGTGTGCCGAGGAACTCATCCGCCCCCTGCCCCATAAGGAGCGCGGCGCCCCACTCCACCAGTTCGTACCAGGCGCTGATCGCCATCGCGACACAGACCGACAGAAACCCGGACATCCGTTTTCCGCGGACATAGGCGCCCTGAAGCAGAATCTCCCGCGCGAGCAGGGCCGGCACCAGCCCCTGTGCGAAATGTCCGATCTTGTCGTAGGGGTTGCGATCCGTCGCCAGCAGGTCCTGCAGCCAGAACCCGAGCGGCACCCTGGCGTAGGTATAAGCGCCCCCGACGATCAGGATCACCGCATGCAGGAAGATCAGCCCGTACAGCAGGTCGGTAAGCGGATGCCGCCTGTGCGTCAGGAACAGCACCGGCAGTGCAATCAGCACGGGCGCAACCTCCATCAGCCAAGTGGCACGGTCGTACGGATCGATACCCGACAGCACCAGCAGCATGCAGCACATCCCTGCCGCTGCAAGCAGAACGGGCCTGCGGGAGAACGTCCGATTATCCTTCGGGAGCATGATTCGCCTCACGAGACAATCCGGCCCGATGCCGGACGTGAAGCGACATTTTACAAGGCGGCCTGCCTGCGAACGTCAACGCATCCAGAACTTTGCATCTTCGATCACCGTCACCGCCGGATCTGCGGTATCCGCCACCGTAAAGCGAATCGGGTGCGAACCCATGCTCAGGCTGCCCGGTTCGACTCTGACCTGAGCCGTCGCCGAAGCCGAGGCAGCCGCGGGCACGACGACCTGAAGCGGCGCCGACAGATGAATGCCGTCGATGCCAGACACGCGGATCTCGAAGGTCCGGACACGCTCGCTTGCATTGATCAGGCTGAGCTGAAAGGCGTTCTCGATCGAACCGTCTGCAGCTTCCGTCGCCAGCACGGAGCGGTCACGCTCGATGTCCAGCTTGAGCGGCACGCGGGTGGCGAGCGACCACACCGTGGCCCCTAGCAGGGAAAAGAACACCGCCGAGTAGATCAGCACGCGCGGGCGCAGGCTGCGGCGGATGATCGTGTTTGTCGACGAGCGGTTCTTTAGCGCGTTTTCAGTCGAGTAGCGAATCAGCCCGCGCGGGTAGTTCATCTTGTCCATGACCTGATCGCAAGCATCGATGCAGGCCGCACAGCCGATGCACTCCAGTTGCAAGCCGTCGCGAATGTCGATACCGGTCGGGCACACTTGCACGCAGATGCTGCAGTCGATGCAATCACCCAGCCCCTCATCAGCAGGTACCGCCTTCTTTGACCGGCCACCGCGGGCCTCTCCCCGCGTTTCGTCATAGGCCACGATCAGCGTATCAGGGTCGAACATCACGAACTGGAACTGCGCATATGGGCAGATGTATTTGCACATCTGCTCGCGCATGAAGCCGGCGTTACCGTAGGTCGCGGCGCCATAGAACAGCACCCAGAAAGTCTCCCAGCCGCTCAGCGTGAAACTCAACGCTGCATCGGCCAGTTCGCGAATCGGGGTGAAATAGCCAACGAAGGTAAACCCGGTCCACAGCGAAAGCACCAGCCACGCGCCGTGCTTTGCTGTTTTCAGACCGATCTTGTGTGCGGACCAAGGGGCTGCATCAAGCTTGATGCGCCGGGGCCGATCGCCTTCTATGCGTTGCTCGATCCACAGAAAAATCTCGGTGTAGACCGTCTGCGGACAGGTATAGCCGCACCACAAACGACCGGCGACCGTGGTAAAAAGAAACAGCGCCAACGCCGACAACACCAACAGAATCGCCAGATAGATGATGTCCTGTGGCCACAGTACGAAGTCGAAGACAAAAAAACGGCGCGCATCCAGATCGAACAGCACCGCCTGGCGGCCATTCCACGGCAACCAGCACAATCCGTAGAATACGATCTGGGTCAGCCATGCAAACACCCAGCGCCAGCGCTGAAAAAGGCCACTGACCGTACGCGGATACACCTTCGGATCCGACGCAAAGAGTGGCTGGATCGGGATGACGCGCGGGGGACTGTTCGGATCGGACATTGGGCGACCAGGGGGCTGGATAGGACCGGACATGTTCGCCGGCTTAAGCTTTATTTTTGATGCATGTTAAGGTTATCAGCCCGACGACCTGTAATCAATACTTTAAATACACCTTATAAAATCATGCGCCTCAGTGCCTTCTCCGACTACTCGCTACGCGTCCTGATGCACCTCGGCACGCATACCGATCGACTCGCCACGATCGGCGAAATCGCAAAGCTGTACGACATCTCGGAGAATCACCTGACCAAGGTCGTGCATCAACTCGGTCGTGCCGGTTACATCGACACCCTGCGCGGCAAGGGGGGCGGCATTCGCCTGGCCCGAGCCCCACGCCAGATTCCACTCGGCGAGGTGTTGCGCCACACCGAAACCGATTTCGCGCTGGTGGAGTGCTTCGGCGAGGACTCACGCTGCCACATCGAACCGGACTGTCAACTCAAGCCCATACTGAACGAAGCACTGGCTGCAATGTTCCGGGTACTGGATGGCTACACCCTGGCCGACATTCTGACGCCAGACCGCGGACGGCCTGCGGTGATCAACTTCATCAGATCGCCCTCTGCTGCAGCAAAGACCTGAACGGACACTGCGTCAGACTCAGGCCGTTACCGCGAGCCGCCCCCGGTACAGTTCAATGACCGGATCGATCGACGGCGCAACCTCTTCCGCCGTCTGTACTGGCGTGCTCATGGCCCGGCGGACGACTACTGCCTTGGCACTGGACGTGCGTCCGCTGCGGCGGACAAACCGTCACAGTCGATCGCCAAATCCGCAAGATTGTCTACAGATGTACCCGACCGACGAGTTCACCCAGCGTACTCGTCGGTCTCATGCCGGCCTTGCACCGGCACGCCTCAAGCCCCAACCCAAGAGCGCTCACCCTTTGTCCGCGGAGCCGCCGACACCACCAACCCTTGCACGGACCTTGCCCAGAAACGTGATCACAACCAGGGTCAGAGCGCCGGCGATAATGCCGACCACCACGTCGAGCACCAGCGGCGTTGCCATCCCCAGCACGCCACCGATGCTGGAGACATTGCCCACCACCTCCGCAGCACGCTCGATTCCATGATGCAGCACTGGAATGCCGTGAGTCAGTATGCCCCCCCCCACCATGAACATCGCTGCCGTGCCGATCACCGCGAGCGCCTTCATCAGGCGCGGAGCGGCCAGCAGCAAGCCACGGCCAATGGTTTGCCAGACGGCATTCGTCTTTTCCAGCAGGTGTTGCCCGACATCGTCCATCTTGACGATTCCGGCCACAAGACCGTAGACGGCAACCGTGATCAGCACGCCGATTGCGGACAGCACCGCGAGCTGGGTCATGAGGGGTTGCCCGGTCACGGTACCCAATGCAATCACGATGATCTCGGCCGACAGGACGAAGTCGGTGCGGATGGCGCCCTTGATCTTGTCCGCCTCAAATGCCGCCAGATCAACGTTTTCATCAGCTACCGCAGCCAACTGTTGCGCATGGTGTTCGGCATCCTCGTCTGCATCATGCAGAAACTTGTGCGCCAGCTTCTCAACCCCCTCGTAACAGAGGTAGAGCCCGCCGAGCATCAGCAGAGGCGTCACCAGCCAGGGGATGAACGCGCTGATCGCCAGCGCCGCCGGCACCAGGATGACCTTGTTGCGCAGCGACCCCAGGGCCACTGCCCACACCACCGGCAGTTCGCGCTCCGCACGCACGCCCGACACCTGCTCCGCATTAAGCGCGAGGTCATCGCCCAGCACCCCCGCGGTTTTCTTGGCGGCAACCTTCGTCATTACCGCGACATCATCGAGGATGGTCGCAATATCATCCAACAGGGCAAGCAGACTGGCTCCGGCCATCAGGGTATCCGTTCCCAAAAACTGTGACTATAAAACGTAAAGCCGTCAGATCCACGCATCATTGCGTCGTCGCCACCGGTATCGAGCCAGAATCGGACAACAATTCCGAGATCGTGCTGCGAAGCCACCGGTTGCCGGGGTCGTGATGATAGCGTTCATGCCAATGCTGCTTGACTGCGTAGTCCGGCAGTGGGAAAGGCACCGGGAGCACGCGAAAGGCGCCCCGCCCTTGATACACCTCGCCCAGACGTCGTGGAATGGTCACGAGCAGATCGGTATGTTCGATGACGAAAGCCGCACCAATATAATTGGGTATCTGCAAGGCAATGCGCCGGGAAATGCCCTGGCGCGCGATTTCGCGCTCGATGATCAGGTGTCCGGTTCCTGACGAGCTCACCACCGCATGGTCCTCGGCCTCAAACTGGGCCAGCGTCAGGGTCTGGCCGATGCGCGGATGGTCGGCGCTCACCATGCACACATAATCCTGCCTGAACAAGGCCTGCTGATAGAAGCCGGCCTCCAGCTGGGGCATGAAACCGAGCGCCAGGTCCGCTTCTCCCGCCTCGAGCAGCCGGCTGGTACCGGCCGACAGCGGTGCGATCTCGATCTGAATGCCGGGCGCCACCCCTCGCAGGCGCACCAGCAGGCGGGGCAACAGCACCAACTGGCTGATGTCGGTCATGCAGATGTGAAAGCAACGCGTTGACGACACCGGGTCGAAGTCGCTGCGAAATCCGGTAACACGATCTAGCGAGTCGAGCGCCTCGCGCACTGGATTCAGCAACTCGTCGGCGAGCGGCGTCGGTTCCATGCCCAGCGACGTGCGCACGAACAAGGGGTCCGCAAAGTGTTCGCGCAGTTTCGCCAGCGCAATGCTCACTGCCGGCTGCCCGAGGCCAAGGCCGTCCGCCGCACGGGTCACGCTACGAGTCTTGTAGATCTCGTTGAACACCGCCAGCAGACGAACATCCAGCGTACTCATGCGCCCCCTTTATTCGATTATCGAATTGAATGCATTAGTACCATTGCATGGACCGAATGTCGAGTGCCCGCTAAATTTGATCCATCACAAAAAACACCCCGCCATTCCGACCCGGACCAAACCGCCCGGTGATTGAAAAACATGGAGGGGCACGCCACAGGAGCACGAGACATGCAGGAACTCGGTCGACTTGAAGATCTGCCCGCGGATTACCGTAAAGCGCTCACCGCGCAAAATCTGGTGCCGTTGTGGCCCAGCCTTCGCGCCGTTCTGCCGGCAGGCAAACCCGCCCTGCGCACCCGCCCCACCTTCTGGGCCTACGAGCGCCTGCGGCCGCTGCTGCTGAAGGCTGGCGAACTGACACCGATCGAAAAGGCCGAGCGTCGTGTCCTGGTGCTGGCCAATCCAGGTCACGGCCTGGAAAAGATGCAGGCCAGTTCGTCAATCTACCTGGGCATGCAACTGCTGTTGCCCGGCGAATGGGCCCCCGCACACAAGCACACGCCAAACGCAGTGCGCATGATCGTGGAAGGCAACGGCGCATACACCACGGTCGATGGCGAAAAGTGCCCGATGAGCCGTGGCGACCTGATCCTGACGCCAACCGGCCTTTGGCACGAACATGGACATGACGGCAGCGAGCCGGTGGTCTGGCTCGACGTACTCGATCTCCCACTGGTGTATTACACCGAAACGTCTTACCACAACGACGGCAAGGCGCAGGACGTCACCTCCACGATGGCCGAGCGCAGCTATGCACGCGGCGGCCTCATACCCTCCCCGGTCTTCAGTCGTACCAGCGAGCGCAGCTATCCGATGCTGCGCTACCCATGGGCCGAGGCACGCGCCGCGTTGCTGAATCTTGCCGAAACCCAGCCGAAGATCGAAGCCGTACAGGTGGCCTACGTCAATCCGGAAACAGGAAGCGACTGCCAGAACATTCTTGGCTTCTCGGCACTGATGCTGCGCCCGGGCGAAACCCTGCGCCTGCCTGCACGATCGCCTGCCATGGTGTTCCACATGATCGAAGGTGCGGCCGGAGTCGATATCGACGGCACCGCATTCAATCTCGCAACCGCAGATACCTGCTGCGCCCCCGGCTACACCCCGGTCACGCTGAGCAACCGCTCGGGCAGCGAACCCGCCTTCATCTTCATTGCAGACGAAACCCCGCTGCACAAAAAACTCGGCGTCTACGAGGTGCGCAGCTAAGGCTGCAACACTGGCGCCACAACAGATCGCAAGGCACCGACCTCGCGCACACAAACGACCCGACCCGTACCGAGAGAACTGACATGAGCCAGACCAACTATCTGTGGAACCCCGCCCCGGTGTACTCCCTGCCCGTCCGTGACAGCGAAGCCCGCATGCCGGTGAAGCGCATCTTCTGTGTGGGCCGCAACTATCACGCCCATGCCGTCGAAATGGGGCGTCCGGTGGACAAGAGCTCGATGAGCCCCTTCTATTTTCTGAAGGACGCCTCAGCCCTGGTTGAATCCGGTGCCACCGTCCCCTACCCGGCCGGCACCGACAACTACCACTTCGAGATGGAACTCGTGGTCGCCATCGGCAAGGCCGGCTTCCGCGTCGACGAGAAGGATGCCGATGGGATGGTGTTCGGCTACGCCGCCGGCCTCGACATGACCCGTCGCGACCTGCAACTGGTCGCTCGCGAACAGGGCCGCCCCTGGGATCTGGGAAAGAACTTCGAAAAATCTGCGGTGTGTACCGAGATCGTTCCCGCAGCCGGACTGGGCGTGCTTGAGTCGGGTGCGATCAACCTTCAGGTCGATGGCGAGACCAAGCAGACCTCGGACCTGTCGATGCTGATCTGGAACATCCGCGAGATCATCGCCGACCTCTCCAGCTTCTACCACCTTGAGCCAGGCGACCTGATCTACACCGGCACGCCCGAAGGCGTCGGCGCCGTCAAACCGGGCAACCGGATTACCGGCCATATCGATGGCGTCGCCGACGTGGCCCTGACCATCGGCCAGCCCGAGTAAGCCCACGCCCGCCGTGGCGGGCACATCACGTCAGTACCGAAACGCAGCCGCGCAGGCGGGTGCGAAGGGTGAGCTTTGCCCCTTGCACCGCCCTTCGCCCAACAAGACAAAGTCAGATCGAGGAGACAGTCATGAACGAGAACCTACCCATCATCGTCGCCGGCGGCGGCATCGGCGGACTGGCCGCGGCATTGGCACTGGTGCGCCAGGGCTTCTCCGTCAAGGTGCTGGAGCAAGCGCCCGAAATCGGCGAAATTGGCGCCGGCATTCAGCTTGGCCCCAACGCCTTCCATGCCTTCGATGCGCTGGGCATCGGTGACAAGGCGCGTGGTCGTGCTGTCTATACCGACTACATGGTCATGCACGACGCGCTCGACGAATACCAGGTCGGCAAGATCCCCACCGGCGACGCCTTCATCAAGCGTTTCGGCAACCCCTATGCCGTCATCCACCGGGTAGACGTCCACCTCTCGCTGCTGGAAGGCGCACAGGAAACCGGTCGTGTCGAGTTCCTCACCTCGACCCGTGTCGAGCGTATCGAGCAGGATGAAAACGGCGTTACCGTCCATGACCAGCACGGCACCGCACACAAGGGGATCGCCCTGATCGGGGCCGACGGCGTGAAATCCGTGGTGCGCGATCACTACGTCGGTGACGAAGCCCGCGTGACCGGCCATGTCGTCTATCGTGCCGTGGTCGACAAGAAGGACTTCCCCGAGAACCTGCAGTGGAACGCGGCCAGCATCTGGGTCGGCCCCAACTGCCACCTCGTGCACTACCCGCTGCGCGGCGGCAAGCAGTACAACGTGGTGGTGACATTTCACTCCCGCAACAAGGAAGAATGGGGGGTCACGGAAGGCAGCAAGGAAGAGGTTCAGAGCTACTTCCAGGGCATCTGCCCCAAGGCACGCCAGCTGATCGAACTGCCGAAAACCTGGAAGCGCTGGGCCACCGCGGATCGCGAGCCGATCGCGCAATGGAGCTTCGGTCGCGCAACCCTGCTCGGCGATGCAGCCCACCCGACCACCCAGTACATGGCCCAGGGTGCCTGCATGGCGATGGAAGACGCCGTCACGCTGGGCGAAGCGCTGCGTGTGTGCAACAACGATTTCACCAAGGCTTTCGATCTCTATCAGCGTTCGCGGGTCGCACGTACCGCGCGCATCGTGCTGTCTTCACGCGAGATGGGGCGGATCTACCACGCCAAGGGCGTAGAGCGCCTGGTACGCAACGAATTGTGGAAGGGTCGCAGCGCCGAGCGCTTCTACGACGCAATGGAGTGGCTGTACGGCTGGAACGTCGACAACTGCCTGGCCCGGGGCTGAGCGCGCAACCATGCTGACAATCCACAACTTCTTTCGCAGCGGCACCTCGCACCGGCTGCGCATCGCGCTCAATCTCAAGGAAATCGAGTACGAGTACATCGCGGTCGACCTGCGCACCGAAGCGCATCTTGGTGCTGCATTCAAGGCGGTCAATCCGCAGCAACTCGTTCCCGCGCTGGTCGACGGCGATCTGACGCTGATCCAGTCGCCCGCCATCATCGAATGGCTGGAAGAGCGCCATCCCGCGCCCGCTCTGCTGCCGTCGGACCCGGACGACCGTGCCCGGGTGCGCGCCATGGCAGCCATCGTCGGTTGCGACGTTCATCCGATCAACAATCGCCGCATCCTCGAGTACCTGCGCAAGACGCTGGGTTGCGACGAGGCCGCAGTACTCGCCTGGTGCAACACGTGGATCACAGCAGGCTTCGATGCGCTGGAGACCATGCTCGCGGCCGACACCCGACGCGGAAGCTTCTGCTTCGGCAACGCCCCGTCGCTCGCCGACGTCTATCTGGTACCGCAGGTGGAGAGCGCGCGCCGATTCAACGTTGATCTGACGCCTTACCCGAACATCATCGCAGTCGACCGGGCCTGCGCCGAGCTTGAAGCCTTCCGCCTTGCGGCACCGGGCGTCCAGCCCGACGCGCCGGGCGCAAGCCCCCCCTGAACAAGACCTGTACCGCCACGAAGAACAACAGAGGAGACAAACATGAGAATCCGACAACCCGCCCTGGCTGCAATCGCTGCCCTGCTACTGCCCACCCTTGCGCATGCCGAAGAAGTGATCCTCAAGGTCGCGCACTTCCTGCCGCCGATCTCGACCATGCACGCCAAGGTCATCGAGCCCTGGTGCGAAAAGATCGCGGCCGAATCCGGCGGCAAGCTCAAGTGCCAGATCTACCCCTCGATGCAGCTTGGTGGCACGCCGCCACAACTGCTCAACCAGGCACGCGACGGCATTGCCGATGTCGTGTGGACGCTCCCCGGCTACACGCCCGGCCGCTTCCCGGCCTCTGAAGTGTTCGAACTCCCCTTCATCACCACGACGCACGAGGCCTCTGCGCGCGCGATGTGGGACTTCGTTCAGAAAAACGCGATGAAGGAATTTGCCGGGCTCAAGCCGCTCGGCACCTGGGTGAACGGCCCCAACGTCCTGCACTTCCGCGACAGACAGGTGAATACGCTGGAAGAACTCAAGGACATGAAGGTTCGCGCGCCATCGCGCCTGAGCAATGCGCTGCTCGACGCCCTCGGCGCCACGCCGGTGGGCATGCCGGTTCCGCAGATGCCCGAGGCCTTGTCCAAAGGCGTCATCGAAGGCGCACTGATTCCCTGGGAAGTCGTGCCCGCGACCAAGACGCAGGAACTGACCAGGTTTCACGCCGAACTCGGCAGCGAGCGCGCAATGACGACCGCGACCATGATCTACGTCATGAACAAGCGGAAGTACGAGAGTCTCTCGCCGGAGCTGAAGAAGGTCATCGACAACAACAGCGGCCGTGAATTCTCGGCATGGGTGGCTGCTCAGCACGTCAAGGCTGACGCGGCAGGTCGTGAAGCCACTGTGGCGTCGGGCGGCACCATCTATACGGTCCCGGCCGCAGAAATGGCGAAGTGGGAAGCTGCCGCTGCACCTGTGACCGAAGCGTGGATCAAGGATACACGGGACGGAAAGCGACTCCATGACGAAGCCGTGGCCCTGGTAAAGCAATACTCAAAATAGGACTGCGCAGTCGCACCATACGGAGAATCCAATGCCTGAAGCGCTTGATGTACCTCCCACCGACGCGTCCTGCGCGGTGGGCAGGACAATCGAACGGCGTGGCCGAGGACATTCCAATGGCGACAATCTTCCGCGGTGAGCTTCCTTTCCGGGCATCGGGCATCGTGCGCATCGTCCTGTTCGTCATATTTCCGAGCGCTTCGCTGGTGGCACTACGTGTATTCGGCTGAGGCCACCACCATCAGCGGCTTTCGGTTGAACCCGGGTTCCGGCGGACATGAGTCTGCCGGAACACCGACGGTGACATTCCCGCCAGACGGGTGAAGAAGCGCGAGAAATAGGCGGGGTCGCGAAACCCGAGCGAATAGCCGATACCGGTCACATCGAG
>JALNWS010000090.1 GCA_023230755.1 Azoarcus sp.
CCTCCACCCCGTTTCGCCAACTGCGTTTCGCGGTGAAGAGGTGCGCATTATAGACACCTCAGAAAGTTCGTCAACACCTAAATTTCAGATTGTTGAAACAAACCACCCTGCAAGACCTAGTACAACTTTGCAGAAAAGAAAAAGTCAGCTGCGTGCAGCTGACTTTCCCCAAATTCTACTGGTGGGTGCTGACGGGGTCGAACCGCCGACATTCGCCTTGTAAGGGCGACGCTCTACCAACTGAGCTAAGCACCCGCACTGGAGCAGCGAAGGTGCTGTCTGCTCAGTGAAGTCCGCTAGTTTACCGAATCTTTCAAACCTTTTCCAGCTCTAAATTTAGGAACTTTCGCCGCATTGATCTTGATGTTCTTTCCGGTGCGGGGGTTGCGGCCTGTTCTTGCCGCGCGATCTCCAACATAGAAGGTACCGAAACCGACCAGGGTAACGGTGTCTTCCTGCTTGAGCGCTTGTTTGACGGAATCGATTGTCGCATCGAGCGCTTTGCCAGCCGCTGCCTTGGAGATGTCGGCATTCTTGGCGATTGCGTCGATCAGTTCGGATTTGTTCACTTCTAGCCCCCTTCTGGTGTGGAACGCGATAGAAATAACCTGGCCAAACCCAGAAAAGGCGTGTCTTCCGGCGCCCCCTCTGTCGTCCTGCATAATCTGAGGTCTTTATAGCGTGAGCAATTCCACAGTGTCAAGGCGCACTGCAGCGTGCTTTCGCCGCTCTCAGTGCGCCTTGTAGGTGGGGCGAGGCAAATCGCCGGATCAGTGCGCGCGCAACCCCTTGGTCGCCGCGGGCGTTTCTTCTGCCGGCGTTACCGTTGTCGAAGGCTTATCCGGAAGAGGTTCAGGATTGCGTTCCAGGGCAAGTTCGAGCACCTGATCAATCCATCTCACGGGAATGATCTCGATCGCATTCTTGATGTTGTCAGGAATCTCAACCAGATCCTTGACGTTTTCTTCAGGAATCAGCGCACGCCCGATACCACCCCGTACCGCAGCAAGCAGCTTTTCCTTCAGACCGCCAATTGGCAGCACCTCACCCCGCAACGTAATCTCACCCGTCATGGCGACGTCGCAACATACCGGAATGCCCGTCAGCACGGACACCAGTGCCGTTGTGATTGCACTGCCCGCAGACGGTCCGTCCTTGGGAATGGCTCCCTCCGGCAAGTGAATGTGGATGTCACTCTTCTGGTAGAAATCGTCTTCGATGCCGAGCGACCGGGCGCGCTTGCGCACGACCGACAGCGCAGCCTGAATGGACTCCTGCATGACTTCACCGAGCTTGCCCGTCGTCATCACCTTACCCTTACCCGGCAGTACGACAGCTTCGACCGTCAGCAACTCGCCGCCAACTTCAGTCCATGCGAGCCCCGTGACCTGACCCACCTGGTTCTGCTTTTCTGCAATCCCGAAGCTGTACTTGCGCACACCAAGGTACTTGTCGAGGTTCTTGGCATTCACAACGATCTTGCTGCTGCGCGAACGAAGCACCAATGCCTTCACGACCTTGCGACAGATCTTTGAGATCTCGCGCTCCATGCTGCGCACACCGGCTTCGCGGGTGTAGTAACGGCACACGTCGCGCAGAGCGTCTTCGGTAACCGACAGCTCTTCTGCCTTGAGACCGTTGTTCTTCATTTGCTTGGGCAACAGATAACGCAGGGAAATATTCACCTTTTCATCTTCGGTGTAACCCGACAGGCGAATGACTTCCATACGATCGAGCAAGGGCGCCGGGATGTTCAGCGTATTCGCGGTCGCAACGAACATCACGTCAGACAGATCGAAATCGACCTCGACGTAATGATCCTGGAACGTGTGGTTCTGTTCCGGATCAAGCACTTCAAGCAGTGCAGATGACGGGTCGCCACGGAAGTCCATACCCAGCTTGTCGACCTCATCCAGCAGAAACAGCGGGTTCTTCACCCCGACCTTGTTCATGTTCTGCAGAATCTTGCCCGGCATCGAACCGATGTAGGTCCGACGATGACCGCGAATCTCGGCCTCATCGCGCACACCACCAAGCGCCATGCGCACGAACTTGCGATTGGTTGCCTTCGCAATCGACTGGCCGAGCGAGGTCTTGCCCACACCGGGAGGACCGACGAGGCACAGGATCGGCGCTTTGACCTTGTCTACGCGTTGCTGCACGGCAAGGTATTCAAGGATACGTTCCTTGACCCGCTCGAGACCGTAGTGATCCTTATCGAGGACTTTCTCGGCTTCTCCGAGATCCTTGCTGACGCGCGACTTCTTCTTCCACGGCAGGCCGATCATGATGTCGATGTAGTTACGCACCACGGTGGCTTCTGCAGACATCGGCGACATCAGGCGCAGCTTCTTGAACTCGGCCTGAGCCTTGGCAAGTGCCTCCTTGGGCATGCCGGCAGTCTTGATCTTCTTGTCCATCTCCTCGAGATCGGCACCTTCCTCGCCTTCCCCGAGCTCTTTTTGAATCGCCTTGACCTGCTCGTTCAGGTAATACTCGCGCTGGCTCTTCTCCATCTGGCGCTTGACGCGGCCACGGATGCGCTTTTCCACCTGAAGGATATCGAGTTCAGTCTCGAGCTGTGAGAGCAGCTTGTCGAGGCGCTCATTGACGTCGAACATCTCCAGCACTTCCTGCTTTTGCTCGAGCTTGAGCGGCAGGTGAGCGGCGATGGTGTCGGCCAGGCGACCCGGCTCGTCGATACCGGCCAGAGACGTAAGAATCTCGGGCGGAATCTTCTTGTTCAGCTTCACGTACTGGTCAAACTGAGCAATGATTGCCCGGCGCATGGCCTCGACTTCGGTGTTGTCGACCTCGGACAGTGGCACCGGCGTGGCCTTGGCTACGAACAGGTGACGCAGGTCGTCCACGGAATCGATACGCGCGCGCTGCAGCCCTTCGACCAGCACCTTGATGGTACCGTCGGGCAGCTTGAGCATTTGCAGGATGTTGGCGACACAGCCAATGTCGTAGAGGTCTTCGATCGAAGGTTCGTCCTTGGCGGCCGACTTCTGGGCGACGAGCAGAATACTCTTGCCCGCCTCCATCGCGTTCTCAAGTGCCTTGATCGATTTGGGCCGCCCCACGAAGAGCGGGATGACCATGTGCGGGAAGACCACTACGTCGCGCAGCGGCAGTAGCGGCAGTTCCATTTGCTCATTGGGGAGGTCAGCAGGACCCGACATTTATATATTCCTTCCTAAAAGGGTCACACCCATATGTGGGCGCGACCCGGGAATTCAAGTGGCGGGCTGTAGGGCGTCAGTTCGAGCCGGAAACCTTTTGCTGATCAGCATAGATCAGCAGCGGCTTGGCGCCCTCCTCGATGGTGCCCTCATCGATAACGACCTTGCTGACACCTTCCAGAGTAGGCAGGTCATACATGATGTCGAGCAACGCAGCCTCAAGAATGGAGCGCAAACCACGAGCGCCCGTCTTGCGCCGGATAGCCTTACGTGCCACGGCATGCAAGGCCGCAGCGCGGATCTCGAGTTCAACACCCTCCATCGAGAACAGCTTCTGGTACTGTTTCACCAGTGCGTTCTTCGGTTCAACGAGGATTTTGATCAGTGCTTCCTC
Organism: Azoarcus sp.; assembly: GCA_023230755.1. Taxonomy (GTDB): domain Bacteria; phylum Pseudomonadota; class Gammaproteobacteria; order Burkholderiales; family Rhodocyclaceae; genus Parazoarcus. The sequence continues at coordinate 3,580 of JALNWS010000090.1, forward strand.
GTCAAGTTCCTGCAGGGTCGCAACGACCGGCAGACGACCAATAAGCTCGGGAATCAGGCCAAACTTGATCAGATCCTCGGGCTCAACCTGACGGAACGCCTCGGTAACACTTCTCGATTCGCTACTTCTGACTTCGGCACCGAAGCCGATTCCAACCTTCTCCGTGCGGTTGCGAATGACCTTGTCCAGCCCGTCGAACGCCCCGCCGCAGATGAACAGCACATTGGTCGTGTCGACCTGAACGAAGTCCTGGTTCGGATGCTTGCGCCCGCCCTGGGGCGGAATCGACGCAACAGTGCCTTCGACCAGCTTCAGCAGCGCCTGCTGCACGCCTTCGCCCGAAACGTCACGGGTGATGGAGGGGTTGTCGGACTTGCGCGAAATCTTGTCGATCTCGTCAATATAGACAATACCCTGCTGTGCCTTGTCGACGTCGTAGTCGCACTTCTGCAGCAACTTCTGGATGATGTTTTCGACGTCCTCGCCGACGTAACCTGCTTCGGTCAGGGTGGTGGCATCCGCCATCACGAACGGGACGTTGAGCAGACGCGCGAGGGTCTGTGCCAGCAAGGTCTTGCCTGAACCCGTGGGGCCGATCAGCAGGATGTTGCTCTTGGAGAGTTCGACCTCGTCCTTGCTGTCGCTCAGGTGACGCAGGCGCTTGTAGTGGTTGTACACCGCCACCGACAGATTGCGCTTGGCCTTCGACTGGCCAATCACGTACTGATCAAGGATGTCGCAGATTTCCTGCGGCGTGGGTAGTGAGCCCTTGACGTTCTCGCCGCCAGCATCGCCCGCGATCTCTTCGCGGATGATGTCGTTGCACAACTCGATGCATTCGTCGCAAATGAAGACGGATGGACCGGCGATCAGCTTGCGCACTTCGTGCTGACTTTTGCCACAAAACGAGCAGTACAGCAGCTTTTCGCCGCCCGTCTTCTTTTCCGACATGATCTGTTCTCCTGGTTCAGGTATCGGCGCGGCTGGTGAGCACCTTGTCTACGAGGCCATATTCGACGGCTTTCGTCGCCGACATGAAATTGTCGCGATCCGTATCCTTCTCGATCTGATCGAGTGGCTGCCCGGTATGCTTGGCCAGCATGTCGTTCAGACGCGCCCGCAGGAACAGGATCTCGCGCGCATGAATCTCGATATCAGAGGCCTGCCCCTGAAATCCGCCCAGCGGCTGGTGAATCATCACGCGTGAATTGGGCAGCGTGAAGCGCTTGCCCTTTTCGCCTGCAGCAAGCAGGAACGCGCCCATGCTGGCGGCCTGCCCGATGCAAAGCGTGCTGACGTTCGGCTTGATGAACTGCATGGTGTCGTAGATCGCCATGCCTGCCGTCACCGAACCGCCGGGGGAGTTGATATAAAAATAGATGTCCTTGTCCGGATTTTCCGACTCAAGGAAAAGCAGCTGAGCCACGATCACGTTGGCCGTTGTGTCATTGACCGGACCGACGAGGAACACCACCCGCTCCTTCAGAAGGCGCGAATAGATGTCGTAGGCACGCTCGCCGCGCCCACTCTGCTCGACAACCATCGGAACCAAGCCAAGACCTACCGGGTTCCATTCACTGCTGTGCTGGGGTGTTCCGTTCATCATTACTCGCTCTCTCGCGACCTCAGGCCGCGTTGCCCATCAATTCATCAAAAGCGACCGGCTTGTCGGTGGTCTGGGCCTGCGATGCCACCCAAGCCACGACGTTGTCTTCGATCACCACGGCTTCAGCCTGCGCCAGACGATCCGGCTGGGCGTAATACCAGCGTACCAGTTCAGACGGATCTTCGTAACTCTCGGCCATTTCCTCAACCAGCGTGCGAATCTGCTCGGGTTTGGCGTGCAGTTCCTTGGCCTTTACCAACTCGGCCATGATCAGGCCCAGCTTGACTCGACGTACGGCCTGCTCTGCGAACCAGGCGGGTTCGACCGGAATGTCCTTGGTCTGCATGCCACGTGCTTCCAGATCACGCTTGGCGTTCTCGGCCAACTGGCTCGACTCGGCCTCGACGAGTGCCTTGGGCACATCGATCGGGGTCACTTCGATCAGGGCGTTCATGACCTGTTCCTTGATCTTGGCCTGGATCCGACGCTTCACTTCACGGGTCAGGTTGGTGCGGACTTCGTCGCGCAGCTTGCTGACATCACCGTCGGCTACACCCAGCGCCTTGGCGAAATCGCTGTCAACAGCCGGCAGCACCGGAGCTTCGACCTTCTTCACGGTAACTTCAAACTGAACGGTCTGACCAGCCAGATGCTTGGCGTGATAGTCCTCGGGGAAAGTCATGTCGAAGGTCTTGGCTTCACCCGCCTTCAGACCGGTCACCGCCGTTTCGAAATCCTTGAGCATCGAGCCTGCGCCGATGACGAAGGGGAAGTCTTCCGCCTGCCCACCGTCAAACAGCTCACCGTCCTTGCGACCGGCGAAGTCGATCACCACGCGATCACCTTCGGCAGCGGCGCGATCGGCCAGTTCGAACGAAGTGCGCTGCTTGCGCAGCACATCGATGGTCTTGTCGACTTCGGCGTCGCCCACTTCCAGAGCGGGACGCTCGATCGTCTGTGTGGACAGATCGCCCGAAACCACTTCCGGGTACACCTCGAACACGGCGCTGAACTCGAGCACTTCGGCGTTCGATGCTTCCTTGGGCTCGATGCGCGGATAACCTGCAACGCGCAGGTTCTGTTCGCGCACGGCATTGCCAAACGCCTTTTCTACAGCAGCACCAATGGCTTCGGAGCGCGCTTGCGGCTCGTAGCTCTGGGCAACGATCTTCATCGGCACCTTGCCCGGACGGAAACCAGGCATTTTTACGGTGCGTGCCAGCTTCTTGAGGCGCGCGTCAACTTCCTTGTTGATTTCCGCCATGGCGACGGACATATCGATACGGCGCTCCAGCGAGCTTGGGGTTTCCTGGTTGGTCTGCATTCAATCAATCCTGAGAAGTCAAAAATACGGCCGGCCGAGCATTCCGCCCTGAGTGCTTTCCTACAATCAGGTACACGGTGTGGCCGACTTGTTCCAAACGAAACGAAGATTCTAACACAGGGGCAGGGCCTTCCTTCCAGCACCCGCAAAGGGTCAGAATGCACGTGGAACAGTGAAAAAATGCACGCTCACAGGCGGAACTCGCAGAGTACCGTGGCCTCTCAGGTATGAGCATGCTGCTTGCAACAACCCGGAATAAGCAGGATCAGTGCCAGGAAGCAATCTACGGAAGTGAAATCGACGGAATTGAGTCAGGTCAGTACGACCCAATCGACAAGGAGACGTCCCGATGAGCATCTTCAACGCTTACCAAGCCCGATTCGAAGCGGCCCGCGAAGACGAAATGTCGATCCAGGAGTACCTGGAGTTATGCAGCAAGGACCGCGCCGCATACGCCACCGCAGCAGAACGCATGCTGATGGCAATCGGGGAGCCGGAGCTGGTGGACACCCGACTGGATCCGCGTCTGTCGCGCATCTTCTCGAACAAGGTCCTGAAGCTCTACCCTGCGTTCCGCGACTTCTACGGCATGGAAGAGGTCATCGAACACATCGTGTCGTATTTCCGACATGCCGCTCAGGGGCTGGAGGAGAAGAAGCAGATCCTCTACCTGCTCGGCCCGGTCGGTGGCGGCAAGTCGTCTCTTGCGGAAAAGCTAAAGAGCCTGATCGAGCACGTCCCCTTCTATGCGATCAAGGGCTCGCCGGTAAATGAATCGCCGCTCGGCCTGTTCAACGTAGAAGAAGACGGCCACATTCTCGAAGACGATTACAGCATTCCGCGGCGTTACCTCGGCACCATCATGAGCCCGTGGGCAGTCAAGCGACTGCATGAGTACGGTGGCGACATCACCAAGTTCAGGGTCGTCAAGCTCACGCCCTCGGTGCTGCGGCAGGTCGCAGTTGCCAAGACCGAACCCGGTGACGAGAACAATCAGGACATCTCTTCGCTGGTCGGCAAGATCGACATCCGCAAGCTTGAACAGTATTCGCAGGACGACCCGGATGCCTACAGCTACTCCGGCGGGCTGTGTCTGGCCAACCGCGGCATGCTCGAGTTCGTCGAGATGTTCAAGGCGCCGATCAAGGTGCTCCACCCCCTCCTCACTGCCACGCAGGAAGGCAACTACAAGGGCACTGAAGGCTTCGGCGCGATTCCCTTCGACGGCATCGTGATGGCGCACTCGAACGAGTCCGAATGGACTGCGTTCAAGAACAACAAGAACAACGAGGCCTTTCTCGATCGTATCTACACGGTGAAGGTCCCGTATTGTCTGCGGCTGTCGGACGAGATGCGGATCTACGAGAAGCTGCTGGCCAACAGCTCCCTGTGGGAAGCACCTTGTGCACCCGACACCTTGAAGATGCTCGCCCAGTTCTCGGTGCTGTCGCGCCTCAAGGAGCCGGAGAACTCCAGCATCTATTCCAAGATGCGGGTCTACGACGGCGAGAACCTGAAGGACACTGACCCCAAGGCCAAGAGCTTCCAGGAATACCGCGACTACGCGGGCGTAGATGAAGGTATGACGGGCCTGTCGACCCGGTTCGCGTTCAAGGTCTTGTCGCGCGTGTTCAACTTCGACCATCGCGAGGTGGCGGCGAACCCGGTCCACCTGATGTACGTCCTCGAACAGCAGATCGAACAGGAACAGTACCCCCCCGAGAACGAATCCCGTTACCTCGGCTTCATCAAGGAGTTCCTCGCCCCGCGCTACGCCGAGTTCATCGGCAAGGAGATCCAGACTGCCTATCTCGAAAGCTATTCGGAATACGGTCAGAACATCTTCGACCGTTATGTGATCTACGCCGACTTCTGGATCCAGGATCAGGAATTCCGCGATCCGAACACCGGCGAGATCCTCGACCGTTCGGCCCTCAACGAGGAACTCGAAAAGATCGAGAAGCCTGCCGGCATCAGCAACCCGAAGGACTTCCGCAACGAGGTGGTCAACTTCGTGCTGCGCGCTCGCGCGAAGAACGAAGGCGCCAACCCGAGCTGGACCTCTTACGAAAAGCTGCGCGCGGTCATCGAGAAGAAGATGTTCTCCAACACCGAAGACCTGCTGCCCGTCATCAGCTTCAATGCCAAGGCCAGCGCCGACGAGCAGAAGAAGCATCAGAACTTCGTCAATCGCATGATCGAAAAGGGCTATACCGAGAAACAGGTGCGCCTGCTATGCGAGTGGTATCTGCGCGTACGGAAGTCGTCCTGAACGCCTGAACGCACCATTGCGATCCGCGCCGCCGGCACTGCCCGGCAGCGGGTTCGTCGTGGGCCACCACGGAGGAAGGCATGGTCCGCATCATCGATCGGCGCTTCGACAGCAAGAAAAAAAGTGCGGTTAATCGCCAGCGTTTCGTCCGCCGCTTCAAGCAGCAGATCCGGCGCGCGGTCTCGGACGCGATAGACGGGCGCTCAATTCGCGACCTCGACAATGGCGAAAGTGTGTCCATCCCCACCAAGGATTTGTCCGAGCCTCATTTCCAGAACGGCAAGGGCGGCATCTGGGAGCAGGTCTTTCCCGGCAATGACCAGTTCTCCAGCGGAGACCAGGTCAGGCGCCCGCAAGGCGGGGCCGGAGGCTCGGGCGGGGGCGGCAAGGCAAGCAACGAGGGCGAAAGCGAAGACGATTTCGTCTTTCAGCTTTCACGCGACGAATTCCTCGACATCTTCTTCGACGACCTTGAGCTGCCCAATCTCGTTCGCACCCAGCTCGCCCGGGTCACCGATTTCAAGTCACAACGCGCCGGCTTCACCTCGAGTGGCGTGCCGGCCAACATCAACATTGTGCGCTCCATGCGTGGTGCGCTGGGTCGTCGCCTTGCATTGGGCTCGCCCTACCGGGCCCGCTTGCGTGAGCTGCAGCAGGAACTCGACGAGGCCATCGCCGAGCAAGGAGAAGACAGCGAGCGCGTGCATGAGCTGCGCGAAGAGATTGGCAAGCTGCGCGCGCGCATCGAAGCCATCCCCTTCATCGACAGCTTCGATCTGCGCTACAACAACCGCATCAGGATTCCGCAACCCACCACCCAGGCGGTCATGTTCTGCGTAATGGACGTGTCCGGCTCGATGGACGAGGAGAAGAAGGCCACGGCAAAGCGCTTCTTCATGCTGCTCTACCTCTTCCTCAATCGAACCTACGAACACATCGAGGTGGTCTTCATCCGCCACCACACCATCGCCAAGGAAACCGACGAGGACGAGTTCTTTCACTCACGTGAATCCGGTGGCACGGTGGTGTCGAGCGCACTCGAACTGATGCGCGACATCATCCGTGAGCGCTACGCCGGCGGTCAGTGGAACATCTATGGCGCCCAGGCATCGGACGGCGACAACTGGGACAACGACTCACCGATCTGCCGCAGGATTCTCGACGACGAGATCCTGCCGTGGTGTCAGTACTTCGCCTACATCGAGATCACGCCGGGCGAACCCCAGAACCTGTGGCGCGAGTACGAAAAGCTGCACGCCAGCAGCAAGAACTTCGCCATGCAGCGCATCGAGTCGCCGGCAGACATCTATCCGGTTTTCCGCGAACTTTTCAAGAAGAGCCTCGCATGAAACCTGCCCTGAAGAAACGCATCCCCCTGCCCGCAGGTTCGGAATGGACCTTCGAGAGCATCGAGCGCTACCACACCGAGATCGCCCGCGTTGCCGCAGGCTATGGTCTGGACACCTACCCGGTACAGATCGAAGTCATCACCGCCGAACAGATGATGGACGCCTATGCTTCGGTCGGCATGCCGGTCAATTATCACCACTGGTCATTCGGCAAGCAGTTCCTGAGCACGGAAAAAGGTTACCGTCGCGGCCAGATGGGCCTGGCCTACGAGATCGTCATCAACTCCAACCCGTGCATCGCCTACCTGATGGAGGAAAACACCCTGCCGATGCAGGGGCTGGTGATCGCACATGCCGCTTACGGGCACAACAGCTTCTTCAAGGGCAACTACCTGTTTCGCACCTGGACCAATGCGGACGCGATCATCGACTATCTGATCTTTGCCCGAAACTACATTGCCCAGTGCGAAGAACGCCATGGCGTGGAAGACGTCGAACTGCTGCTCGACTCCTGCCACGCCCTCATGAACCTCGGCGTCGACCGCTACAAGCGCCCGCCCAAGCTGTCCATGGCGAAGGAGAAACTGCGCCAGGAAGAACGCGAAGAATACCTGCAGACCCAGGTCAATGACCTGTGGCGCACGCTGCCGACCCACGACGTACGCAGCGACGGCCGCAAGGAGCGCCGCTTTCCGGAAGAGCCCGAAGAGAACCTGCTCTATTTCATCGAGAAGAACGCGCCCCTGCTCGAACCCTGGCAACGCGAGGTCGTACGCATCGTGCGCAAGATTGCACAGTACTTCTTCCCCCAGCGCCAGACGCAGGTCATGAACGAGGGCTGGGCAACCTACTGGCACTACACTCTGCTCAATACGCTATACGACGAAGACCTGCTTGCCGACAGCTTCATGCTCGAGTTCCTGCAGTCGCATACCAATGTCGTCTATCAGCCGCCCTATAACGTACGCTGGTACAACGGCATCAACCCCTACGCGCTCGGCTTTGCGATGTGGACCGACATCCGTCGCATCTGCGAACACCCCACGGACGAAGATCGCCAATGGTTCCCCGACATTGCAGGCAGTGACTGGCGCGAGACCTTCGATTTCGCAATGCGCAATTTCAAGGACGAGAGTTTCGTTGCGCAATATCTGTCACCAAAGGTCATGCGCGACTTCCGCATGTTTGCGATCTTCGACGATGAGCACGAAGACAAGCTCAAGGTTTCTGCCATCCACGACGACGCCGGCTTCCGCCACGTGCGCGAAATTCTGTCGGAGCACTACAACCTTGGCAGCCGCGAACCCAACATCCAGGTGTGGAATGTCGACCTGCGCGGCGACCGCTCGCTCACGCTTCGCCACCAGCGTTGGCAGGATCGGCCGCTGGCCGAAAATGCTGAAGAAGTGGTGAAGCATATTGCCCGGCTATGGGGATTCACCGTACGGTTGGAATCAACCAATGACGCTGGCGAGGTTGAACTCCTGCACGAAACCCGGCTGGAAAAGCGCAAAGCCGGCAACTGACCGCAAGCCCCCAAGATCGCCGGCGTGTGCCGCTTGGCGTCTGCGAGGCGTGCGCAATCCGGGGCACACTTGCGCCCCGACACCGGAAGCGGCGCAACAAAATGAGCGCACATGGCGGCTTGCGCCCTTAGAATCGGGGGTCACTTTGTTGAAAGCCCTGCCATGTTCACTTCCGCACAACCCATCTACCCCGTCTCCGGCATCCGGGAAATCGAGCGCAAGCTGATCCCGAGTGCCCGTCCACCGCTCATGGAACGGGCGGGCCGCGCTGCGGCGGAAGATGCCGTGCGCCTCATCATGGACCGCCCCGGCGCCATCCTGATTGCCTGTGGCCCGGGCAACAACGGCGGCGACGGCTTCGTGATGGCACGGCAACTGCGCCAGGCCGGGCGCGAAGTGATCGTCGCCTTCGCCAACCAGCCTGCCACCCTGCCACCCGAAGCCGCCAAGGCGCATGCGGATTTCATGCTGGCCGGCGGCAGCACGGTATCAGACCTGCCCTCGGCACCCGCCAACGGCTGGGCACTGGTAGTCGATGCGATTTTTGGCATTGGTCTCAAGCGCCCGCCCGAGGGTCGCTTTGCAACCTGGATCAATACCCTCAATGCACAATGTGTGCCGCGCATGGCGCTCGATGTGCCAAGCGGACTCGATGCCGACACCGGCCGGCCCCTCGGCCCGTGCTTCCGCGCAACCCATACCACCACATTCATCGCGCTCAAACCCGGTCTGCTCACGCTGGACGGCCCTGATCACTGCGGGGAGATTTCAGTTCAGCGCATCGAGATCGACGCACCAGCCTGGGTGCCGGCCATGGGTTTCCACATTCGCACAAGCCTGTTTCGCGACCACCTCTCGGCGCGCCCCCGAAACACCCACAAGGGATTGCACGGCGATGCCGGCGTGCTGGGCGGGGCCAGCGGCATGGCCGGCGCCGCCTTGCTGGCCGGGCGCGCGGCGCTGATGCTCGGCGCTGGCCGGGTATTCGTCGGTCTGCTCGATCCGGATGCACCGACAGTCGACACCAATCATCCTGAACTGATGCTGCGCAGTGCGGCCGCACTCCCAGAGCACCTCACCGCACTTGCTGCCGGCCCCGGCCTGGGCACCGACGCCGATGCCCGGCAACTGCTGAGCGCAGCCATCGAGTCCGACCATCCCCTGCTGCTTGACGCCGATGCACTCAACATCGTGTCCAGTGACAACAAGCTTGGCCAGGCGCTGAGCCAGCGTAACGGCATCACCCTGCTGACGCCACACCCAGCCGAAGGAGCCCGATTGCTCGGCATCAGCACTAAGGAAGTCCAGCGTGACCGCCTCGCAGCAGCGCTTGCACTGGCCGGCAAATACCGGTCGCTGGTCGTTCTCAAGGGCTGTGGCAGCATCATTGCCACCCCGGACGGACGCTGGTTCATCAACAACACCGGTCATCCCGGCATGGCAACTGCGGGGATGGGCGACGTGCTCAGCGGCATCGCCCTCAGCCTGCTGGCCCAGGGCTGGCCAGACGAACCAGCATTGATTGCGGCAGTTCACCTGCACGGCGCGGCTGCCGACCGTCTGGCGCGCGAGGGCATCGGTCCGGTCGGGCTGACCGCAGGCGAGGTCATCGACGCCGCCCGCGGCGTTTTCAATGGGTGGATGGTCGAAGCGGCGCGCGAACACCACTGAACTTGCCGCCGGGAGGATGGCGGCTCTGGGCAATACTGACCGGCCTGCGAGATGACCGCCAGCGACAACCGCCGCACCCGCAACCGGGATCGACTCAAGGCTTGGGCAGCTGCACACCGCTGCCAGCAGAAATCCTGATTCAGCGCACGCGCTGCCACGGCATGCGCAGCCGGCTCAACACCCCGGTTGCCAACCCGGTACCGAGCAGAATCACCACACAGCCCGTAAGCATCCGCACGGAAATCGTCTCATCGAGGAATACGGCGCCCCACATCATGCCGAACAGAGGGATCAGAAAAGTCACGCTCACCGTGCGCGTCGGGCCGAGTTTCTCCATCAGGCGAAAAAACAGTACATAGGCCAGACCGCTGCAGACCACGGCGAGCACTACGGCAGCCCCCCACACCGAAAGCGGGGGCGTTTCCTGCGGCCACCAGTAAATCGCCAGCGGCAACAGAATGAGACTCGCGTAAAGCTGGCTCCCGGTCGCCGTCACCATCGGCGGCACGCCGGTGAGATAGCGTTTGGTCAGGTTGCCTGCTACACCGTACGAAAGGGTCGCACCGAGGCAGGCGGCGACCGCCCAGCCCGAGCCCCCGTCCTTGAACGACACCTTGCCCCACACCAGCACCACCACCCCCAGCACCCCCACCAGCATGCCAAGGAGCGCAGCCACACTCAGCCTGTCCTTGAGCCAGACCCAGGCCACCAGCGCGGTAAACATCGGTGTGGTCGCATTCACAATGGAAGCAAAACCGGCTGTCACCGACAGCGTTGCCCATGCGTACAGGACGAAGGGAAAGGCAGAGGCACACAGACCCACCACAAGCAACGCAGACCATCGCGAAATCAGCTGCCGCAACCCCCCCTGCAGGGCCAGCACCGGAATCAGCACCAGCGCCGCCAACCCGACCCGTAATTCAATCAGCGCGAACGGCCCGAAAGCCGGTGCTGCAACCCGCATCAGCAGGAAGGAGCCACCCCAGATGGCTGCAAGCAGGAAGAGTTCAGCGAGGTCGCTAGTTTTCAAGGGACACCTGGGGAGTGAATGACGCAGCGGGTGCATCGGTGTGCAATGATAGAATCTTGCCCCTGCTTACTCAAACCGGCTTTCCATCATGCTATCCGAACAGCTTCGCGTCGAAATCCAGCGTTGTGTCGCCGCCTCGCTGGCGGAAGACATCGGCACCGGCGACCTTACCGCCCGTCTTGTCCCCGCCCAGACCGAGGCCCGCGGCCGCGTGATCACCCGCGAGGACGCAGTGATCTGCGGCACGGCCTGGTTCGATGCTGCATTTGCCGCACTGAGCCCGGCGGCGACCGTCAAATGGCACGTCAAGGATGGCGACCGGGTGGAAGCCGGCCAGGAACTGTGCGAAGTGGTGGCGCGTGCACGCGTGCTGCTGACCGCCGAGCGTACCGCACTGAACTTCCTGCAACTGCTCTCGGGCACGGCAACGGTCACCCGCCGCTTCGTCGATGCCGTCGCAGGCACTCAGGCAAGCATCGTGGACACCCGCAAGACCCTGCCCGGCCTGCGTCTGGCACAGAAGTACGCAGTCGCAGTCGGCGGTGGCGTCAATCACCGCATTGGTCTTTACGACGGTATCCTGATCAAGGAGAACCACATCATCGCGGCCGGCGGCATTCAGGAAGTCGTCGACCAGGCTCGCATCATCGCGCCATCGAACGTCTTCATCGAAGTCGAGGTAGAGAGTCTGGACGAACTGCGCGATGCGCTTGACGCCGGCGTCAGCATGATTCTGCTCGACAACATGAGCCTCGACGACATGCGTGAGGCCGTTGCCATCAACCAGGGCCGCGCCGAACTCGAAGCTTCAGGCGGGGTCAATCTTGAGCGCGTCCGCGAGATTGCAGAGACCGGCGTAGACCGCATCTCGATCGGTAGCCTGACCAAGGACGTGCGTGCCCTGGACCTGTCCCTGCGCCATGTCGAGGCCTGATCGCGGCAGGGTGTAAGAATCGGCGGTCAGGACCGACTCATGACCGGTGGCGTATGCGCAGGGCCCCCTGGCCCGTGCGCAAGTGCCGCCGACAAGACCGAAGCCTGCCGTGATTAATGCATCGCCCGACCAACCGGCCCCGGAGACCACGCATGGTGCGTGCCCAAACGAACACCCAACCGACATCGCCGGCAGACGCCCTGGCCGACCCGGTCCTGCTGACCGAACTTCGGCGCGACATGCTGCGCTTTGCGCAACTGCAACTGCGTGACGCCGCGCTGGCTGAAGACGCCGTGCAGGAAGCAATCGAGGCGGCCTTGATCAACGCCGCCCG
>JALNWS010000091.1 GCA_023230755.1 Azoarcus sp.
GACGGGCTCCAGCCGCAACTCTTCGACCAGGCATCCGACCGGGGGGCCGAGCACATCGTCCTCGCCCTCGAAGCGCACCAGGATGATGTCGATGTCGGGGGCGGCCTCGACATGACCGGTCTTCACCACCACGCCACGGGTTCCGGCCGCAGCGAGCAGCGCGCCGGCGTCGATATCGGGAATGCTGCCGTCGTTGTGGATGGCGTCGAGTGCGAACACGACGTCGCCGGGTGAGCAGAATGCAGTGCTCATGGCGGTCACCACACGCTGGCCGGCGCCAGCAGGCGCTCGACCGGCTTGTCGCCGATGAGATGCTCGTCGATGATGCTGCCGACATCGGCTGCACTGACGCCTGAGTACATCACGCCTTCCGGATACACCAGCACGCTCGGGCCATTGGAGCAGGGGCCGATGCAGCCGGTATTGGTCACGGCGTAGTCCGCCCACAGGTTACGGGCCTGAAAGGCTTCCATGAAGCCCTGATAGACCTCGTTGCAGCCCTTCTGCTGACAGGATCCGCGGGGGTGGCCGGCGGGGCGGCCCTGGACGCAGACGAGAACGTGTTTCTTGGGTTTTGCCATGATGGGCTCCGTTACGATGGGGGTGTTCCGGGGTGCCCGCGCATGGCGCGGGCGTGGACAGGGGGCGGTCAGCCGGCGGCAGCCATCAGTGCCGGCGTGATCCCGGCCAGCCAGGCATCGACACGCTCGTCGGTAAGCGTGGGCTGGTTGTCGTGGTCGAGTGCGAGACCGACAAAACTGCCATCGATCACGGCCTGGGAGCTCTTGAAGGTGTAGCCGTCGACCGGCCAGGTGCCGATCACGTTTGCACCGCAGGTGGTGACGCAGTCGTAGAGGTCGGCCATCGCGTCGCAGAATTCGTTGCCGTATTTCTCCTGGTCGCCGAGTCCAAAGATGGCAACGACCTTGCCGCTCATGTCGGCACCGTCGAGCTGAGGCAGGAATTCGGCCCAGCTTGCGGTCTGGGCACCGCACTCGAGGCCGGGCAGTTCGCCGTCGCCCAGCGTCGGGGTGCCGATGATGAGGGCGTCGTAGGCGAGGAAATCGTCGGCCGTCGCCTTGTTGACGTTGAGCGGATCGGCGGCTGCATCGCCGAGTTTCTTCGCGATCGACTTGGCGATGCGTCGGGTGCGGCCGGTGTCGGTGCCGAAGAAGATGCCGATGTTTGCCATGCTGTGCTCCTGGTCTTGATCAGTGAGATTGGCTGGGGTTGGTGGCGCCTGGACTGGGGCTGCTCAGGCGGCTTCCGGCAGTCCGAAATGGGTGCGCAGAACGCCGAGCAGGCGCGCCAGGCTGAGCTCTTCCCGCACCAGCGGCTCGGCGGGCGGCGGCGGGCTGCCCGCCTCGGGGAATGAGAGTTCGACCCCATAGCGTCCGGGCGGCTGACCGTAGGTGAACACGAAGGCTGCAAGCGCTGCGTCTCCCGGCAGCAGCAGACCGACGGCCTCTTCGTTGTCGCGCCAGCGTTCATCGAGTTCGATCAGGCCGTCTTCGAGCGCGTGTTCCAGGGTACTCAGCAAATGAGAGAGGGCGCGGTACTTTGGGGGCATTGAGCTGGTCATGGCGGCAGTCATCCGATCGTGTGGCGAAGCAGTTGGAGGCAGCTGCGGGTGGCGGCGAGGTCCACCGCACGGGCGTCATCGAAATTGACCAGCAACGGGTCGGCGCCGCATTCAAGCAGCAGGGCGACCATCTCGGCCTTGCCGGCGGAGGCGGCGTACATCAGGCAGGTCGCCCCCATGTCGTTGCGGTTGTCGATGTCGATGCCTGCCTGCACGAGCCTGCGCACGATCGCGGCATTGCCCGATACGCAGGCCAGCCAGAGGGCGTTGTTGCCGTCCATGTTGCGGCGGGAAACGTCAGCACCGCAGGCGAGGAGGGCGTCGGTCACGCCCTCATGCCCAGTGAGTGCCGCGCGCATCAGCGCTGTCAGGCCGTGCTGACGCGGTGCGTTGAGGTCGAAAGGGTCGAACCCGTGTGTCTGCAGAAAAGCGAGGAGTTCGGCGCGGGCGTCCATGCCTGCGACCGGCGTGCCTTGCTGGCCGGCGTGGCATGTAGCGAGTGCGCGGGAGAGGGCCGGGTAGCCGCCATCCACGCTATAGACCTCGGGGAAGCGGAAGTCCGCGAACCACTGCGCCCAGGTGCGGCTGGCATTGCCGTGATAGCAGCAGATCAGCACCGGCGTGCTGCGGTTCAGCCCCCGGATCTGTTGCGGGAAAGAGGCTTCGGCGAGGCGGATCGCTTCGTCAATATGCGCGGCGAGATAGCTGTTTTCGTCACGCACATCGAACAGTGCGAGCGCAGGCAGCACGCCGTCGCGATAGCGCAATATCATGTCGGCCGCATCCTCGGCGGAGATGCGGTGGGCCTGACGGCTGGTTGGCTGGGAGACGGTAAGGGTTTCGGTATTCATCATGTTGGCGTCCGGTTGACGGGCTGATGCAGGGCGCGATCGGCGGGGTAGGCCGGGGCGGATTCGATTCTTGAGTCGTCGATCGGCAGGCCGATCGTGAAGTGGTACAGGGTCTGATGGCTGCTGCCGGAAAGTCCCAGTAGCTTGTGCACCGGATCGTCGAAGAAACAGCCAATGCCGGTGCCGCGGAGGCCGAGACGTTCGGCAAGCAGGTAGAGCGCCTGCCCCGTCTGTCCTGCCGCCCGGAGCAGGTCGCGGTAGGCTGCGGGGTCGGCGCTGATGGCGTCGTCAAAGGGGGCGATCAGGCCGAGTGCGAGACAGGCATTGGCCGCGATGTCCTGATGACAGTGCAGGCTGCGTGCCAGTCGATGGAGTTCAACCTGCCCGAAGCTGCGCAAGCGCACGAGTCCCGCGCTTTCGCCCCGTGCGCAGAAAACGGTTGCCACCGGTTCCCCCCAAGGGTCAGCAGGAGGCGGGTTGTTGCCGGCGGCAAGGAGGTAGATTCCGGGTGTGAGCGTGTCGACCCGGTGTACGAAAAGCGCGGCCATCATTCCCGAGATCGACGCAGACAACCGGCCGTCCTGCAAGCGGTCTCCCAGCACCTGTAACACGGCAATGAAATCGGCGTGACTCATCTGCTTGCCACTATCGAAGCGTTGCGCACTGCGTCGGGCGAGCATGATGTCCGCTGCGCCGTGTCCGGTGACCGAGGCACCCGGCCAGACCGGCGTGGGGGCTGCAGGCGTGGGGTCAAGGGCCGTGTCGTGGTGCCGGCGCGTCGCCCGGGCGACATCGTCGATCAGCGGCCAGCGATAGCGTGGGAACGGGTCGAGTTGTGAAGCCTTTCCGAACCACTGGACGTTCGTGGTCGACAACAACGGATCCGGTTGAGGTGTGGGCGGTGCAGTGCCGTCGAACCCGACCGCAAGCAGAATCTCGGCTTCCTCGCGTTCGGACTGTGGGTGTCGACTTGGCGGGAAATCATCGTCCCGGTCCAGCCCGAGCCGGTGCGACAGGCTGTGTGAACCCGGTCTGAGTTCGTGTGTCGACCAGCCCAGCACGGCTGCCGCGTGTGCGATCGAACTGGTTGCGTGGCCAACGTCAAGTTGGCAGTAGCGAAAGCCCCGCTCTCCGTACTTCCAGGCTTCGCGCCACATTGCGGTGCTCAAGGCAATGCGCAGTTCAGCGTCGGCCTGCTGCGGTACGGTATCTGTGTCATCGCGTGCGCGCAGTTCCAGAACATGATCCTCTGGGCGGTAGTGATGGACGCCGTCGACCAGGCCCTCGATTCCACGTGTGATCAGCCACGCTTCGACGGGATGGAGGTTGCCGCTTGAGGGGTTGGCACGCACTGCCCAGCGGTCCGGGCCAAGCGTCTTCCATGCCGTAATCCCCAGCGCGAGCTGCAACAGCGCACCGAGGCTGACGAGGCCTGGAGGCTGACGGGTGTCGGCGATCCCCGCGAAAGGTCGTTCGAGTGCTTCGTGCAGCGCAGGGTTCTGCTGGCCGTCGCTGATCAGGGGCAGGACGACGGTGGGCGCACCTTCATAGCGGCGAAAGGCGGCTGGCTGGGCGTCCCAGTCGAGCATGCCCGGACCCTGCGCATAAGCCTCGAAGCGGTGTTTGCTGCGGTCGTGGTACAGCTTCACCACATCGAGTGCGGAGAGCGTCGGGGGTGTTGCGGGCATGACGGCATCTGCGGAGTTCATGGTTCGCACCTTGCAAATCCGATACCAGATCGTGCCGACAGGACGCAGGCCGCTTGAATGCTGGAGTAAGCGCGGGCGCGGGGTGCCGCGGATGTGTGGAAACCACCCCGCATGCGGGGTGATTGTCGGCTTTGCGACAGTCCATCATCAACACGGACAGGATGTTCCGCCTGGCGCTCAAATTGCTGAGGTCAGTTTCAACCTGCCATCGTTACGGAGCCAGAGCGCATGACTGTTGAAGAGATGATGACCAATACCATCAGCCGGGTGGAGGCTGCCGCAACCGACATACTGACGTTGGTTGAAGGGCTGGGCGCCGAGGAGTTTGCGCGCAGTCGTCTGATGCGGCGGACCGTACTCGCCCGTTTGCGTGCCATAGCCGACGCCGCTGCATCACTGCCTGCACAAGGGCGGGAGGCGATGCCGGAGGTGGATTGGGCGAGTTGGGTCGCGCTGGGCGATGCACTGGCAAACGGGGCGGCAAGCCCCGAGCACGAATGGGCCGCCGCTAGCGAGCAGGCCGCAGTGATTCTGCAGTGGATGCGGGTCTACAGTCAGACCGGTTGAGCAAGACCCGCTCCGGTGCCGCCGCTCAGGACTTGGGGGGCGCTTTTTCCGCGTCGGGTTTGGCTGCTGCGGCCAACTCCTGCTCCAGCAGTGCAGCCAGTTCCTTGTAGGCGTCCTTCGTTGACTGAATCAGCTGGCTTTCGTCGTGGTAGAGCGCCTGTTGCCGCTTGAGCAGTTCCTGGTCGTTGCGTGCGAACAGATCGACAATATGCTGGGCGGCTGCAGGCGGCTTGCCGAGCGCCTCGAAGGTCATGGTGGCCAGGGCGAGACTCGACTTGAACGTTTCGCGCATCTGCAGCGTTACTCCGAGGTCCATCAGGCGATAGGCGTGAAAACGGTCGCGCGCCCGGGCAACAATCTGTACGTGCGGGAAATGCTTGCGTACCAGTTCGGCACAGCGTATCGAGGTTTCGATGTCGTCGATCGCAAGGATCAGAACCTTGGCCTCGCCCACGCGGGCCGCGTCGAGCACCTCAAGGTGAGCCGCGTTGCCGTAATAGGCCTGGGCGCCAAAGCGACGCACCATGTCCACTTCGTCCAGGTCCTTGTCGAGGGCGGTAAAAGGCACGCCACGCACACGCAGGATCCGGCCGATGATCTGCCCGACCCGGCCAAAGCCGGCGATGACGACCGGGTTGGGTTCGTCGGGCATTTCGTCGGCAGGGCGCTCAGGCTGGCTGGCCACCTCCTTGGCGTTGATGCGGTCGCCGATGATGAACAGCAAGGGCGCAATCGCCATTGACAGCGCGACTGCGAGGGTCAGTTGCTCTACCACATCCAAGGGCAGCAGCGAGCTTGCCCGCGCAACGCCAAACAGCACGAAGGCGAACTCGCCGCACTGCGCCAGCGCAAGCGCCTCCATGCGGGACTCCTTCGCCCCGCCACCAACCAGTCGGCGCAGACCGTAGAGCCCGAAACCCTTGATCGCCAGCAGGCCGACCGTAAAGCCGATGACGTTGATCGGGTGCTGCACGATCATGCCCAGGTTGATCCCCATGCCTACGGCGATGAAGAAGAAGCCCATCAGCAGGCCCTGGAAGGGTGCGATCGAGCCTTCGAGTTCGTGACGGAAGTCAGAGTCGGACAGGAGCACACCGGCAACGAAGGCGCCGAGCGACATCGACAAGCCGCTGGCTTCCATCAACAGGGCGAGGCCGAGCGCGGTGGCCAGCGCCGCGGCGGTGAACATCTCGCGGCTGTCGATGCGGCTGACATGACGAAACACGCGATCGAGCAATGGCCGTCCGATTGCGATCACCACGCCAAGCACGACCAGGCCGATGACCGGTGACACGCTGCCTTCCGCCTTCTCGGCGCCGAGCAGCGGGAGCAGCGCCAGCAACGGGATCACCATCAAGTCCTGAAACAGCAGCATGGCAAAAGTCTCGCGCCCGTAGCGGCTGTGCAGCTCATTGCGCTCGGCCAGCGTTGGCAACACGAATGCAGTGGACGACAAGGCCAAGGCGAGTCCGGCCAGAACGGCCTCGGCCCAGTCCAGTCCGAGTAGCCTGGCGACGCCGATGAGCAGCGCGCCCACGCCGAAGAACTGCAGCGTGCCAAGCCCGAACACCGGTTTGCGCAGCGCCCACAGGCGGCTGGGCTGAAGCTCCAGCCCGATGATGAACAGCAGCAGCACGACGCCGAGTTCGGCGGTATGCAGCAGGTTCTCCGGATCGTGCACCACACTCACGCCCCAGGGGCCGATCAGCACGCCCGCAACAAGGTAGCCCAGCACCGTGCCGAGGCCCGCACGCTTGAAGAAGGGTACGAGAAAAACAGCAACGGCGAGCAGTGCGGCGAAGGTGACGACTGATTGCATTGAGGTCGATTCGGGTGTGTGCAGAGCGCGCAGTCTCCGGCCCTCTGCGGGGTAGGTGCCGAGTCCCGGTCGCTGCCGGAGATCAAATCGGGATGGTTGCGATTATGCCGCGATTCGGATGAGGTGTTGCCATGAATAGGTCGCAGCCGCCATGCGCAGCAGAAGAAAACCGCACCGCCAGCGTCGAGCAGTCGCCATCTACAGGGTTTTCAGGTATTCGATGAGGGCACGCTTGTCGGGAGCGCTCAGGTCCGTGCCGAAGGTGTGCCCCGCGTTGCCGCCGCCTTTGGCTGCGACCTCATGGCGCGAGCCGATGCGTTCCGCCTCCGCGCCCCGGGTGACAAAACCCACTCGTTCAGGGTCGTACAGATCGTATCCGCGCCAGAATGTGGCGGGTCTGCTGGCGGTGGGTTCGAGCAGATCGTGCAGGGTCGGGACCGACCCGTTGTGCAGGTAAGGCGCCCGCAGCCAGATGCCGTCCAGAAATGCGGCGACATAGCCGGTGAGCGGCGCCTCGACGAGTCCGGGACGATCGATACCCATGTCACGCACCACTGCGTTAGCCTCGCGCGCGGCTTTCTCGTTCCAGGTGTCGAGGCGGTTCGTGTCGGTGCCAACCTCCGCGATCGGGATGACGGTACCGGTGCGGGCCGACGCGTGGCAACTGGCGCAGGTGGCGTCGAACACGTTCTTTCCCCGCGCGGCTTCTGTCTCATCGATCGCGAACGGATAGGCGGGGGCCCGCTTGGCTGATACGTAGGACTGGAGCCAGCGCACCTCGGCCAGAAATTCCGCGTTGTCCTTCGGGGGCGCACCGAGCAGTCCGAGCGCCGAGTCGATGATGACCGAGTACGGGTCATGGCTGTCGCCGGCGAAGTTCATGCGCATGCCGTCCTCGGGCTTGTACTTGCCCAGATTCCACAGCGAGGGCATGTCGGTGGGGCCGAAGCTGTCGTCCATCGGCCAGCGGATCATGAAGTACTTGGTCAGGTTCATCGCGTCGTCACGTCCGCGCCCCCAGGGCGGGAAGTCCTCGCGATAGAGCCAGGCGAACTGCGTTTCCCGTTCCAGCAGGGTTTTCTTCGTGATCGGGATGATCAGGAAGCGGTAGATGAGCCGGTCGAGCACGGACATGTCGGTCACCAGCCGAATCTCGGCCATCAGATTGTCGGCGTTGAAGCGGGGATCTTTCGCGCAGTCGACCAGAAAGCGGAAAAAGGCCCAGAGGTTGAGCGTGTGACTGGGGCCGGTTGGCACGAAGACCGGGTTCGAGTCGGTGCGTTCGCGATAGCTCGCCGTGTGGCACGCCGCACAATTGTTCGCGACCCTTGGAAAGCCCACGACCTTCTTGGAGAAACCGACCGGCAGTTCCTGCCCTTCTTCCCACACCACACCGAACGAGGCGTATCCCCCCGGCCCGGGCAGCTTGTCGGGGAAGATGCGCGGCAGCACATAGAAGATCCAGTACGGAATGCCGGCGTCACGTTCGGCGCCGATGGATCCGTACTTGAAGCGCATGTCAGGGTCACCGGTGATCCATTCGGGCTGGGGCTCTTCGCGGAAGAACTTGTACCACGCGAATGTGCCACCCGCTGCGCCCAGTACCAGCAGCACGAGGAGTGCGGTAAGCAGACTGCGGCCGCGACAGGCGGTTCGGACGACGTGGTGCATGGTGGCACTCCTTGTCAGAACGTTTTCAGGTACTCGACCAGCGCATCCTTGTCTGCGGCCGAGAGCGTCGTGCCATAGGCTGCACCCTCATGGCCGCCATTGCCGTTGCCTGGCAGCGTGGTGTCGAAGAGAAAGGGGAGAGGGCCGGTAGCGCGTGCGGAGGGGCTGCCGGAAGCAAAGCCGACGCGTCGGGGGTCGTACACATCGCTGCCGCGGAAAAACCGCACAGGACGGTTTGCCGTGGGCTCAAGCAGATCGCGCAGCGTTGGCACCGAACCATTGTGCAGGTAGGGGGCACGCAGCCAGATGCCGTCGAGCGGCATGTTGGCGTAGCCGTGGGTCTTGCGGAAATGCTTGAAGCGGTGCGGGTAGCCGGCGTAGAGCGTGGCCTGGTTTACGGCCAGATCACGGCTGTAGGAATCGAGCCGGGCGCGATCGGTGCGGATGTCCGCGATGGGCGTCACGTGCCCGACCAGCGCGCCACGAAAGTCCTTTCCGCTGGCGCCGTGACAACGGGCGCAATTTGCCGCGTAAATGGATGCGCCGTGTTCCGCCAGCGGGAGATCAATGGGCCAGGGCCATGGCGGCGGGCTCAGGTCGAGCAACCAGTCCTCCACGCGGGCGATGGCCGTGAGGTCGATGGTCGGCGGCGTGGTGCCGGTGCCAAAGGCCGCGCTCTTGTTACGTTCCTCGGTGTGAGTGTTGTTGCCGTCCCAGTGCAGTTCCATGCGCTCGCCGTCATCGCGGACGGTGCGCTTGCGCTGGTTCCAGATCGACGGAAAATCGGACGCGCCGAGCAGTTCGTGTGCAGGAAGCTGCTTCATCGGGAAGTTGAACAAGACCTTCGCCGAATTGAAGGTGTCGACGCGGCCGGGGCCCCAGTCAGGCTGCTCGAACACGAAATCGAACCGCCCTCGCAGCATCAGCAGGCGCTCGCGCATGAGTGAGATGGCAACTGGATAGACCACATAACGGTCGATGAGGCTGATGCCACCGGCGAGGCGCTCGATCTCGGGCACGATGAAGGCGGACGAGAACTTCGGCCCGGCGGCGCAGTTGAAGAAGAATGACTCGAAGGCGCGGATGTCGAAACGGTGTGCCGGCATGCCGACGATCAGGCGTGGCGGGCTGTCCGCGGTTTCGCGCACGGTGCTGGTGTGGCACACCGCGCAATTGAGAAAGACGCGGTCGATGCCCAGGTTGCGTCGCAGGGAGACGCCAACCGGCAGGTCGTGACCCGGTTCGTAGCTCATGCCGAGCGACGCGTATCCGGACCCGGGCAGGTCCTCGGCGCAGACCTGCGGCAGCGCCTTCCAGATCCAGTACGGAAAGCCGGATTCACGCTCACCGCCGGTCGAGCCGTACTTGAAATGCTCCACTGGATCGGCATGGGTCACGGCCCTGTCGGGCAGGAAACGCAGCGCTGCGTAAAGCGCACCGGCCGCGATCAGTAACCAGGGCAGCCAGAGCAGCAGGCGCAACAGCCAGCGCAGTCGCGAACGCTTTGTGGCGGTGACCGGGGGGGAGACTGAACTCACGAGGGATCTCCTTGCGCCGCTTCATTCATGTTGCGCACACGACAGGGCGGAAGCGTGGCGTAGGCCCGCGACATCACCGCATCGGGATTGCTGCCGCGTGCTTTCAACAGCGCACCCAGCTGGCCGAGCATGGCTGGCAGATCGGCAGAATGGGCAAACGCAGGCGCATGCGCAGCAGCAGGGGGAGGCATCGGGGTCTTCGTGCGCGCGGTGGTTGGTGTCAGGTTCATCGTCAGTCTGTAGAGCATGCGTTCTGCGCAGGTGTCGAGCGTGCTGCGCACCTGGCTGTCGTCACCGCGCAGGAAACCGGGCGGAAACGCCGTCGCGTCGGCGTGACACTGTCCGCACTGGCGCGCAAAAGGCTGCAGGTCGGCCGGCCATCCGGTTGATCGCAGCAGGCCGACTTCCGCCACGCGGGCGGGGGAGCGTTCAGTGTGCTGTTCGGGGGAGATGGCGGGTCGGATGCCAAGGTGCTCGAACAACGGTGCGAGGATGGCGATTCTGCGCAGCGGCCCGTCACCGAGCGCATCGCTGGTGCCGTTGAGCGTGGATGCGGCAATCGCATCGATGGCGAGATCGAGCGGGGGCAGGTCGGCGACGATTTCGAGACTCGCCAGCGCGGGGCGGCTTTCCGTTGCCCTGGTTACGGTCAGACTGCGGATGGTGTCGCCCGCCGGTGTGCGTACGCTGCTGCCGTCTCGCTTCAGCGCAAAGTGCAGGGTGTTACTTGCACTCTGATGCGGTGTGCCGATGCCGACCGCGCCGATGTTGCTTTCGTCGAGCTGCAGGCGGTCGATGCTTCCACCCGAGATCTCCCCTGCTTGCAGGTTGAGACGCGCCAGCAACAGGTGGCCGTGATCGCCGTGGCAGTCGAGGTCAATCCGGTTGTGGCTGGTGCTTTCACGCTCGCTGCAGATCAGCGACGTGTTGCGACTGGCGGGATCTCTGACGCTGGTGAGGGCGTGGTCGATCTGCAGGATATCGGTCCGGGAAAAGAACATCGACAAGACCTGGACGAAGCGGCGCAGGTCTGCGACGTCGTGACCGTGCCAGATTTCGAGCGGTGCGCGCAGCACCATGGGATCGAAGGCGATGCCGATGTCGGCGTAGCGGTAGAGCTCAGCCTTGTCGGGTGTGCGCTCCCCCGGTGGAACCCCGGCGAAGGGCTGGCGATTGGGCACTTGCGGGTCGGGGATGGGGATGCCTTCGGGCCAGTGCGTGTGCCAGGCTGCAAGCATGGGGTTTGTCAGCGATTGGTCCGTGCCTGGGCCAAAGACTGCCGGCAGGCTGGCACCAAGCCGGTAACGGAGGGCCTGCTTCAATGCGGTAGCCCGGCACCGGATGGTGGCCTCGTGCGTAGTGGAGACACAAACGCGCTGCCAGAGCTGCTGTGCGGTGGCAAGCAGGTTGGCACGTCTGACGGCGCTATCGATCGCGTCGGGTACGTCGACGCCGCTGCGCCAGTTCAGTCCGTAATACGACAGACCGGTGGCGGCCAGACGGGCGGAAATGTCCGGGTTGGCGCTTGTCTCGTCCCATGATTGACGGGAGAAGATCGGCCCCGCGTTCTGATGGCAGGACAGGCACAGACTGCGGTTGGCATAGCCCACTTCTGCTGTGGCCCCAGCCCGATAATTCCTGACCAGCTGAAATTCGAAGCGGGCGGCTTCGTCGTTGTAGCTGATCACTTCAAGCGCGGCAGCCTTCTCGTGATAGGCGATGTAGAGCCGATCCTTCAGATAGGGGTGGCCGGGTGCTGCGTCACGGGGGGGCGATCCGGTTGCCGCTGCAACCACGCGGGGATAGCGGAAGGCTTCGGCGTCGCCAGCCGCATGCCTTTGCAAGGACCGGCCGAGCGGGATCAGGACCACCGAAAGGCCGCCAGAGGGGGCGCTGTCGTCGAGCTCGAACGAGATACGTTGCAGCAGCCTGGCAAAGGGATACGGAACCTTAGGGTCGCCGTCGCCTTGACTCGAAAGCAGGCGGTCGAAGAGGGCACGCCCTTTCGGGGGGAGTGTTTCGCCAGCAGGTTCGGCTGCGGCCGCGCCAATGAAGATGAAAGCTACGCAGGACAGTACCCACCTCAGCGCCGGCGTCAGCAGTGCGGATCGGGGGGCTGTTCGAAGCATGCTTTGTCTCCAGAATATCGCCGGGTGCCCCGGCGCGGACCTGCAAGCCTTTCCCGAATCCGTGAAGGGGGCAGGCGGGCGTGAGCCTGCACCTGTGTCCGTGCGTCAGCCCTGGCCTGCGTCCTTCACCTGCACAATCCGTTGTTGTGTTCCGGTCCAGCAGTCCTGCTGTACCTGACCTGTCTTGGTGAACTCGTCACGGGCGCGCTCGGAAATCTCCTTGTTGTAGAGAACGAAGTTCACCACGAAGGCACGGTCCATGTAGGCACGGCCGAGATAGAAACCCGGGTACACCATGCGGATCTCATCGCGGATTGCGAAGCCGTCGCGCCCCGCAAGGACGTCCGGCATGCGTCGGTAGGCCGGCAGATCATCGGTAAACGCATAGTCGATGATGATCGACTCGCGGCGGCCATCGAGCAGGCTCTGGCCGCAATAGAGTTTTGCGGGGAACAGCAGCCACTGATCCTTGCCGTTGAATGTGGCCTTCTGAAGTGGATTGTCGGGGCTCTCCTCAACCAGACCGAGTTTCTTAAGTGCGGACAGATCTTCGATGCGATTACGCAGCACGCGCTCATCCCTGTAGAAAACCTTGCCTTTCCACAAGGTTTCGCCGACGAGGTCGAGCTTGGCCCCGACCACATTGACCAGCAGGCCTTTCAGGCCTCCTCCGGCAATCTCGGACAGACGCAGCTTGCCGCTGCTGCCACGCGGAAAAAACAGATCGCCTTCGAAGGCGCCATCCGGAATCGGGCCTGCGCTGAGCCGCGCATAGATCTGATCCACCTGTTCCTGATCGAGGAAGGACAGGTTCTTGGGCGTGATCTTGTACAGGTCGGCGGTCGGGATGGGGTGCTGGTATTCAAGCTGTGCGAAGTCGGGCTTGCCCGCGTAGTCCTCTGCATAGGGCGCGAACGGAATCTCGGGGGCGGCCTTGTCTGCGCTGTCAAAAAAACCGCAGGCAGAGACCGACAGCGCGACGGCGACACAGGTGGAGCGGGAGAGCAGGGTGTCTTTGATCATGGCGTTTCCAGGGGTCAGAGTGTCGCAAGGAAAGCGATGAGGGCGTTCTTGTCCGCGTCGGACAGGTCTTCGCCAAAGCGGTGGCCGTCATTCTCGATCTCGGCGGTACAGCTGCTATAGGTCTGCTTGATCAGATAGGGGCGAGCCTGCAAGGCTGCGACCAGCGCATTCGGTTTTCCGGCAAGCTCGCCGGTGATGGCTTTCAGGTCGGTGAAGACTTTCTTTCCGGCTTCGGCGCCGAGGCGGCTGGTGAGCTCGGCCTGCAGCGCCTTCGGCGCCATCTTTGCCCTGACCAGATCGACGATGAATTGCTTGTGCTGGAAGTTGCCGATGGTGCCCGCGGTGACGCCACGGCCGTCTATCTCGCTCGGAATGGTGAGCTCGAAGCCGAGCAGGGTTTCCTTGTCCGTGCCGTCCCAGAGCCGGGGACCCATGCGCAGGGTGATGTCCTGGCTGAGCAAGGTCACCTTGGGAATGCGTTGTGCCGGGTTGAGCAGTTCGTGCATCGATTCCACATAGAGGCGGAAGCGGCCCTCGACACTCGGGTCATACTCGAAACATGCGGGCTGCTGATCGGCCGGAAGCAGTTTGTTGTTGTGATCCACGTAGCGTGGGCGTTGTCCGTAGAAATCGTTGGCTGCGTTCCGGGGCTTGCCGCACAGCTCCGGTCCCATCGCGTTGTTGTGCATGAAGGGCGCGTGTGCCCACAGGTTGAGCAGCGAGATGTTGCGGTAATGACCGCGCCCGCCATCTCCGGCTTCCTTCACGTTGGGGTCTGGCGGTTGCGCGCGCAGGGTTTCCGAGCCGAACTCCTGCCAGATTCGCCCACTCATGTGATTGGAGTGCAGTGCTCGGCAACGGAAGGTGCCGACCTCGGAGACGGGCGTCGGCCGGTCGCTGCCGAGCCAGTCCTGGCGCAGGCCGGTTTCTAGGTCGAGCTTGTGGAAGTCCACATTCACGAACTGGCCATCCGCTCCCTCCTGCTGACTCGAGTGGCAGCGTGCGCAGGTCTTCGCGTAGATGTTGCGTCCTTGCGCCACGGCGCCTCTGCCGAAAGACTGCTCGAGATCGGCGATCAGATCCTGCTCGGTGTAGCGGGAGGCAGGGGAGACTGCGCGCAGGGCGTTCTCTCGTGCATCGCGCAAATCGGTTACGTGCGCTTCGGCAGACATGAAAAAGTCGAGGATGTTCGTCAACCTGTCTTCGACCGCACGGAAGCTCGGACAGTCGCGTCGGCACTGCGCGATGTTGAATGGCGTCTGGCCGAAGCCCCGCTGCTGGGGATCGAGCTGGCGCAGATCGGACAGATGGTTCATCCAGCACTGTTCGGAGCAGGAACCAATGTTGAAATAGACGCGCTGAATCGCCTCGAGCGCACCAATCGAGTCTTCACCACCCTTCAGGATGTGATGCACGGTGTCCTGCTGCAGCGACTTCTTCCAGCATTTGCCGTCGCGGCCCGGTTCACACCAGCACGCAGCCTCGTCCTTATCCTCTCCGCAAGTGTTCACCTTGCGCCACTTGAGCACCGACTCACCTGCAAAAACGGGGCGTTTTGCGATGTTGATCAGGGCGTTGATGGTGCCGGGATTATTGACCTGGTCGGTCGGAATCGCCGATGTGTCCGAGGCGCCGGGGCGCGCATGGGCAAACATCTGCCATTCCAGCGTGTTGCTCGCCATGCCCGACACCATGATCTCGGAGATGCGCGTGTACTGGTTTCCGATCAGTCCCTTGATGTTCTCCCACTTGGGACTTGCCGGGTCATCCGGTGGATTCAACGGGTCGAAGGCGATATGACAGGCGCCGCATGCGGTGCCGATGAGGAAAGGCGGTTCGACGGATCCGTCCTGGAGGTGGGAACGTGCGGCGTCACGATGGCCGCCAGCGGCAGCGATCGGACGGTTGAAGCCTTCCCAGGTGCCCAGCGAACCATTCAGACGTTGCCACGCGGCCTTGTCGAAGCGGGGGTTGGGAAACTTCCGGATGCCAAGGGCGCCAGTCGAGGTGCCGAACCGGAGGTCGCATGCCGATTGGCGCTGATCGGTGGTCGCGTGGGGATCGTCCGCTCGCAGCGGCGCATCGCGAAAATCACAGGCGGGGTCGGGGTAGCCCTGGCGGCCGACGTAGCCAAGCAGCTCTTCGTCGCCGGGGCACCAGTCGAGACCGTAGGTTTCATCGAGGGTCTTCGCGGGGCAATTGGGCGATCCGGGTGTGCAGCAGGAGGGGTCGTTGATGATGCCCCAGGCGCGAAAGCGATCGTCGCGCTGGTCGGCCCTCAATACGCGAAACCAGTCGATCAGCACGCCGACGCGCTGCTGGAATACATAGGTGTGAAAGCGTTCGTTGCCCGCAGTGGCCTTGAACCAGATCAGCCGCCCAGCGCACTCCGACTCGTTGAGCCCTTGACGAGCGCAGGCCTCGTAATAGGGGGCATCCTGCGCGTGGTCGACATGCACCATGGCGGGCCCGGGCCCATCGGCCACGGTGACCGTTGCCGGCGGGCCGGCGTCAGTCGATGCGGGCGATTGGGCTGATTGGGTCGTGGCCGGGGTTGGAACTGCAACGGCAAGCACCGCGACAAGCAGAGTGGCAAC
>JALNWS010000092.1 GCA_023230755.1 Azoarcus sp.
CAGGAGCTCATCATGATGCAATTCGGCAAGTATCTCAGCGCACTTTTCCTGGCTTTCTCGTTATTGACGGTCGCCGGATGCGCCAGCACCGACAAGAAGGCCGGTACGGGCGAATATGTGGACGACACCGTGATCACAGCCAAGGTGAAGGCCGCCATCTTCAATGAACCGATGCTCAAGGTTGCAGAGATCAACGTTGAAACCTTCAAGGGCGTCGTTCAGCTCAGCGGGTTCGTGACCTCGCGGGCAATGGCGAACAAGGCAATCGAGGTGGCGCGTGGGGTTTCGGGGGTGAGTTCGGTCAAGAACGACATGCTGATCAAGTGATGTGATGCGAACGGGTGCAGCATGTCGTTTTTGACCTGCTGCCCGTTTGCCATCATTTCATCTTGCTTGTCGCGCTCATGTTCCGGTAGTGCTCGATCATCCTGAGGGAGTTCGAGTACCCGTGCGCGATCTGCTCCGACGGATAGCGGTGCGCGGAACCGACCGGACAGGCAAGACGGGCGACGCAAGTCGCTGCACAGCGCGAGCCGGGCCTGCGGCGGTAGTCGATGCACCGGTTCAGGTCGAACTCGTCGGACGTCATTGCCTGCGCAGGGCAGGCCGCAATGCACGGCCTGTCGCTACAGTTGTCGCAGGGCGAGGGTGCGTGCCCTGGCGGTGCAAGCGGGAGCAAGGTATCTGCGAGCAAGACCACCCGGTAGGCGAACCAGGTGCCCCAATCCTGGTTGATCCCGACCTTGAAGGGTGAGGCGTGGTGCCAGCCCGCAAGGCGGCCAAGCGCCTGCAGGCCAACGGGTGTATTGCCCGGGTAAATGAGCTTGCGGTGGCGCGTGCCAAAGCAGGTGTTGAACCAGTCCGTCACGGTGCGGACGCTGAAATCGTCGATCGGGTCGGGGCTCGCGATTCCCGCTGCCTTGACTGCCGGCCACAGCTGCGCGCCGGCGTTGCCAATCAGAATGAGCTGGCGGAATTTCGCGCCGTCTTCCATGTATTGCTGCAACTGCGAACGGATACCCGGGGGCAGGCTGTCAAGGTTGAACACGGCCTGCAGGTTGAGCCCCGCGCGGTCGAGCTGGCTGAAGTCGCAGGGGGTCACGCCGCAGACTCAAGCGCCTGCAAGGCCTGTTCGATGTCTTCCTGTTTGCCCGGACGCACGAGGCGCGCAATCTCCTGCCCCTTGCGCACGAAGATCAGCGACGGCCACAGCTTGACGCTGAAACTGCGCCCAAGGCGCCGGCCGGGGCCGTCTTCGACCTTGATCTGTCGTATCCCCGGATGCCGGGCCATTGCCGCCGCAATCAGGGGAGCTGCTGCGTTGCAGTGCCCGCACCAATCGGTACCGAAGTTCAATACGACGGCTTCGTCGAGTTCGTCAATCTCGCTGCGCGAAAGCGAGCTTTCCTGATAAGGCGTGGTTTGCGGCATGGTGTCAATCCGGTCAAGGGAAGGATCCTGACAGGATAATGCATGCGTTTCGGAATGGGGGAGCTTGCACGCGCACTCCACAACACGTGCGGCCCGATCCGGGGGTGATGCTGTTTCTTCACCCCCGGCAGGGTCGTTCAGGCGCGGGCGGGAATCGCTTCGAGCAGGGTTTCGTGACGCTTGCGGCGTCCGATCCACGATGCCGACAGGGCACTGACCAGGCCGGCGAAGAGGACGTAGGCGCAGATCAGCCACGGATCGCCATTGCCCTTCTGCAGCAGATAGGTGGCGATCACCGGGGTGATGCCGCTGGCGAAGATGCCCGAGAACTGATACACGAAGGAGATGCCCGAGTAGCGGATCCTGGGGTTGAAGAGCTCCGCGAACAGCGCCGCCTCAGGGCCGTAGATTGAGGCGTAGAACACGCCGAACGGAATGATGATCGACATCCACACCACCAGCAGGTTGCCGTTGCTGTTCTGCATGAACCAGAAGCCGGCAAAGGCGGAGAGGCCAGTCAGCAGCGACCCCCAGAAATAGATCCGTGTTCTGCCGATGCGGTCCGACAGTCCACCGAAAAAGGGGATGGTGAAGATCATCACCAGCGCGGCAGCCATCACCCCGAGCAGGGCGTCGGTGCGGCTCAGGTGCAGGGTCTGGGTGAGGTAGGCAATCGAGAACACGCCAAAGATGTTGAAGAACACCCCGTCGATGTAGCGCGCGCCCATGCCGGCGAGGACGTTACCCGGATACTTGGTGATGACTTCCTTGATCGGCAGCTTGATTTCTTCGCCCGAGGCCTTTGCTTCGGCAAACTCCGGGGTCTCCATCACGTTCAGGCGGATGTACATGCCCACCGCGACCAGCAGGAAGGACAGCACGAAGGCAATGCGCCAGCCCCACGCAAGGAATTGCGCGTCGCTGAGCAGCGAGGACAGTGTTGCCACGACGCCCGAGGCGAGGCACAGGCCCAGCGCCAGACCGATCTGCGGAATGCTGGCGTAAAAGCCGCGCTTTTCCTTCGGCGCGAATTCAAACGCCATCAGCACTGCGCCGCCCCATTCGCCCCCCAGGCCGATACCTTGCGCAATGCGCAGCACCAGCAACAGGATGGGCGCCCAGACGCCGATCTGATCGTAGGTCGGCACCATGCCGATCAGCACGGTGGAGACCCCCATGATCATCAGCGTCATGACCAGCATGCTCTTGCGTCCGAGCTTGTCACCGAAATGACCGAAGATCACGCCACCGAGCGGGCGGCTCAGAAAGCCGACGGCGAAGGTGCCGTATGCCAGCATGGTCGATACCAGCGGGTCGCTGGAGGGGAAGTAGAGCTTGTTGAATACGATGCCTGCGACTACGCCATACAGGAAGAAGTCGTACCACTCGATCGTGGCGCCGATCAGGCTCGCACTGACGACGCGCCTGACTTCCTTTGGATCGGTCTTGATCGCTTTTTTCATTTTTGTCTCCGGAAATGCAAATGCCAAGATTCAGATCTGTGTTTTGTTTTGCCAGTGCACACGCGTGTTTCTTCCTGCCCGCGAATGCACGTTTCATTCAGGAGTCTTCTCTAAATGAAATGCAGCGTTCCAGTTACTGGAATAGACACTATTGATGATCTGATAAGCAAATCCAAGTCCGATCGCAATCAGGCCTCGAAACTGAAACGCAAAAAGGGTTCGGAATACCAGAATCACAACCCGATACGGCGAATGCCATTCAGGTTTCGGTAAGCTTGCTGCGGGGGGGGGCAGCGATGCAGCCGAACTGCGCTGGCGGTCTGTTCAGAACCCGCGATGCTTGAGTTTCGAGCCGGCCCGGCGCAGGCACTCGGCAAGGCGCTCGAAGGTCGCTTGGTCGGCAACCGGCGAGCAGATCATGTTCATGTTCAGTGTCGCCGTGCTTCGAATGAAGGTGGCGGGCAGTGCGCGCATCAGTGCGGGTTGCACCAGAGATTCCGGCAACAGGGACACGGCGAGGCCCGCCCGGATGGCGGCAGCGATGTTTTCCAGAACGGGACTTCCGAACACCTTTATGTATGGAATGCCGGTGCGTTTGAGATCCGCCGCGCACCGGTCCCGAACGATGCAGTTGTCTTCGTACAGTGCAACAGGGAGCATCTCCCGATCCTCCAGCGAGATGCCTTTAGGGGCGCACCAGATAAGGTTCTCAGACCACAGCATCAACTCGTCGTGAACGTCATCCTCGCCAGCGACGATAGCCAGATCGAGCTCTCCGCGTCCGACCAGCTGGCGCAGGTTCCGACTGCGGTCGCAGCATATTCGTGCTTCGAGCTGTGGCAGATCCTGCATCAGGATCGGCATGAATACGGTGAGAAAATCCTGTGCGTAGTCGGTCGGAATGCCGAAGTTGATTCGGCCCGTGAGTTGGCGCTGACTGAGTGCCACGAGGGTTGCGTTGTTGAGCCGCAGAATCTGCCCTGCGTAACCGAGCAGGGTCCGACCCGCGTCGGTGAGCGCGATGCCCTGGTTGCTGCGCTCGAGCAAACGGACGTCGAGTTGTTGCTCAAGGCGCTTGATCTGCATGCTGACTGCAGCCTGCGAACGAAAGAGGGTCGCAGCGGCCTTCTTGAGTTCACCGGCTTCGACGACCGCACAGAAGGTGCGAAGCAGTTCGGGGTTGAGCAGGCTTTCCATGGGTCATCGTCCTGTTTTCACTACAGCGCTGGCACGAAGGCGCGGCGCGGCGCGGGGAGATCGTGATTCACGAATAGTGAAACGATCGTTGATATTAATTCGTTTGTCTGAAGTATCAAGGCGGACTAGGCTAAGCGCAAGCCCTGTCTGATCAAACAGGGCTATTGATCCAAGCTTCAACGATGGGGAACACGATGAGCAAATACACACTCCCTGCGACCATGGCTGGCGTCGTGCTCGCGGGCCACGGCGGACTGGAGCAACTGCATTTCCGCGATGATCTGCCCTTACCCCAGGCCAAGCCGGGCGAAGTGTTGATCAGGGTCGGCGCCGCCGCCGTCAACAACACCGATATCAACACGCGTATTGGTTGGTACTCCAAGGGCGTGACGGGACAAACGAACGCGGGGGCGGAGGGTGGGTTTGTCGAGGCCCATG
Source organism: Azoarcus sp. (assembly GCA_023230755.1). GTDB lineage: Bacteria > Pseudomonadota > Gammaproteobacteria > Burkholderiales > Rhodocyclaceae > Parazoarcus. The sequence goes on from JALNWS010000092.1 coordinate 4,530, forward strand.
ACGACGATGCGAGCTGGTCGGGCATCCCGCTCCAGTTCCCCCGCATACAGGGTGCCGACTGTTGCGGGGAGATCGTTGCGGTGGGTGAGGGGGTCAGCCCGGCGCGCATCGGGGAACGCGTACTGGTGCGCAGCATGCAGCCGCCGCCGGGTGCCGTCGATCCCTTCTCGTGCATCACCTTTGGCTCCGAGTGCGACGGCAGTTTCGCGCAGTATTGCACTGCGCAGGCGAACGAAGCCTTTCGCATCGACAGCACGCTGAGCGATGTGGAGCTGGCCTCGTTTCCGTGTGCCTATTCAACGGCCGAGAACATGCTGGCGCGGGCGGGCCTGAAGGCCGGCGAACGCGTGCTGATCACCGGGGCTTCAGGGGGCGTGGGTTCGGCAGCGGTGCAGCTTGCCAAGCGACGGGGCGCCCATGTGCTTGCTGTCTGTGGCTCGGCAAAGCGCGCAGAGGTCGAGCGCCTTGGGGCGGACCAGGTCATTGAGCGCGGCGAGAGTCTGCTTGCGGCATTGGGGCGTGACACGGTTGATGTCTGTGTCGACCTGGTCGCAGGGCCGCAATGGCCCGAGCTGCCCGATCTTTTGCGTCGCGGCGGTCGCTACGTCGTTGCAGGTGCCATCGGCGGGCCGCTGGTCACGCTTGATGTCCGCACGCTGTATCTCAAGGATCTGAGCTTCTTCGGTTGTACTGCCCAGCCGCGGGAGGTGTTTGAGAACCTGATCGGCTACATCGAGCGCGGCGAGATCCGTCCCGTGGTGGCGAAAACCTATCCGCTCGCAGCAATCGTGCAGGCGCAACAGGATTTCACGGCCAAGAAATACGTGGGCAAGCTGGTGTTGCTGCCCTTCGAGACGGCCGCGGGCCAATAGCCAGCGGGGACGCGGCTGATTCCGTTGCGGTGCTCGGCAATGAAATAAAGCGGCCACAGACATGTCTGTGGCCGCTTTACTTTGCAAGGTCCGCTCACGAAATGCAGGGAGCCTGTTTCCGGGAGGATCAGCCCGGTGTCGGAATCAGTCCCAGTGACAGCCACGGGATGAAGGCGATCAGTATCCAGGAGATCACGAGGCCGGTCATGTACATCAGCGCGAAACGCACGATCTGGGAGTACGGAATGCCGGTGACACCGCTGGCAACGAACAGGTTGAGCCCGAACGGCGGCGTGATGAAGCCGATGGCTGCGCCGACGAGGAAGATCACCGAGAAATGCACCGGATCGACGCCGGTTGCGACTGCGATCGGCGCCAGAATGGGGGCGAAGATCACCGTGACCGGCAGACTCTCGAGAATGCAGCCTGCGGCCAGCACGATGCCCATGCACACCAGCAACACGACAGTGTCACCGTTGCCGAACCAGGCCACGAACTCCGCGACTGTTTCCGCCGCACCAAGCAGGCCGAACACCTGTTGCATCACGATCGAAACCGCGATCATTGGTGCCAGCATGCCGGTGAGCTGGCCCGAGCGCAGCAGGATGTCGGGCAGCGCCTTCCACTTGATCTCGCGTGTCAGCAGCAGGCCGGCAATGAGACAGAAGCCCACCGTGATCGCGGCCGCTTCGGTGGGCGAGAAGATGCCCGAGTAGATGCCGAAGATGACGATGAAGATGGCGAAGAAGCCGAGATAGGCCTGGCGGGCGGTGCGGAACACGCGCTTCATGTCGAGCGGCGTCACCGAGCCCCAGCCATGCTTGCGGCACATCCACCAGCACACCACCTGCATCGCGATCACCATCAGCATGCCGGGCATGATGCCGGCGACGAACAGGTCGGAGATCGACAGGTTCATCAGGAAGCCATAGACGATGAAGATGATCGAGGGTGGAATGATGATGCCAACCGTACCGCCCGCTGCTGCAGTCGCGGCCGCAAAGCGGCTGTCGTAACCGTCTGCCTTGAGCAGCGGATGCATGATGCCGCCAATGGTTGCGGTGGTGGCCGAGTTGGAACCGGAGATCGCTGCAAACAGGCCGCAGGAGCCAATCGTCGCCAAGCCGAGGCCGCCGCGCATCCAGCTCAGGCAGGCATGAGCGAAACTCGCCAGGCGGGTGGCGATGCCTGCGGCCGCAATCAGGTCACCGGTCAGGATGAACAGCGGTAGCGAGAGCAGGCCGAAGAAATTGAGTCCTTCGAACAGCGTCACGCCGATGTTGGCAAGCGTGAAGTCGATGACAAGGGAGACGCCGGTCACCCACAGCGCGATGACGAGGAAGATCGGTACGCCGACCAGGAACAGGCCAATGACGCCGAGCGATACGAGCGTGATGAGTGTTGAGTTGTCCATGATCGCTCCTCAGTCTCCGCCGATGGTCTGGATGTCGACCAGGAAGGGTTCGCGCCTGCGATAACGGCTGATGTCCTGTGCGAGGTTCTGCAAGGCGCGGATCATCAGGATTCCCCAGCCAACCGGCGTGGCGAGATAGAACCACCACTGCATGACGTTGTCCGTGCCCTGCACGATGGCGAAGTTGTCATAGGCGAGCTGGGTCTGCTCGACGGTGAACCAGGCGACGATGGTGCCGAAACCGATCCACAGGATGGTGTCCAGCCACATCATGGCGAACTGCATTCCGTAGGGCATGCGCAGGCGAAAGTCGTTGAACACCAGGTGGGTGCGTTTCTTTACGTTGTACGCACAACCGACCCAGGCCACCCACAGGAACAGGTAGATGGGGATCGAGGTGCTCCATGGAATCTGGGTGCTGAATACATAGCGTTCAAAGACCGCATACACGATGATCAAGGCCATGCTGGAGTATGCGATAAGGATGAGTGTGCGTTCGGCGTTGCGGTCAAGCCACCGAATCAGCGCCATCAGGTAGGACATGGGGATGTCTCCATAAACATGACGGTGGGTGCCGACCCCGCACAGGGTGGGGTCGGCTGTCTGTCATCTGCAGGCTTGCGCCTTCAGGCGCTCTGCCACCAGCGACGGGCTTTTACGTCAGCGACCTCGGTGTTCTTCGGAATCTCGCGCGCGATGTCGAAGATCTCCTTGTACACGTCGTGTCCGCCGGACATCTTGCCCAGCCGCTCACGCCACTCTTCCCACGGCTTCGGGTTGTATTCGGGCGAGCACATCTTTTCGGCCTTGAGAATTTCGGCATCGGAGAGCGTGGCCACACGCACCTTGTTCTTGCCGAACACGGTATCCGGGCCGGGGTTGGGGACGGCACCGACGACTTCGACCAGTGCTCGCTCCTGTTCGCGCTGGGTGTACTGCTGGGCCGCGAACGAGGTTTCCATCACCACGTCCTGCAGGTTGGACGGCAGCTTCTCGAAGGTCTTGTTGTTCATCGCGGTGTGCTCGGTGCCGCAGAAGAACTTCAGATCCACCGCCTGTGACAGCACCGGCGCCATGTTGGCGTAGGCGGCTGCACCCATCCAGGTTTCTGCGCCATCGATCAGGCCCTGCTTGAGGCCGTCGAGGGTCTCTTCCCATGAGATGGGTACGGGGTTGAGGTTCATCAGCTGCATGGCGATGCGGCCGAGCTGGGTGCCGGTCACGCGGTTCTTGGTGCCGGCGAGCTGTTCCACGCTGGTGATCAGCGGTGCGTCGGCGAATTTCTTGCCGAGCATGATGCCGCGCAGTTCGCAGTGGCTGAACAGGAACTGGATGTTGTGACGCTTGCGCATCGGCTCGCGGAACAGCTTCTCGCTCTTCGGATGGTAGAGGAAGTAGTGCTGTGAAGCGCGTGACGGGAACATGTACGCGAAGTCGAGCACGTTGTAATACGGTGCAGCGCCGGCCGAGTTCTGCGTGCTGGCGGAGAACAGGTCGATGATGCCCTGCTGGGCCTTCTTGACGCAGTCGAGCTGGTTGCAGAGCGCGTTGCTGCCGATGAAATCGACTTTCAACGCACCGTTGCTGCGCTTCTCGAGTTCCTGCGCAAACCACAACTGGCCCGACTCCTGGATCTTCAGGTTTTCCTCGTTGAAGCCCGATGCACCAAACTTCAAGGTCATCAAGGGGGTGCTGGCATTGCGCGCGTCAGCGGTGGCGGAAGCGGCCTGAGCAACGCCTTCAAGGGTGAGTGGGCCAACCATGCCGGTTACGGCAAGTGCGGTTGAGGTCAAACCATAGCGACCTGCGATGCGCAGGAAGCCGCGACGATCAAGGGGTGTCTGACTGGCCATTTGAGTGTCTCCTCTGAGTGGCGATGCGGGCTTTATTGCCCTTGTGGAAATGGTGCTGCTGGCGCGCAGTTTCAGCGCTTGTCGGCCTTGATCATATCGGCCGCCTTTTCGGCGATCATGATCGTGGGCGCGTTGGTGTTGCCCGAGACCAGCTCGGGCATGATCGAGGCGTCGACCACGCGCAGTGCGTCGAGACCATGTACCTTGAGGCGGTCGTCGACAACGGCGAGGGGGTCGTGCCCCATCTTGCAGGTGCCTGCGGGGTGATAGATGGACTGGCTGTAGCGGCGGGCGGCATCGAGCAGTTCGGCGTCGGTCTTGAACTGCTCGCCAGGCACGAATTCGGACACGATGTGGGGCTTGAGCGAAGGCGCCTGCGCGATGCGGCGGGCAACCTTGATGCCGCCGATCACGACCGGATGATCGCGTTCATCCGACAGGTAGTTGGGGTGAATCGCCGGGTACTCGAGCGGATCGTTCGACTTGATCTCGATGTGGCCGCGACTGAACGGACGCAGCTGGCACACCGAGGCGGTGAAGGCAGAGAAGGGGTGCGCACCTTCACCCGGTTTGTCGGCGCTGAGCGGCTGCATGTGGAACTGGATGTCGGGGCGTTCCGCCTCGGGGCCCGAGCGGGTGAAGATGGTCACCTGGCTGGCTGCAAGCGTGAGCGGGCCGGTGCGCGACATCATGTACTGCATGCCGATCCACAGTTTGTGGATGGGGCTGTTTACTTCGTCATTGAGCGTCCGCTCACGTGTCTTCAACACAAGGCGGACCTGAAGGTGATCCTGCAGGTTCCGACCTACGCCGGGCAGTTCGTGGTGAAGGGCGACACCGGCCTTGCTCAATACCTCGGCCGGGCCCACGCCCGAGTTCTGCAGAATCTGCGGCGAACCGATTGCGCCCGCGGCGAGGATGACCTCGGCCCGTGCGCGTGCCTGGCACAGCTTTCCGCCCTGCATGTATTCGATGCCTGTGGCGCGCTTGCCTTCGAACAGGATGCGGGTGGTCTGAGCCCGGGTTTCCACGATGAGGTTTGCGCGCTTGCGGGCCGGGCGCAGGAAGCCTTTTGCAGTACTCCAGCGAAAACCCTTGTGCGCGGTCTGCTGGAAATAACCTACGCCTTCCTGGTTGGCACCGTTGTAGTCGTCGTTCAGCGGGATGCCAATATCCTGTGCTGCCGCGATGAAGTGGTCGGCAATCGGGCGGCGCAGGCGCAGATCCGATACCTTCAGCGGGCCGCCGACACCGTGGTACTCGCTCGCCCCGCGTTCCTGGTCTTCCGACTTCTTGAAATAGGGCAGGACGTCCTTGAAGCTCCAGCCCTTGTTGCCCAGCGCTTCCCAGCGATCGTAGTCTTCACGCTGGCCGCGTACATATAGCAGACCGTTCAGGGAACTCGATCCACCAAGCACCTTGCCGCGCGGCCATTGCAGCTGACGGCCGGCGATTCCTGCATCGGCCTCGGTGCGGTAGCACCAGTCGTAGCGCGGGTCGTGCATGGTCTTGAAGTAACCGACCGGAATATGAATCCAGGGGTTGTTGTCGGGGCCGCCTGCTTCGAGCAACAACACCTTGGTGCCCGAGTCCTCGCTCAGACGGTTGGCGAGTACACAACCTGCCGAGCCAGCACCAACAACGATGTAATCCACTTCGTGGGCCATGAACCGTGTCTCCTGATTGCTCCGTTCGACATAGAAAGAACTTGAATCTAGGTGTCGAAGCCTGTTTTCGAAAATGAAACGTTGCGTTTCATAAAAGCTGTATAGTGACTATTGATCGAGGCATAAGAAAAACCAAGGCTAATCTGCACCGGAGGTAGAAAATGAAACAGAATCGCGGTCAACCGGACCAGAATCGCACTGCAGCATTGCCTGATCCGGACGATTTCGATGAAACCCTGTCCGAGCTGGAAGGCGCCAATGAGGATGTCCGCAGGCTGCGACCGCTGACGGTTCTGGAACTCCTGACCGAATCGACGCAACCCCTGACGCTGGCGCAGTTGGCGGTCCTGATGCGGGTGCCCAAGAGCACCCTGATGCGCTTGCTGCAATCGATGGAGAAACATGGTTACGTGCTGCACATGCCCGCCGAACGCGGCTTCGTGACCGGGCCGCGTGCCAATACCCTGGCGCTGAAGACATTGCGCGGGACCAACATGCGGCGCGCGTGCCGAGCCGTGCTGCGCAACCTCGTCAACAGGCTCGGTGAGACCTGCAACCTGACGGTGCCGGACGCAGGCAGGGTACTCTATGTCGAACGTGTAGAAACCAGCGAACCGCTGCGCATGCATCTGCCCCTGGGGACCTGGGTGCCGATGCACTGCACGGCCAGCGGCAAGCTCTTCCTTGCGTCGATGTCGCTGCTCGAGCGCCAGAGCATCCTGTCGCGGCAGGTGCTCGCCCGGCATTCACCGCACACGATCATCGACCGCCAGGAGCTGGAGGCCGAGCTGGCGAAGAACATGAAGCGCGGCGTCGGGGTCGACAACGAGGAGTTCGTGCGCGGAATGATTGCCGTGTCGGTCCCTGTTCATGGCCCGGAAGGCAAGGTGGTCGCAGCGATTGCGTGCCACGCGCCGACGGCGCGCCTGTCGCTCGACAATCTGTTTGAGAATGTGCCGCAGCTGAGGTCAGCCGCTACCGAGATGGGGGCGATTCTCTTTCCGGACGCGTGAGCGATCGGGTCTGGAGGATCAATCCGGCATGTGGCCGGATGATCAACCTGAGCGTGGACCGACGTCGGAGGCGGGGCGCGCTGGACACTCCAGAAAGATTCTTGCCTGACAGCTTCGGCAGATGGCGTGATCGAGGCCGGGGACGATGGTTGACAGCGCTTCGCTCTTGCTTTGAAAAATCCGATGTCCGGCAAGCAGTTCGGTGAGGAATCCCGAGCGCTCCCAGACGGCGAGTACGCGCGAACGTGGGCGATGGAAATACAGTTTTCCGCCTTCGTCCCGGCGGCGCTGAAACTCGGTGCGCCAGACGCGATCTCCGGCCAGGTCGATGAAGTTCATGCTCTTGACCATGACGATGAGGTGCTTCTGACCGGGAGACTGTTCGCGATACTGCCGCAGTTGTTCGGAGACATGCTGGGTGGCGCCAAAGTAGACGGAGCCTTCCATTCGTACCAGCTTGAGCTGAGGGCATTCGGTCGCGGTATCGGTAAGCTCGTCCAGCGGGGTGAAATGACGATGAGGCCCACCTGGAACCATCACCCGAAGCGCAGGCCGTGAGGTCTGATAGAGGTAGAAGACGAGGGAGAGCCCGACGCCGATCAGGATGGCGAGGTCAATCCGGATGAATACCGTTGCGGCCCAGGTCACCAGCAGGCAGGCGGCTTCCTGGTGGCTGAAGCGCACGATTTCCCTGATCTTGGGAAGGCTGATGAGGGAGGTGGCAACGTACAGCAGCAAGGCGTCGATTGCAGCCATGGGAATCCGCTCGAGCACGGAGCCAAATGCGGCGACAAGCAGCAGCAGTAACAGCGAAGCGAATACGGCAGCCATGGGGGTCTTTGCACCCGACTCGAGATTCGGCAGCGAGCGGTTCAGCGAGCCACAGGACAGGTAGGACGAAGAGAAGCTGGCGACAATGTTCGACAGGCCCTGACCGAAAAACTCACGATTGACGTCGATGTGCTGCCCTGAGCGCTCGGCCATCGCCTTCGCGATCGAGACTGATTGTCCAAGGGCGACCACGGCCAGCGCGAGGGCAATGCCGAGAACACTGGAAACCGTGTCGAGGTCGAGCGTTGGCATGCTGAGTGGAGGGAGGATCGCCGGAATCGTGCCCATCACCGCTGCCTTTCCAGCAGCAAAATGCTCTCCGAGTGCGGCCGCACCGAATCCGCCGGCAATGCCGATGAGCATTCCCGGCCAGCGCGGCCGGTAGCGGGCGACGGCAGCGGTGATGGCGATGGTGACCAGTGCGACGAGAGCTTCGGACAGGACCCACTGCCCGTCACGCAGGATCAGCGCAGCGAGGTCCAGCACCGAGTGGTAGCCAATCAGGCAGGCCGCGCCAGAAGTAAAGCCGATGAGGACGGACGGGGCGATGAAGTTTGCCAGATTGCCGAGCCGGCATACCGAGACCCCAAGCTGCAGCACGCCAACGAGAAACGTCACCGTGAATACCAGCTGGATGTAGGTGAGGCTCCCCGGTACCGCGAGGGGGGCGAGCATCGCAAATAGCGCGAGCGAGTTGGCGTTGGTCGGACCGGACACCACGTGACGGCTTGAACCGAACAGTGCCGCGACGATGCACGGCAGGATCGCGGAATAGATCCCGTACTCGGGCGGCAGGCCGGCGAGGCGTGCGAAGGCGACACCTTGCGGAAGAACCAGCAGTGCACCCAGTAGGCCGGCCAGCAGGTCGGCACGCGCAGTCGATAGGGAAAGTTCGCGCCACCATGGGTCTCCGGCTGGAATGATTCTGTTGCGCATCCGCTTTCTTGCCCTGCTTCGAGGAAATCCCTATTTGAACCGATATCGCGGCGGTCGGGAAATGTCGCAACAAAAAAACGACCATGGGATGCGGTCCGCTCGCCCCTTGGTCAAGCATTGCAGCTACTTGCGATTGTGGAAGAGCGTGATGCCTTGAGTCCGGCTGCGCCCCCGAGCGACCGGCTGAATCCGCGCAGATGCCTGCGGCGACGGTTCGATCACATCGGGCGCTCCTAGATTTTCGGCGTCGGACCCGCTTCGATGATCAGCTACTTGCCAGTAGCGTTTGAACAGCGGTGCTTTTTGACGAACGGGATGGTCCACGAAATGCGGGGCAACTGTGTCACTGAAGCCTCTCTCGGCTTGACGGTGTCGTGCGTAGAACCCACATGAAGGGACTGCAGGAGTGCAGGGCTGGTTGGGAACGCGCGGGACCGGAGCTGCGACTTCATACGGCGAACTCGGAGAGTGCCGACGCCATCAACCCCGCGCCGATCAGGATCAGGATGCCGAAGGCGATGCGCCGCATCGTGACTTGCGCAAACGGAGGCGGATAGTGCCTGCCTGCGGCGGTGGCGAGTGCAACGAGCAGCGCCGCCATTGCGGCCAGCATCCAGATCTCGCGTGTGAGTTCGCCGGTTGCCCCGAGATAGACGGTGCGGGTGGTCGAGGTGAAGGCAAACACCAGCAGCAACATGTGGCGCACGACGGCCAGATCCATCGGCTGGCGATAGAAGTGGAAGATGGCGGGCGGACCGGACATGCCGAAGAGCCCGCCGAACAGGCCGGAAAACAGTCCGCAGACGAAAAAGCTGCCGTCGGGCGAACGTTTCGGGTGCTGCGTCGGGCGCATCGCGAACACGACGCCGCTATAGGCAATGACCGCGCCGAGCAGGAACTTCAACAGGGTTGATGCGGAGTTGTTCAGATAATCGAGCAGCAGCACACCGCCCACGATCGACGGGATCACGCCTAGCAGGACGGCTCGCGCGGCGCGCCAGTCGACGAGGTGCATGCGCCCTGGCAGGGCTACTGCACTGTTGACCAGGGTGATCAGGCTGACCACTGCGGCGACCACCGGTACCGGCGCCAGATCAAAACCGCTCGTTGCACCCATCACGATCATGCCGAGACCGAAGCCGGTCACGGTCTGGATATAACTCGCGAGCGCGATTACAAACATGAGTGCTGCCAGGTGTTCGATGCTCATCGTTCGTCCGCCCTGTACGGTTAGCGGCGCCCGGCACGGCCACAACGAGGCCGGTTCGGGCGCTCGGCGCAGGCGCCTTATGCGGTGGCCGCCGACTTTGCGGTCAATGACTGAACCACGGTGACGGCAATCACGTGAAACACGTCTTCGGCGCTGCAGCCGCGCGAGAGGTCGTTGGCAGGTTTGGCCAGGCCTTGCAGGAGGGGGCCGATGGCGACCGCGCCACCCACACGCTCGGCGAGCTTGTAGCCGATGTTACCGGCTTCGAGGTTGGGGAAGATCAGGACGTTGGCCTTGCCCTTGACCTGGGACTGGGGCAGCTTGCGGTTGGCGATCTCGGCGACGATGGCGGCATCGAGCTGCACGTCTTCGTCGATGGCCAGGTTCGGACGCTGGGCTTTCACCAAGCGGGATGCTTCGACCACCTTGTCGACCGCAGCGTGACGTGCGCTGCCGCTGGTGGAGAAGGACAGCATCGCAACACGCGGCTCTTCCATCAGCAGGTCGCGGGCGCTGTCGGCTGCGGCCATGGCAATTTCCGACAGTTCGCTTGCGTTCGGATCGACGACCAGGCCGCAGTCGGAGAAGATCAGGCCGCCCTTGAGCGTGTGAAAGGGCTCACACATCATCATCAGGAAGAAGCTGGATACGAGCTTGAACGAGGGATTCACGCCGATGACCTGAATTGCGTTGCGCACGACGTCCGCTGTGGTGCGCACTGCGCCCGAGACCGTGCCGTCAGCGCGGCCGGTGCGTACCAGCAGGTTGGCGCAGATCAGCGGGTCACGTGCGGCGATCTCCGCCTGTTCCGCGGTCATGCCTTTCTTGCTGCGCAGCTCGAACAGGGTTTGGGCCAGCTCGGCCTGAGTGGGCGCGTCCGAAGGGTCATGAAATTCGATGCCGTCGAGCGGGAGTCCGCGTTCGGCAGCCAATGCGGTGCTGCGGGCACTGTCTCCGACCAGGATGATCCGGGCAATGCCTTCCCGGGTGGCGCGGACGGCAGCCTCGAGCACGCGGGCATCGTCGCCTTCGGACAGTGCAATCCGTGCGGGCGCACTTTGCGCCTGCTCAATGATGCGGTTGAGGGCTTTCATCAGTCTTGTTCCTCAC
>JALNWS010000093.1 GCA_023230755.1 Azoarcus sp.
ACGGAGAGCCCTGCGAGCGCGGGCCGTGTTGAGGGATGTTCGACGCCAGGGCGAGTGAAAGCGCGGGCTGGCACTGGCGCGCATCTCTTGAAAGCGATCCAGCGATTCTCTGCAGCGCGCCGGAACGCAGCCTGCCGGCTTAAGCAATCCGGGACCGGGCGGGATATGATCTGGCAATGAACCTGTCCACCATCCCGCCTGCCGCCGACCGAGCCGACTCCGGCGCCCTGTTCGATGCGATCGAGCCCTTCAACCACGGCCATGTGGACGTGGGCGACGGTCATCAAGTCTATTTTGAGGAGTGCGGCGCGCCTGAGGGCATGCCGGTGCTGTTTCTGCACGGTGGGCCGGGCAGCGGCTGCAGCGAGCGCCATCGCCAGTTGCTCGACCCCGCGCTGTTCCGTGTGGTGCTGTTCGATCAGCGTGGGTGCGGCCGCAGCACGCCGCGTGGCGAGATCGCTGCCAACACCACCGGGCATCTGGTCGCCGACATCGAGCGCCTGCGCACCCATCTGGGGATCGAGCGCTGGCTGGTGTTTGGTGGCTCGTGGGGCTCAAGCCTCGCGCTGGCCTATTGCGCCCGCCACCCCGAAGCCTGCAGTGGAGCCATCCTGCGCGGGATCTTCCTCACCGGGCAGGACGATCTCGACTGGTTCTTCCGCGGCGCGGCCGCCTTGCTGCCGGTGGCGTGGGAGCGCCTCGCCGACTACCTCGACGAAGGCGGTCAGGCGGACATCGCGCAACACTATCTCGATGCCTTGCGTTCGCCAGACCGTCTGGCCGCCGCACGGGCCTTGCAGCGCTGGATGCAATGGGAAGCGGCGCTGTCCAGCCCCGGCCGTCTCCCGCCAGCGGGAGAGCCGCTATCGGCCGATGCGCTGGACGCGGCGCTCGACAAATACCGCGTCCAGGCCCATTACCTTGCAAATGACTGCTTCATCGGCGAAGCCGAGGCGCTGCGTTACGCGGAGGCCATGGCTGGGATGGAGGTGGCTATCCTGCACGGCCGGCTGGATCTGATCTGCCGACCGGCCAACGCCCGCAAACTGCAGCGCGCGTTGCCGGGCAGCCGGCTGCGCTTCATCGACGACGCAGGCCACAGCCCTTTCGATGCGCCGATGACGGCGGCGCTGGTCGAGGTGGCCAGTCGCTTCCATGCGCGCGGCAGTTTCGACGGCTGGGGCGACAGCTGGAACTGAGACTCGCCTGCGCTTACTGATAGGCGCCAGCGGCGTAAGTCAGTTCGTAGCTGTGGCTGTAGATCTCCAGGATGTTGCCGAAGGGGTCTTCCATGTACACCATGCGGTAAGGCTTCTCGCCCGGGAAGTATTTGCGCACGGGCATGCGCTGCTTGCCGCCGGCCGCGACGATCTTCGCGGCCAGTCCTTCCACGTCCGGGTCCTGCACACAGAAATGGAAGATGCCGGTCTTCCAGTATTCGAAGTTGTTCTCCGGCTTCACCGCATTGCGAAACTCGAAGATCTCCACGCCGATGCGGTCGCCGGTCGACAGGTGAGCGATGCGGAACGATTGCCAGTCGGCGCCGAACACATCGGTGCACATCACGCCGATGGGGGATTCATCTTCGGTGATGGTGGTGGGCGGCATGATCAGATACCAGCCCATCACCTCGGTGTAGAACTTCACGGCGGCATCGAGATCGGTGACCGAAAGGCCGATATGGGAAAAGCTGCGCGGATAGACCTGAGACATCTGTGGCTCCTCATCAAGTTGATGGAGTGAAGTCTAGGCGGGTCGATGCATAATAAGAACCGTGTGTTAATTATCGAATTGATAAGAGTTCATTATGCTTAGCCCGCAAGCCCTGCGCAGCTTTGCCACCCTGGCCGAGGTGGGAAACTTCACCCGCACCGCGGAGCGACTGGACCTGACCCAGGCCGCCGTGAGTCAGCATGTGAAACGACTGGAAGACGCGCTCGGGCAGCTGCTGGTCCGCCACCCGCGCCATGTCGAGCTGACCCCGGCCGGTCATGCCCTGCTCGACTATTGCCGCGAACTCGACACCGCGGATCAACGGCTACGTTTGCGCCTGTCCGGCGCCGACGCGGAGCATGGCGAGATCAGCCTGATCAGTCCGGGCAGCATCGGTCTTGCGCTGTACCCGCTGCTGCTTGATCTGCAAGCCAGGCATCCGGGCCTGAGCATTCGCCAACGCTTCGCCCCCACCAGCGAGGTGATCGAAGCGGTGCTGGCCAATCGTTACGAGCTTGGCCTGGTCACGCTGAAGCCGGACGATCCGCGTCTGAGGGCTGAGCCCTACGTAAGCGAGCCTCTTGAACTGGTCGTGCCCGCCGGTGCGCAGGTGGAATGCTGGGCAGATCTGGTGCGCCTCGGCTTCATCGACCACCCCGACGGCGAGGCCATGGCGGGGCGTTTGCTGAGCCGCTGCTTTCCCGGCAGCCCGGGCGTGCGCAGCCTGCCTTGCAGGGGTTTCACCAATCAGATCGGACTCATCCTCGAGCCGGTTTCAAGGGGGCTGGGCTTTACCGTGATCCCGCGCTTCGCACGCAAGGCCTTTGCCCGCGCCGAGACGATCCGTGTAGTGGAACGAGCGCCTCAGGTGGTCGATACGCTGTGGCTGCTGCATCGTGCCGAGTGGCCGCTGTCGGGGCGCGCAATGCGGGTGCTCGAATGCATCGAAGCGCTCGGAAGTTCGGAAGACGATTCATGATCCCCGCACCTGTTTGATCAGAGGTCCGGTCTATTGCTGTCGTTAGCGGCGATAGTGCAGACGGGTAAGCAGATCATTATCTCCTTGAGCTTTCGTCTGATTGTCGGGATAGTGCGGCTATTCGATTCAATAGTTATGCAAGCATGGCGCTGCAAGAACCACCTACCCTCCTGATCGTAGATGACGCAGTCGAAAACCTTACGGTTCTGAACGCCCTGCTTGCGCCGTGCTATCGGGTCCGGGTCGCCACCACGGGCGAGAAGGCCCTCAGCATTGCGCGGAGTGCCCCGCGCCCCGATCTGATCCTCCTCGACGTGATGATGCCGGTGATGGACGGCTACGAAGTGTTCGCGCGCCTGCGCGCCGACCCGGCAACCTGCGACATTCCGGTGATTTTCGTCACCGCGATGGACAGTAGCGAGGCGGAGTTGCGCGGGCTCGAACTGGGTGCGCAGGACTACCTGACCAAGCCCCTGGTGCAGCCCATCGTCCTGGCGCGGGTGCGGAATCAGCTGGAACTCAAACAGGCGCGTGACCTGATGGCCAATCAGAACGCCTGGCTCGAAGCGGAGGTGGCGCGCCGGCTGGAAGAGAACGACATTACCCAGGAGATGGGCATCCTGGCGCTTGCCCACCTGGCCGAGACGCGCGATTCCGAAACCGGCAATCACATTCTGCGCACGCAGAAGTACGTCAAGGAGCTCGCCGGGGGCCTGCGTGAACACCCGCGTTTCGCGGCCACGCTCGATGACCGCTACATCACCTTGCTGCACCGCTCCGCGGCCCTGCATGACATTGGCAAAGTCGGTATTCCTGACCAGATCCTGCGCAAACCGGGCCCGCTTTCGGCCGATGAATGGACCGTCATGAAGACGCATTCTGCGCTTGGGGCGCGAGCAATCGAGATGGCCGAGCGCGAAGTCAGCCGACCGATCGCCTTTCTTGGTCTGGCCAAGGAGATTGCGCACTGGCACCACGAGAAGTGGGATGGCAGCGGCTATCCGGACGGCCTCGCCGGCGAGCAGATTCCGATCTCGGCACGACTGATGGCGGTGGCCGATGTGTTCGATGCGCTGGTGACGCCGCGGGTGTACAAGCCGGCGTTTTCATTTGCCGAAACACGGAACATCATCGCTGAAGGGCGGGGCAAGCATTTCGACCCGGACGTTACCGATGCCTTCATGCAGATCTTTGACGTGCTCGCCGACATTGCGCGGCGGCATGCAGATCCTTGATCTGCGCAAGCAGCAACGGTCGCAGCCTGAACGAGCCCGGCTTGCGCCGGCCTGAGGCGGTGCTCTCGGGGGCGCTCGTGCATCCGCAAGCCCGGAGGGCGAGCCGTGATTGAAGCAGCGGAGGCGCAGTCATGAGCCCCATCGAACCGACCTTGGGCGGCGTCAGCCTTGCGCTGTTCATCAATGCGGCCGTGCTGCTTGGTCTGGTGCAGATTGTGGACCTCGCGTTGCGCGGGGGGGCCGGATGGCCGTCGAGCCCTTCGGTGCGTATGGGGCTGCTCATCGGGCTGTGCGTCGGCGCCGTCGGTATGGTCCTGATGGGTGTCAGCAACACGCTGATTCCCGGCGTTCTTTTCGATACCCGTTCGGTCCTTCTCGCGGTCAGCGGCTTGTTTTTCGGCCCGCTTCCAACCGTGCTCGCAATGGCGATGACGTCCGCTTTTTGCCTGTCGCTCGGCGGACCTGCTGCGACAGCGGGAATCGTGATGATCGTACTCTCCGGCACGCTGGGTCTCGGTTTTCGGCGCCTGTGGCGCACTTCGCCCGCAGATCTGAACTGGCGCCAGCTGCTCATCTTTGGCATCGTGGTCCATCTGAGCTTGTTCGCCTCCCTGGCGCTGCTGCCATGGGAGATGGCGCGCACCCTGCTCGGGCTCGCGGGTCTGCCGGTCATGCTTTTCTACCCGCTGGTCACGCTGGCGCTTGGCCTGCTGCTGAGTGACCGCCTGCAGCGCCAGCGTGAGCGCAACGCGACGGACCAGCGCGAGGCGCATTTCAGCAGCCTGTTCAACAACAATCACCTGGTGATGCTCGTCGTCAGCCCTGACGATGGTGCAATCGTCGAAGCGAACCCGGCGGCCGAGAGCTTCTATGGCTGGTCGCACGCGCAGCTCACGAGCATGCACATTGGTGATCTGAACACGCTCCCACCGGCGGCGCTGCGCTCAGTGATGGCGCAGCTCAGGCTTGTTCAAGGGAATCACTTCGAATTCCGGCACCGGCGTGCAAATGGCACGGAATGCGATGTCGATGTCTATACCGGGCCCGTCCAACGGGGCAAGAAGGCGCTGCTGTATTCCGTCGTGATCGATGCCTCCGAGCGCAAAGCGACGGAAGCCAGCCTGCGCGAGACCGAGCGCAACCGGCTGCAGGAGAACGATCTTGCCTTCAAGCAACAGCAGGAAGCCAGCCGGGTTGCGCAGACGCTGCTTGAAAATGCCCGCGCTGCGCGTACGCAGGCTGAGGACGCGCTCAAGGCGCTCAATGCGGCAAATGAGCGCGTGGAACTGGCCCTGCGGGCCGGCAATCAGGGCATCTACGACATGAACGTTGAGAGCGGCGAATGTGTGGTGAATGCTGAATATTCGCGCATGCTCGCTTACGACCCAGCCACGTTCCGGGAGACCTGGGAAGACTTCAAAGCGCGCCTTCATGCGGACGACCGTGACAGGGTAGTCCGCGTGCTCAACGACTATCTGAGCGGGGCAATCGACACGCATCGGGTCGAGTTCCGCCAGCGAACCGCAAATGGCAACTGGGTGTGGACGCTGTCGCTGGGCAAGCTGGTGCGCAACGACAGCGGGCAGCCCATGAGGATCATCGGCACCCATACCGACATCTCGTTGCGCAAGCAGGCTGCAAGTGTGCTCGAAATGCAGGCCCGCCGTGCCGAGGCGCTGCTGGAACTGCCCAGGTCTGCCGAGACCAGGGACGAAGCCGCATTCATGCAACGTGCCCGGGAACTCGCCGAGGCGCTGACCGGGAGTGAGGTCGGGTTCATGCACTTCGTCAATGAAGACCAGGCAAGCATTGAACTGGTCACGTCGTCAGCTGCCACGCTTGACCCTTTCTGCCGGGAAGCGCCCGGCAGCCACTGTGAGGTGAGCGAGGCCGGCATCTGGGCCGATGCTGTGCGCACGCACGCGCCGGTGGTGTTCAAGGACTGCATTGGCGCGCCGGAAGACAAGGGCCGGGCCGAAGGTCATGCCCACCTTGAGCGATTGATCAGCGTGCCAGTCGTCGAGGATGGGCGGGTGCGAATGCTGACCGGGGTCGGCAACAAGGCTACGCATTATTCGGACATGGATGTCGAGACCGTCCAGCTCATCTCGAACACGGTCTGGCGCATCATCAGTCAGCATCGGGCCGAGGCGAAGCTGCGGCGCAGCGAGGAGACGCTGCGCAGCGTGTTCCGTGCGGCGCCAATGGGGATTGGGGTCACGCCGGCGCGGACGCTGGTCGAGGCCAACGAGATGCTGGCGAGCATGGTGGGTTACACCTGCGACGAGCTTAAGGGAAAGCCCTCGCGCATGCTGTTCCCGTCCGACGAGGAGCACGAGGCCGTTGGCAGGGAAATACGTCGGCAGATCGAAGAGAAGGGCGTCGGCAGTGTAGAGACGCGCTTTGTGCACAAGGATGGTCATGGCTTCGACGTGTTGCTGAGCAGCACCCCGATCAATGCTGACGATCCGTCCATGGGCGTGATCTTCACCGCATTCGACATCACCGAGCGCAAGGCCGCGGACGCCCAGTTGCGCAAGCTGGCGCAGGCCGTGGAGCAAAGCCCGGAGAGCATCGTCATCTCCAATCTCGATGCAGAGATCGAGTACGTGAACGCGACCTTCCTGCGCAATACGGGTTACACGCGCGAGCAGGTGATCGGGCAGAACCCGCGGGTTCTGCAGTCGGGCAAGACCCCGCAGAGCAGTTATGACGACCTGTGGTCCAGGCTTGCCGATGGCCATCCGTGGAAGGGCGAGTTCGTCAACAAGCGAGCTGATGGCAGCGAATATAACGAGTTCGCCATCATCACGCCCCTGCGCCAGCCCGACGGACGCATCACGCACTATGTTGCAGTCAAGGAGGACATTACGGAGAGAAAACGCCTGGGGCTGGAGCTTGACCGGCACCGGTCTCATCTCGAGGAGCTGGTCGAGGCGCGCACGAATGAGCTGATGACGGCGAAAACGCAGGCCGAAGCCGCCAGCCGGGCCAAGAGCGAGTTTCTGGCCAACATGAGTCACGAGATCAGAACGCCGATGAACGCCATCCTCGGCCTGACGCATATCCTGCAGCGCGACGCCGTGAGCGCGACCGAGGTGACGCGTCTGGGCAAGATCAGTGCAGCGGCGCATCACCTGCTCGCGATCATCAATGACATTCTCGATCTGTCCAAGATCGAGGCCGGCAAGTTGCTGCTCGAGCAGCGCGACTTCGCGTTGAGCGCCGTTCTCGACAATGTTCGCTCTCTCATTGGCGATTCGGCGCGGGCGAAGGGGCTGAGCGTGTCGGTCGAGACCGTCGGTGTCCCCGTGTGGCTGCGTGGCGACGTGACGCGGCTCCGTCAGGCGCTGCTCAATCTGGCCGGAAATGCAGTCAAGTTCACCGCCACCGGCGGGGTCGTGCTGCGCGCACTCCTGCTCGAGGATCAGGGCGAGTTCCTGCGGATACGCTTCGAGGTGGAGGACACCGGTATCGGTGTCAGTGCGGACAAGACGTCACGGCTGTTTCAGGCCTTCGAGCAGGCGGACTCGAGCACGACGCGACAGCATGGCGGTACGGGCCTGGGCCTGGCCATCACGCGACATCTGGCCGAACTGATGGGGGGCGAGATCGGCATGCGCAGCGAGCCGGGCAAGGGCAGCACGTTCTGGTTCGATGTCATGCTGGGGCGCGGCAAGGGTACGATGCCAGCGCTCGACCAGCAGGAGATCGTTCCGAGCGAAACCGAACTGCATCATCGCCATGCCGGCGCCCGCCTGTTGCTGGTTGAAGACAATGAAATCAACCGCGAAGTGGCGCTTGAGTTGCTGCATGGCGTGGGACTCGTCGTCGAGACCGCCGAGAATGGCCAGGAAGCGGTCGACAAGGCGCGCGAGGCGAGCTTCGATCTGGTGTTGATGGATGTCCAGATGCCGGTGATGGACGGATTCGAGGCAACGCAGAAGATCCGCATGCTGCCGGGCTGGGCGAAGACGCCGATTCTGGCCATGACGGCGAACGCCTTTGACGAGGATCGTCGCGCCTGTCTCGACGCCGACATGGATGACTTCGTCGCCAAACCGGTGGAGCCGGATGCGCTGTACGGTGTGCTGCTGAAGTGGCTGCCGCAGCGCGTTATCGTGCCGTCACTGGCGGAGCGGGACATGCCGTTGGACGCGGAGCCACCCGTGACGGATTCCGGCTCGCTTGCATTCCTGTCTGCGCTGCCCGGAATCGATGTCGCCCGTGGCCTGGCGGCGCTGCGCGGCAACTCGGCGAAATACCTGAAGCTGCTGGGCCGCTTTGTGGACGCGCATGGTGCCGATGCCGCGCAGATGAACGCGTGTCTCGCTGCCGGCGAAACGGTGATTGCATTGCGGATGGCGCATACGTTGAAAGGTGTTGCGGGGAACCTGGGTGTATTGGGTGTGGCGGATCGCGCAGCGCAGATCGAATCCGCTCTCCGTGCGGGCGACGAGCCCGACGTCGCACTGGCCGAGGGCATCGCGGGCGACATGAACGCGTTGCGCCGTGCGCTGGAAGGTCAGCCACAAGCCCCGGAGCCGGTCGACCACGCGGTCACGGTGAATCCGCAGCTGCTCGCCGAGGTCGTTACGGAGCTGCGTTCGTTGCTGGCAGCCAGCGACAGCAGGGCGCTGACGGTGGCTGGCGAGCATGCGGCGCTGCTGCGCTCGGCCCTTGGGGCCGGGGTTGATGAATTTGTGACCTGCCTCGACCGGTTCGATTTCGAGGCGGCCCTGAGGCACCTGGGCGCCGTGGATTGACGGGCGTGAAGCTTTCCTCCGGGCAGCCGTCGGCCTCAGACCGCCTGACGCTGCTGTTCCGGCTGCAGGCCCCAGATGTCGGATAGCGTCGCCATCACGGCGCGAATGACAGGGTCGTTCGCCCGCTTCCGGAGGTAGGCGAAACGCAGGCTGATCGTGGGCAGTTGCATCGGCAGTGCGTGCATCTTGCCTTCGCGCTCGGCGGCCTCGACATCGGAGCGGCGCATGATGCCCAGCCCGACACCCGCTGCCACCATGGCCCGCATGGCGTCTTCCTGGTCGGCCATCATGGTCTTGACCGGCGTGCAGCAGTGGGCTTCGAACAGCGGCTGCATCAGCTGGTAATAGGCGCAGTCCGGTGACGTGTAGACCCACGGCAGGCGCGCGAGCGTGGGGATGTCGGCGGACGTGACCCGGTCGCGCAGCGCGTGCGGCACGGCCACGGCCATTTCCTCTTCGCGCAGGACATGGGATTCGAGCAGCGGCTCGTCGCAGTTGCCGCTGATGAAGGCGGCATCCAGCTTTCCCACCCGGAGCGCGGGGATGTTGTTTCCCGTGCGGCCGGACATGAACTCCAGCTCGAGCTGGGGATAGCGCGCGCGCAAACCCGCCTGGAGGTCGACCAGGCGCAGAAAATCCGCATCTGAGTTGAGGCCGATGCGGATGCTGCCCAGCAGTTCGTTCTGCATGCTCTTTGCATGCTGCAGGAAGTCGCCCGCTGCGGCCAGCGCATGCTGCGCGCGCTCCAGCAGCTGCTCGCCAGCGGCGGTGAGCTGCATGCCCTTCGGGGTGCGGTCGAAGAGCGTGAGGTTGAGCTCTTCCTCGAGCGCCTTGATGTGCGCACTGATGGCCGGCTGGCTGGTGAACAGGCGCTCGGAGGCACGGGTCAGGTGCTTTTCCTCGGCCACCGTGACGAAGGTTTTCAGGTGGTACAGCTCCACGTTGCTCTCTCCGGGTGCGGGTTTCTCAGCTGC
Source organism: Azoarcus sp. (assembly GCA_023230755.1). Lineage (GTDB taxonomy): Bacteria > Pseudomonadota > Gammaproteobacteria > Burkholderiales > Rhodocyclaceae > Parazoarcus. The sequence continues at coordinate 9,668 of JALNWS010000093.1, forward strand.
TAGTAAAGCGCAGTCCGGCCGCTGGCGCCATCACAATTCCTGAACACGCGAATCCCGAAAAACGATTGGATTGATCTTCTGGCCGACGCCAGGATGCAGTCATCACCGATGCCCTGAAGGAGACGCGCCATGAGCCCCATCACCCACGCCCGCATGATTCCCGCCAGCCGTCTGCCGGCCTTGCGCAGCACGCTGGCTGCTCTGCTTGGTACGCTCGGCGCGACCTTGCGCACATGGCAGATTCGGGCCCGCCAGCGCCGCGAGCTGCGCAATCTTGATGACGCTGTGCTGAGAGATGTCGGCATCAGCCGTGCGCAGGCACGATTCTCGGCGGACAAGCCGTTCTGGCAGGAATGACCGTCAGGCGGACAGATCCGGCTTGAAAGCCGGTACAGGGGGGCTATGTTGAGAGGGTCAGCCCCCATTCGGCACCCCGCGGTGTCGCGCCTTGATGACCCGAACCGAGAAACTGCTCAGAATCACCCGGCGCCTGATCATCCTGACCGCAATTGCCCTGCTCTTCGTCGTCGGCCTGTTTGGCCTTACCCTGTTGCGTGAAGAGCGTTTCATGGTGTCATGGGCGTGCTTCGGCTGCGGTCTGCTGGGCGGATTCGTCAGTATCCAGCAGCGCCTCAAGAAGTTCGGCGATGAAGAGCTAGAGTTGCTGTCGCAATCGTGGTGCCAGGTCCTGCTGATCCCGGTGTACGGCGGCATCTTTGCGCTCGTGCTGTACATCGGTTTTCTGAGCGGGGTGATTGAAGGTTCGATGTTTCCGTCCTTCTCCAGCCACCCGTTCTCACAGCCGGTCCCGACCACAGCGGACCTCAAGCGCTTCTTTTCCGAGACCTATCCGTCAAGCGGCGCGGACGTGGCCAAGCTCCTGTTCTGGTCCTTTCTCGCCGGTTTCTCCGAGCGGCTGGTGCCGCAGATTCTGGACCGGACGCCGGGCAAGGATGGTTGAACGCGTCCGCTGCACCGTGCCTGTCAACTGATAATGATGATCTTCGAGACCAGCTCTGCCGTGTTCTTGGCGCCGAGCTTTTTCATCAGGCGCGCACGGTGCGTCTCCACCGTGCGATGTGAAATGCCCAGCCTGCGGGCGATCTCCTTGCAGGTCAGCCCGTTGACGACATAGGTCGATACTTCACGTTCGCGTGCGGTCAGGCTTGTCGTTGAGCCGAGCGGCGCATCGATGGTTTCGAAGCTCCATACCATCAGTTCGAACGGCTTCGCCGGGGTCAGGGTGATGCCGCGGGCGCGCGCCCAGAACACTTCGCCGCGCTTGTTCTGCATGAAGCGTTCGTCGCTGTATGTGCGGTTATGTTCGAGCCAGTGCAGGCAACGATCGCCAATTTCGCGAAAGTCTGCCATCGACGGATACAGCCTCAGGATCAGCTGCCCCTGGAGCTCCGAAGGCGCGTAGCCGAACAGTGCACTGAAGGCCGGATTGAAGTGTGCAATGACCCGGTCGCGGGTGATGACCTGCGCCGTGGGTGAGACCCTGAACGCCAGCAATTCCAGCTGTTCTCCGCTGTAAGCGGAAAAATCCTCAACGGCCATGATGCCCATCATTGCTCCGTGTGCGTGCCGATATCGATGTCTGTTGCCCTACTTAGCCATGTACGTAGTTGCACGGATAGAGACCGCTATCAGCCGATGAGTACATTAATACTCAAATAAATTCTTTGAATTCAATCAATAGTCACGGAGACCCTGATGAACCCAGTTTCGATTGTCGCCAGCGGCCACACCCGATTCGGCCGGCTTGACGGAAAAAATCTCGAGGACCTGATCGTCGAAGCCGCATCGGAGGCCATTGCCGATGCAGCCATCGATCCGGCGGAAATCGACGCGGTTTATCTGGGCCACTTCAACTCCGGCATGGTGGCGGACGGTTTTGCCTCGTCGCTGATCCATCAGGTGTCACCCGCGCTGCGCTTCAAGCCGGCGACCCGTTGCGAAAATGCCTGCGCTTCGGGGTCGGCTGCGATCTTCTCCGCGATCAATGCCATCCGTTCCGGCAGTGCCGATCTGGTGCTGGTGGTCGGTGCGGAGAAAATGACCTCCAACACCACGGAGCAGGTCACGCGTGCACTCGCCGGAGCAGGTTACCAGAACAATCCGGCGGAGGCGGGGCTGAGCTTTCCGCAACTGTTCGGTATCGCGGCCAGAGAATATACCGAGCGCTATCACGACCCGCTGCCCGCGATGGCGCGCATCGCGGTCAAGAACCACCGCAACGCGCTGGACAATCCGCTGGCGCAGATGCGGCGTGAAGTCGACTTTGAGTTCTGCAACACCGTTTCCGACAAGAATCCGCTGATCGCGCCGCCGCTGCGACTGACCGATTGTTCGTTGATCTCGGACGGTGCGGCTGCGGTCATCCTCGCCTCGCCCGAACGTGCGAAGTCCTTCGCGCGCCAGGTGTCGTTTCGCGCACATACCCACGTCAGCGACTTTCTGCCGCTCGACAAACGCGATTTTCTGGCCTTCGAAGGCCCGGAACTGGCGATCCGGCGTGCATACGAGGAGGCCGGCATCAGCCACCAGGATCTCGATTTCGCCGAGGTGCATGACTGTTTCACGATCGCCGAACTTCTGGTCTATGAGGCCATGGGGCTGGCACCCAAGGGGCAGGGGGAGCGTGCCTTGCTGGACGGGACGGTGATGCGCGACGGGCGTCTGCCGGTCAACCTCTCGGGCGGGCTGAAGGCCAAGGGCCACCCGGTGGGGGCTACGGGGGTGTCGATGCATGCGCTGGCCTTCCGCCAGCTGACCGGCACCGCAGGCGGCATCCAGCGCGAAGGCGCCGAGCTCGGGATGGTTTTCAACATGGGGGGCGCCGCGGTAGCCAACCACGTGTCGATTCTCGAAGCCACACGGGCCTGAGGGGGGAGCATGAATCTCGCAAACTGGCTTCGTGCCACTGCGCTCGCCCGCCCTGCTGCGCCGGCGCTTCATACCGGCGACGTGATGCATTCGGACTACCAGGAGTTTGCCCGGAATGCCTGTTCGCTGGCGCGCGTGCTGACCGCGGAACATGGCCTGCAGCCCGGCGACCGGGTGGCGTTGTTCATGAAGAACCGGGTCGAGTACCTGGAGCTGATGTATGCAGTGTGGTGGGCCGGCGCGGCAGTCGTGCCGATCAATCCGAAACTTCACCCCACGGAGGCCGCCTGGATCGCGGGCAATGCAGAAGCAAGCCTGATCTTCACCGATGACGGGGCAAGCTTCGCGCCGGACGCACTCCCGCCAGCGTGTGTTGAGCTCGGGGTGGACGGCGAGGCCTACGGCCGCATGACGACCGAGCATGCCGATCTGACAATGCCGCATGTGCTCACCCCGGACGATCTCGCCTGGCTGTTCTATACGTCCGGCACCACAGGCCGGCCCAAGGGCGTGATGCTCTCGCATGCCAATCTGCTGATGATGAGTCTGTGCTATCCGGTGGATGTCGACCCGGTATCGGCAGAAGACGCAATCCTGTACGCGGCGCCGATGTCGCATGGTGCGGGTCTGTACAACTTTGTCCATGTGCGCTGTGGCGCTCGACATGTGGTGCCGGTGTCGCGTGGCTTTGACGCGGCCGAGATCTTCTCGCTCGCACGCCGCGTGCGGCAGGTGTCGATGTTCGCTGCCCCGACGATGGTCAAGCGCATGGTGGAAGAGGCCGGACGCAGTGGTGCCGACGGCGACGGCATCAAGACGATCGTGTACGGCGGTGGACCGATGTATGTCGCCGATATCACTGAAGCCGTCGCGACCCTGGGGCCGAAGTTCGTGCAGATCTACGGGCAGGGCGAAAGCCCGATGACGATTACCGCACTGAGCCGCGAACAGATCTGCAACCGGAATCACCCGGCGTGGGCGCAGCGCCTGGCCTCGGTTGGCGAAGCGCAGTCGTGCGTCGATGTCCGCATCGTGGATGAGGCGATGCAGCCGCTGCCGCCGGGCGTGCCCGGCGAGATCGTTGTCCGTGGTCTGGCGGTGATGAAGGGCTACTGGCGCAACGAGGAGGCGACCCGGCAGGCCTTGGCCGACGGCTGGCTCAAGACCGGCGATATCGGCTATCTGAGCGCGGACGGTTTCCTCACCCTTACCGATCGATCCAAGGACGTCATCATATCGGGTGGCACCAATGTCTATCCGCGCGAAGTGGAAGAAGTCCTCGCGCAGCACCCCAGTGTGGTCGAAGTCTCCGTCGTCGGCCAGCACGACCCGGATTGGGGCGAAATCGTGGTCGCCTTCGTGGTCCCCGTCGCATCGGCTGAGCTTGACGCCGACACGCTTGACCAGTGGTGCCGCGCGCACATGGCCTCGTTCAAGAAGCCCAAGAAGTATCACTTTTGTGAGGATCTGCCGAAGAACAGCTACGGCAAGATCCTGAAAACCGAACTGCGCAAGCAATTGTGTGCGTGAACACCGGCCAGGATAGGCACGGTCCAATCAGGAGGAGAACATGAAAAGACGTGATTTTTTCAAGGGCAGTTTCGCCCTTGCAGGTGCAAGCATGCTTGGCGGCATCTCCGCGCCGGCACTGGCGCAGAAGAAGCTGCGGATCAAGTTCGACAGCTACGTGTCCGAAAGTGCGGGGCCGTCCCGCCTCGACCAGTGGTTTCTCACCGAACTGGAGAAGCGCACCAAGGGCGAGGTCAATGTACGCCGCTTCTGGGCCCAGTCACTCAACAAGGTGGGCGAGCATCTGTCTGCGGTGCGGGACAACACCTCGGAGATGTCGCTGATTGCGCCGGGCTATTATCAGGCCGAGCTGCCGGTGACGAGAGGGCTGGAGTGGTACTTCCGCATGAATCGTGCGGACGCGATGCAGCTGGTGTGCCGCGACCTGTACGAGCAGTTCGAGCCCCTGCGCAAGGAATGGGAAGAGCGTCATCGCGCCAAGGTCATGTACTGGACCAACTGGTACTACGCGCCCCTGGTGACGCGCGAACCGATCAAGTCCCTGGCCGACATCAAGGGCAAGCGCATCCGCGGCTATGGCGTTGCCACCGAAGTGATCGAGCGCCTGGGGGGCACGGCAGTACCGATGGCCGCGCCCGAGGTCTACACCGCGCTTGAACGCGGCGTGCTCGACGGCGTATACGGCTTCGATTTCATTACCTCGGTCGCATACAAGCTGCATGAAATCGCGCCCTACTTCACCGATATCGGCGACGGCCCTCATGCTCCGTCGGCGACCGTGATGAGCATGGAGACCTGGTCATCCATGTCGCCCGAAGTGCAACAGGTCTGCAAGCAACTCGTCGACGAGATCTATGCAGGCAAGTACGCCGAAATCTTTGGTGCTGCCGCGCGCGAATACGTGGGCAAGGCAAAGGCTGAAGGGGTGAAGTTCTCCGCGCTCGCCGATGCCGAGAAGGCAAGAGCCAAGGCCATCATCCAGCCCGCGCAGACCCAGGGCTGGATCGAGAATGTTGCCAAGCCTGCGGGTATCGACGGCGAAAAGATGCAGGCGCTGATCGATGCCGCCATCCAGAAGTACGACGGCAAGGGGACGCTCAAACGTCCGATCGAGTTCGCTACCCAGGCCTGAGCACAGGACGCCCCTACAAAAGGGGCCGGCCACCGTCGCTTGACGACGGTGGCCGGTGATCCGTCCTGGTGCGTCCTTTCCGCATTATCTGAAAAGTATCCACATGAACTCCATTCGGGCTGCCTTTCGCGTCACCTCAGATGTTCTCGGCAAGATCGCGATCGTCTTCATGATGTTCCTGATGCTGGCGACGACGCTGGATGTCAGCGTTCG
>JALNWS010000094.1 GCA_023230755.1 Azoarcus sp.
GCTGCGCCTTCGCCACGCGAGCCAGATCAACGGCGCCGAGGCCAACGAGATCATCCTGCTCAACTCGCACGATGGCACCAGCAGCTACCAGATGCTGGCGGGCATGTTCCGCTTCGTCTGCCAGAACGGTCTGGTGTACGGCGACACGTTCGCCGACGTGCGCGTGCCTCACAAGGGCAACGTCACCGATCACGTGATCGACGGCGCCTACGAGGTACTGCATGGGTTCGAGCAGGTGCAGCACTCGCGCGACGCCATGCGTACCATCACGCTCGATGACGCCGAGGCCGAGGTCTTCGCCAGATCGGCACTGATCCTCAAGTACGACGAGCCTGGCAAGATCCTGCCGATCACGGAGAGCCAGGTCCTGCGTCCCCGTCGCTTCGACGATAACGATGGGGATTTGTGGTCCACGTTCAACCGGGTCCAGGAAAACCTCGTCAAAGGCGGCCTGACCGGCCGAAGTGCCAACGGGTGCCAGCAGCGCACGCGCCCCGTTCAGGGCATCGACCAGAATGTCCGGCTCAACCGGGCACTCTGGCTCCTCGCAGATGGCTTGCGTAAGCTGAAAGCCTGATCCAAAAGCGGATCGTGCCCATCGCGGCATGATCCGCTCTTTTTCTTCGCCGAACTGCGAGGTGGGCTTACGGTATCAAAACGACCCAATGGCAACATTCAAGCCTGCATAGATGCAACGCCAGACAACCGAGCAGACCGGTCACTAAAGCCGGCTCCTCTCGGTCAGCAGGTCGGCCACTACTGTCGGTCAGCGTCACGGTCAACGGCTCCCCAGCGTCAGCTCTCTGGATACAACCTTGAACTCACACTTGCGGCCATGACCGGCCGTTGGAGATCCGGCCAGGATTTCCCTCGCTGGATCGTATTGGATGACCGGTTTACGGCGACCAACCTGAACCCCGGCTTGGCTCGACCCGGCCAGAAGCAGTGGGATAGACCGCCCAGATAAGATCGCTGCAAACCTTCAGTTTGCGGTCACCCATACTGCCATGGACTCCTTGTACAGCGGCCGATGGTTTGAGGCAAACTCCGGGAATCCTCGCGTTGAGAATACCCATGGAACTGTTGCGCCTGAGTCTCCTGTTTGCCGTTACTGCCGTTGCCGAAATCGTTGGCTGCTACCTGCCATGGCTGGTTCTGAAGCAAGGCAAGAGCCTGCTCCTGTTGTTTCCAGCCGCGCTTTCCCTGGCGCTGTTCGCCTGGCTGCTGACCCTGCATCCAACGGCGGCGGGCCGCACCTATGCCGCATACGGCGGAATGTATATCGCTGTCGCGTTACTCTGGCTTCACTTCGTAGATGGCATCGCCCTGACGCGCTGGGACATGCTGGGCGCCGGTATCGCGCTCACCGGCATGGCGGTGATTGCCTTGCAACCCTCTGCTGCCTGATTTCAGTAGGTAGGTGAGAGGGAGGTAACCGCCCTATCGCAGACACTTAGAAAAACCAGCCAGGACGTCCGCATTCGGTGGAAACGACTCGTCGGCGAGCGGCAGCTTACGGGAAGCGAACCTCCAACTGCGGCTTTACGGCGACGAATCCGAGAGGGTGTCGGTCGCAACCCGACCCCAAGCGGTCATAGAGATTTCCGCAAAGCTGCCGATCAGCCAGACGGCTCTCCCGCGAGTTTCGCTTCCCGGAAGTTGCCGTTCGCCACCGCACCCACCCGGCCGCAAGCGGTCATTGTTCGGTCGAAAACCTTAGCGAACCGAGTGTCAGCATCACTCCCTTGGATTCAACCGGTGGATGCAATCTCTCCATAGCGGCTTTGTGGAGACGGTGTGCGGCGGCTCCTAGCCGATTGTGCGAGTTCGCCCGGGGACCCATAAGTCGACGAAAGCAAATTCGTTGTCAGGAAATTCCCAGCAGATCCATGATGCCTGCGATAAACGTGAGCGGGTGAGCCGGGCATCCCGGGACGTAAAGTGCGGGCCTGAAGGTTTCCAGGAAGCGGCGATCGGTTTCACTGCAGTCGGCGAATACCCCTCCGGAAATCGCACAGGCGCCGACTGCGATCACCAGTTTCGGTTCGGGAATCGCATCCCAGCAGGTTTGCAGCGCGCTCACCATATTGCGGCTGATGGGGCCGGACAGCACCAGGCCGTCGGCATGGCGCGGTGAGGCGACCATGTCGATGCCGTAGCGGCCAATGTCGAAGTTGACGTTGCCCCACGCGTTGATCTCCATCTCGCAGCCATTGCAGCCGCCCGCCGAGACCGAGCGCAGCTTGAGCGAGCGTCCAAACCGCTTGCGGAGCGCAGCCGAAACCTTGACCGGATCGATATCAGGGTGGGTGGCACTGACCGTCAGGGCGTCACGGTTGGTGGAAGCCAGCCGGAAGTCGTTACTGAAGCTGAGCTTTGCACTCGGGCACGCGGGCTCACAGTCACCGCACATCACACAGCGTCCGAGGTCGATGCGAACCGGGTCGAGCGCGATGGCATTGCTCGGGCATGCTGCGACGCAGGCGCTGCAGCCAGTGCCGCATGCCGTTGTGCTGATCACGGGTTTGCCGCGAAAGCCCACGGGGTCTGCGCCTCTCAAGTCGGGAATGTACTGGCTGGCCTGGGACCTTCGGACGGAAATGGATTTGATCATGGTGAGTGCTACAGGTCGTTTCCGCAGTAGGACAGATCGAAGCTCTTGTTGCAGATCGGAAAATCGGAGATGGCGTTGTCACGGACTGCCATGGCCAGGCCGAACCAGTTGGGGAGTGAAGGATCCTGCACCTTGTAGTGCAGGATCTGCCCCCCGGGCGAGGTCTCGAGCGCCTGAACAACCGGCCCGCGTGCGCCTTCGATCACCGACAGGCACAGCATCGAGGGTTGCAGCGGTTTGCCGGTGAGGTCCGGGGTGGAGCGGGCTGCACCCAGCTCCAGGGTATCGTCGTCGAGTAGCTTCAGCAGCCAGCGAACCGAGACGCTGACCTCGCGCATCCGCAGTTTCATCCGGGCCCAGCAGTCACCACCGGATTCGGTCAGCAGTTCGACGGGAAAGCGTTGATACGCGACGCACGGCAGGTCCGAACGGGCATCGATGGCCACCCCGCTGGCCCGTGCGGCCAGGCCGAGCAGGCCCAGTTCCCGGGCGCTTTGGGTACTGACCACACCGGTGCCCTGAAACCGGGCCTTGACGCTCCGGCTCGAGCACATCAGTTCATTCACCTCATCGAAGTCCCGGACGAACGCGGTCAGGGTCCGGGTCAGGTCGTCGCGCTGGGCCTGTGTCAGGCCCCTGGCCCGCCCGGGGCGCAACCAGCCGCGCCCGAAGCGGTTGCCACAGACGCGTTGAACGGCATTGATGATGGCGGTTCGCAGGCGGCCATAGGTGCCGCCGCCCTGGAGGAAGGCGATATCCGTCGCCAGGCCGCCGAGGGTGGCGACATGGATGGCGATGCGCTCCATCTCCAGCGCAACCCCGCGCAGCAAGTCGGTTTCCATTCCCACTGCGGAATCGGACAAAGCCTCCACTGCGGCGCAGTAGCCCCAAGCATAGGCAATGCACGAGTCGCCGCAGATGGACTCGATCACCGGGGTCAGGGCCATGGGTGGGCGGCGCAACAGCAGGGCCTCGACGCCGCGGTGCTGATAGCCAAGCTGGATCTCGAGATGGTGCACGGTTTCACCCAGGCACATGAAGCGGAAATGCCCCGGTTCGATCACGCCCGCGTGGATCGGCCCGACCCCGACTTCGTGCACCTCGGGGCCGCGCACCTGGAAGAAGGGGTAGTCGGCCATGTGTTGCTGGCGCTCGCCTTCAAAGCGCACCGGCTTGAGCCACGGATGGCCATCGGGGCGAAGCCCGGTCTGCTCCCACAGCTCACGCTCGTAGATCTGGGCGGCAGGATGGGTGGCGGTCAGCGAGGGGAAGTGCTCGCCGGCAAGGGCCTGCGCTCTAAGTATGGTCAGATCGCCTGCGACGGGCTGCAACACGGCGGTCACGACGATGCCGTCGCCGGTCTCGGCCGGCCGGCCGAACAGGGTCAGCAAGCGATCCCCGGCATTCAGGCGCTCCGTGCAGTGCTGTATCAGCCCGGCGAGCGAGAATGGCGTCAGTTCGCGGACTTCGCACAGCTGCAGGTTCTTTCCCGCGCTCATCACACCCCTCCTATCGACAGGGCCACCGCGCGCAGCAAGTCGGTGATCGGGGCGGGCGTGTAGGTGCCCAGCATGGTCAGGACGCCGACAAAGCCGAGCTTGGGGATCATCGTGACCAAGGACTCCTCCACTTGCGGCACCTGCTGCTTCGGTTCGCCCCACAGCATCGGGAAAACCGTGCGCCCGGTGGCCACGAAGATGATGGTCAACATTGCGCACATCAGCGTGAATGCCATCAGGTTGCCCGCCTGCACGATGCCCGAGAGGATGAGCATCTCGGCGAGAAAGCTCGCAAACGGGGGAAAGCCGAGGAGGGCAAAGATCCCGCCGGTAAACAACAAGCCGGCAAAGGGCAGCACCCGGATCACGCCGCTCAGGGGCGCCACTTCGTTGGTGCCGTACACGGCCCGCAGCCGGCCGGCGGTGATGAACAGCAGCGATTTGACGAAGGCATTGCTGACGATATACAGCACCACGCCATAGGCGGCCGTCTTGCCGACCGACAGACCCAGCGCAATCACGCCGGAAGAACTGATGCAGGCGTAGGCGATCAGACGTTTGTAGTTGCGCGACGCCATGATCTGCACCGCAGCGACGAGCAGGGACACATAACCCATGACCAGCAGCTCGTGCGCGGCAAAGGTGGAGTCGTACGGCTGGAACACCTGCAGCACCCGGAACATGGCGACCACGCTGATATTGAACTGCACCGCTGCGAGCAGGGCGCTGGTGCTGGTCGGCGCCGCTTCATAGGTTTCCGGTAGCCAGCTGTAGAGGGGCGCCAGGCCGAGCTTGCCACCCAGCCCGAACAGGATCAGCGCCAGCCCCAGGCGTTGCCAGCCGTCGCGCGCAGTGGTCAGGGCGGCGCCGAGCTGGTCGACATGAAAGCTGATCTCGATCCCCCGCAGGTGGGCTGATTGGGTCAGGCACATGAAGCCCAGAAAGGTGATCGCCAGCGTCATCGACGAGTACAGCATGTAGCGCCACGCGATCTCTTTCGACGTGCCGAAAGTGCCGCACACCATCATCAGTGCGGCACAGGAGGTGCTGACTTCGATCAGCACCCAGAGCAGGATCAGATGGTTGGACATCACCCCGATGTTCAGGACCAGCATGAACACGACGGTCAGCGCCGCACGAACCCGAATATCGCGGGTCAGTTCCGGCGAGCCGCGCTCGCGAGAGAGCATGTACACGCTGATGCCCAGGAATACCGTGTTCATGACCAGTACGAACAACAGGGAAGTCGGGTCGAGCACGAGATAGCCGGCGGCGAAGTAGCGCGGCAGTTCGGCCAGATCGTGGGCGGCGAAAACCCATATCGAGGCCAGCCAGCCCAGCAGGGCAAAGGCGACCAGCGCGGGCGCGATCCATCTTCCGCTGTCCGTGGGGCGGCGCGATGAGAATGGCATGTCGGAGACAGTGGTTCCGTTCATGGGTTTTCTTTCGAGGTAGTGGTGTGGCCGTGCCGGGTATGTCCGCCCACCAGCCAGCTGCCGACGATGACGGTCAGGACGTATACCCCGCTGAGGCCGAGATGAACCGGCAGCGGCCACGGCGCCGGCATCAGCGACTCGAACAGCATCAATGCGTTCTCCATGAACAGCAGCGCCACCAGTTGTGCGCCCGGCTCCCGGTTCGTGGCCAGGATCAGAAATGCAATCATCACGATGGCGGCGATCACGCCCAGGGTCAGGGCTCGCAGATTTCCCCCCGTTCCGTCGCCGAACCGGAAGGCCAGGATGGTCAGGGTGATTGCCGCGCCCCAGGCGAAGAGGTTGGACGGCATGAGACTCTTCCTTGCCTGCGCGCTCTTGCCGAGTGCGCGGCGCAGCAGCCAGGGAACCAGCAGGGCACGAACCAGAAGCACTTCCAGCCCGGCAAGCACCGCGTGCGCCGAGAGTCCTTCGTGGCCGGAGAGACCGATCCAGCACAGGGCCAGTCCCTGCAGGCTCAGCCAGGTCGGTGCCGCGGCGACCCGACTGAAGAAGACCGGGACGACGGTGGCGGCGAGGTACAGGATCAAGGGCAGGCTCATACTCCGCTTGCCCCCAGACCAAGGACCACCATGCTGCCCGCGGCGGCGGCAGAAGCGATCAGCAGGTAGGCCGGCACCCAGCGCATCGGCAGCCGCGCACAGAGTGATTCGATGCACCCGACCACGACTGCTACCGCAAACATCAGTGCCAGCGCAACGAGGGTGGCGGCCGCAGGATCGGTGACGGGGTTGAACGGGTTGATCAGCGATGCGATCAGGCCCGCGTACAGGGTCATCTTCAACGCTGCCGCATACTGCATTGCGGCCAGGTCCGGGCCGCTGTGATCGAGGATCATGACCTCGTGGATCATGGTCAACTCCAGATGGGTCATCGGGTCGTCCACCGGAACCCGGGCAGCCTCCGCCTGCAGCAGGATCAGCAAGGCTAGCACCAGCGGTGCGACGATGATTGCGTAGTGCGGCGTGCCGTGCAGGAAGCCGATCAGATCGGAAAAGCTGGTCATCCCGGTCGCCGCGCTGGCGGTACCGATCAGCAGGAACAGGGCAGGTTCGGAATAGGCGGAAAAAGAGGCCTCGCGTGCGCTGCCCATGCCTTCGAAGGCGCTGCCGACGTCCATGGCGGAGATCATCATCGCGAGGCGTGCGAGGCCCAGCGTATAGGCCACGACGACGAAGTCGTGCGCGAACTGGAGCGGTGCAAACTGACCCAGCAGCGGCATCATGCTGGCTGCGAGCAGGCTGCACACGAGCACGATGTAGGGGGCGACCCGAAACAGCGGACTGGCGGTGGTGCTGATGACCGGCTGCTTGCCGATCAGGCGCTGCAGATCGAACGCCGACTGCAGCAGTCGTGGTCCCTTGCGGCCCACCCACCACGACTTGACCCGGTTGATCACGCCGATCAGCAACACCGGCATGAGCAGAACGAATGCCCAGTGAAGCAGGCTCAGCGTCATTCTCATTGGAGTGTCCCTTCGGCCAGCAGCACCAGCGCGGCGATGATCACGAGCGCGGCCAGCCCTGCGCTGAAAGCCAGCCGGGGATCGTCTTCCTGCATCCTGGCGGAGACCTCGGTGGCGCTGTCGTCACCGTGACCGATGACCGAGTAGAGGCGTCGCTCGACCGCGTCGACACAATCCGTGATCACGTAGCTGTCGGTCGGAAAGTAGCCAATCGGCGCCTTGCGCCGCTTGACCAGGACCATGATGTTCTTGAATCGGTGGGCAAAGTCGGTCGAAAAACTGGTGCCGCCATATTGCATGCGGCTGTTCGGTGCGTCGTAAGCGCAGCCCCATGTGGCTCCGCTTGCCGATCCCCGCGATCTGAGTCGGAACCATGCAATCAGGGCAACCGCCAGGAGCAAGGCTCCCGAGATTGCGCCGATGCGGGTCAGCGTATCCACGGTCGATTGCAGGCTGACCACAGCCGAGGCATCGGGCAAGGTCCGCATGAACAAGGTGACCGGGCCTGCCACGAGGGCGAAACCGAGCACTGGCGCAACGCCCAGCAATAGAGTGCCGAGTGCATGAACACCCATCGGGACCAGCATCCAGCGACTTGCCTCATGTCCTTCCGGCAGGCTGGAGTCGCGCGCGTTGCCGAGAAAGGCGACCCCGAACGCACGCGTGATGCTCAGGGCCGAGACCGCGCCCACAAAGGCCAGGGCGGCAGCGACCAGCGCCAGCGCCAGTTTGGCCCACATGCCGACGCCGTCACCACTGAACAGGCCGGAATAGATCATGAACTCGCTGGCAAAACCGTTGAACGGCGGCAGTGCCGAGATCGCTACGCCGCCCACGATGAAACACACGGCAGTGACCGGCATGAGCCTGAACAGTCCACCGAGCCGTTCCAGATCGACCACGTGCTTGACTTGATAAACGCAGCCGGCGGCATAGAACAGCAGACACTTGAAGAAGGCGTGATTGAGGACATGCAACAGACCGCCGCCAAAGCCGAGGGCAACCAGGGCGGGAATGTCCCAGGTGAGGCCCAGGCAACCAATACCGAAGCCGATACCGGCAATGCCCACGTTTTCGGTCGATGAGTATCCCAGCAGCCGCTTCAGGTCACGCTGCCCCACCGTGTACAGGCCGCCCACCAGCGCCGAGACGACCGAAAAGGCGATCAGGAACCAGCCCATCCATTCGTCCGGTTTGCCCGACAGCAGGAGAAAGCGCACCAGTGCATACAGCCCGGCCTTGTGGATGACCCCCGACATCAGTGCCGAAACGTGGGCGGGCGCGGCGGCGTGCGCGCGGGGCAGCCATGAATGGAAGGGGAAGAACGCCGACTTGAGACCAAAGCTGGTCACCAGCAGCAAGAACACGGTATTGCGCAGCGGGCCCGGGTTCTGGCTCATCCAGGCCCCGAAGTCATCGAGAAACCACGACTGGGTGTGAGCGTAGAGAATCATCACCGCCGCGACCAGAAAGATCAGGCCGATGTGGGTCGATACCAGATAGTTGAAGCCGGCGAAGCGCACCTTCTCGTTGGGGTAGTCCCAGATCACCAGCAGCCACGCAGCCAGGGCGGCAATCTCCCAACCGAACAGGAAGGTCACCGCATGTTCGCCGGTGTATACCAGCAGAAAGGAGACCGAAATCATGTTCAGCAGGGCGAAGTGAACGCCCAGGTGCCGTGGCCCCGAGAGGTGTTTTCCCATGTAGCCCACCGCGTAGACGCTGCCCAGCAGGGTCATGGGTAAGGACCAGCTCAGAAAGAATGCGCCCAGCGCATCGAGTCGGAAATGCAGATCGCCGATCGGGTAGGCCCAGCGTATTTCACCGGTGATATCGGGGCCGCCCAGCAGTACCGGTATCCCCACCGAGCAGGCGAGCAGGGTGGAAATCGCTTGGGATACCAGGCCAATGCCGGCGCGAATGGCGTTGCGTGTCGGCAGCAGACACAGACCGGCGCCCGCCATCAGAACGAGAACTGCCAATATGAGCAAGCTCATGAACGTTGCGTCCGAAAGCGTATGGTCTTCGCCGTGGCAGGCAGGTTCACCGCAACATCCCGGTCAGCCGCGAGTGGGCGTGCGCCGTCTGTCGGCACCGCCACGTGACGACATGAATGCCTGAAACGTCGGAAACCAGCTTGCATCGCTACTGTTGGCTTGCAGCGCGCCGAGCATGTCGGAGCGCTGGCCACCACAGAACACGACACTTGTCGATTGCTGACGTGCCTGAACTACTGTGGATTCGCAGGTGTCCTTCTGTGCTTCTGACATAGGCCTGTCCTCCATCACCAGGACGACCACCTGATTGGCCTCCCTGGCGATTTCGGCATTGAGGATTTTCAGTGTTCGTTCGGGAGATCGCCCGAGTAGCCGGAAAATCGCGAGCGTCTCAGTCCGTGAAACGCCCTCCCTGGCGTCGCCTATTTCGTGCCGGCGCACCCTCACACGGGAGATCAACTTCATCGTGAACCGCCTTTCGCGAACATCATGCTGGTCGTCTATTCCGTCTCTTCGCTGCGCTGCGCGCCCCGAACCAGCCAGTCCGGCAGATCGATCGTGCCGGCATTGTCGACCATGTACTGACGGATCAGCCGCCTCACCACCTGCGATGGTGTGAGGTCCTGCTGTGCGCAGATCTCCTCGAAGAGCTTCTTTTTCCGAGGGTCGATCAAGATGGTGAGACGTGCAGTTCGCTGTTCCATGATTGGAGTCCGCTCTAAGTGTGAATCAGATTAACCATGAAGCGATTTAAATATGCGTCCTATTATAATGAAATGTGTTCACGATGAACATCGAAAGATGTCGAAAACGTGACTGCTCCAATCATGCGCGGTGGAGAAAATGCGGATTGACCAGGCGGGAAGTGCAAGGTCTGAACTTAGGTGGCTGAACCACGGGAAACGAGCTTTACGCCGTCTGGTCGTAGTTCGCCCTTGGGCGACAGCGATTGTCCGCGCATGCTCGCGAAGATGTAATCGCCGGTGTTCGCCTGCAGCACGCCGAAGCACAACAGGATCGCGATCGCGCCGACGTGAGCGATGAGCAGATACAGGAAACCCGCTTCGCGGATCGCCGGCACGCGATGATTCGCGGTAACGAGGAAGAACGACGACAGCGCCATCGGCTCCCACATCACCATGAACCCGTGGGCGTCGTCGGCCAGGACCACCATGGCTATGCTCGCGGGGAACAGGTGATACTCCAGGCACAAGCCGGGCGGTGTTCCTTCGCCGCGACGAACACAACCCGCCGTGAAGATCGAGACGCCCGCGCTGGCCTAACCGATCACGGCGAGGAAGCATGCCGACAGGGCATCGAGCCGAAGAGGCGCCGGCAGGGGCGGCATACCGATCGCCAGAACCGCGGTCTGCGGCGCGCCCCGAATGGCGACGACGGCGAGCACCGCAACGCCCAGTCCGAGCGCTGCGCCGATCGGGAAAAGTCCGCGCGCGACCAGCGCAGTATTGCGCAGCGCCGCGATACCGGCCACGCTGACCGCGATCCAGCCTGCAATGAAAACCATCATTCAGTCGATAGGCAGCATGGTGCTCATCCCTGACACCAAGCTCGGCGAGCAGGACGATTGTCCCGTGCGTCGAAGTGCTTCCCGCGTCGCTCCAAACGATGGAGGATGCGCTGGGCGATTCGTCGCGGCGCGAAGTCGAACTGGCGCGTCAACGCGCTCGCCCGCTCGAACAGGGTCGCGCGGGAGGGCGGAAAGCAGGCTGCCTTACTGGCGAACGCGATCTGGTTACAGCCATCCTCGGCCGGCACAAAAACGACTCGATCGTCAAAGCTTTCGCGTATTCTGCGAGCATACACCCCGTAGCGGGGGTCGCTCGTGCAGAGGTTTATCACCATCATGCCGCCATCGTTAAGACGCGCATGACAGTGATCGTAGAAGCCGGGAGAACACAACTGCGGGGGCTGCCCTCCCAAGTCGAAGCCATCCACTAGGAGGACATCGGTCGAACGGCGGTGATCGCGCACATACTCCGCACCATCGGCGTGGACCACACTGAATCGAAAATCGTCCGGCGGAACGTCGAAGGTCTCGCGCAAGCCGATGACGTCCTCACTGATTTCTACGACGGTGATCTTCGCCTGGGGCAAGCGCCGAAAGCAGTACTTCGCCAGCGAGCCCCCGCCGAGGCCGATCATCTCGATTGTCCGGGGAGTCTCGGCGAACAGCAGGAAGCCCATCATCGCCTGGGTATAGTCGAGTTCGAGGACGTCGGGATCGTCGAGCTTCATCTGGCTCTGGATGGTCGTGGCCTCGAAATGCAGTGAGCGGACGCCATCCATGTCCAATATGTACGGACGACCGTTGGGTGCCCCCAAATATGGTTGGCTCAGGCAATGAAGCTCGGCCAAGTCCTTGAAGGTCACGCGGTACCCCGCGATGAATGGGCATCGACGACCGCGAGCGCAGAAATGTTGACCAAGCGTCGTACGGTGGCCGTCTGGGTCAGGATATGCACCGGCCGCGCGCTTCCGAGCAGAATCGGACCGACGCTCACGCCTTCTCCACCGGCCGCCTTGAGGAGGTTGAAGGCGATGTTCGCCGCGTCCACATTGGGCATGACGAGCAGGTTGGCCTCGCCGTGCAGGCGGCTGCCGTGGTAGAGCTTGTTACGCAGCGATTCGGAAAGCGCGACGTCCGCATGCATCTCGCCATCTACCTCGAGACCGGGTGCCATCCGTTCGATGATTTCGCGCGCCTGGGCCATCTTGCGCGCCGCGGCCGATTGCACGCTGCCGAAGTTCGAGTGGGACAGCAGCGCGATCTTGGGCACAAGACCGAAGCGGCCCACTTCCTGGGCCGCCATGATCGCGATCTCGGCGACGCGTTCGGCGTCCGGGTTCTCGTTCACGTAGGTGTCGCAGATGAACAGTGTCTGGCGAGGCAGCATCACCAGGTTCATCGTCGCGAAGGTCTGCATGCCCGGCGCCAAGCCGATGACGTCCGCAATATGCCGAAGGTGATGGGCGTGCTGGCCGACGACACCGCACACCAGCGCGTCGGCCGCCTCGTGCCGTAGAAGCATCGCGCCGATCAGGGTCGCATCGCCGCGCAGGCGCTGCTTGGCCACCTCGGGGGTGACCCCCTTGCGTCCCATCAGCCGATGGTAGTCCTGCCACAGGTCGTGAAAGCGTGGGTCGGACTCGGGGTTAACGAGTTCAAAGTCCTGCCCGGGCACCAGCTTGAGTCCGATCTGATCGATGCGCATCTGCACAACGGCGGGGCGGCCAATCAGTACCGGCCGTGCGAGCCCCTCTTCCAGCACGGTCTGGACCGCACGCAATACACGCTCGTCTTCGCCCTCGGCATAGAGGACACGTCGGGGAGCCTGTTTTGCGGCAGCGAAAACCGGCTTCATCACGAAACCGCTGTGGTACACGAAGTTGATCAAACTGTCTCGATAGGCGCCGAGGTCCTCGATCGGCTTCGTCGCAACACCTGACTCCATCGCCGCTTTCGCCACCGCTGGCGCGATCTTGATGATCAGCCGTGGATCGAAAGGCTGCGGAATCAGATAGTCCCGTCCGAAACGCAGGGCTGCTTCTCCGTGGCCGAGGCCAACCCTGTCCGAGGGTTCGGCCCGGGCCAGTTCCGCGATGGCGCGTACGGCCGCCATCTTCATTTCGTCGGTAATGGCGCTGGCGCCCACGTCGAGTGCCCCCCGGAAAATGTAGGGGAAGCACAGGACATTGTTCACCTGGTTCGGATAGTCGGAGCGACCGGTCGCGATGATCGCGTCATCGCGCACGGCCCGGACTGCTTCGGGCAGGATCTCGGGCGTGGGATTGGCAAGTGCGAAAATGATCGGTTGCGCAGCCATGCGCTGCACCATCTCGGGTTTGAGCACGCCGCCGGCCGACAGGCCAAGGAAGACATCCGCCCCTTCGATCACTTCGCCGAGCGTGCGCGCCACAGTGTCCTTCGCATAGCGTGCCTTGAGCGGATCCATATCCACCGCGCGCCCTTCGTGAACCACGCCGTGGATATCGGATACCCAGATGTGCTCGCGTGGTACTCCGAGCAACACCAACAGGTCGAGGCAAGCGAGCGCTGCGGCACCCGCCCCGGAGGTGACCAGGATGGCCTCGGCGAGCGACTTGCCGGCCAGATCAAGCGCGTTGAGCAGTGCCGCGGCCACCACGATCGCCGTGCCATGCTGATCGTCATGGAATACCGGGATCTTCATGCGCTGGCGCAACTCGCGCTCGATGTAGAAACACTCGGGAGCCTTGATATCCTCGAGGTTGATGCCACCGAAGGTCGGCTCTAGCGCCGCAATCATGTTTACGAGATTGTCCGGATCGAGCTCGTCGAGCTCCAGGTCAAACGCATCGATGTTGGCGAACTTCTTGAACAACACCACCTTGCCTTCCATCACCGGCTTGGCGGCGTACGGACCGACCGGCCCCAGTCCCAGCACTGCGGTGCCGTTGGTGATCACGCCAACGAGATTTGCGCGTGCGGTCAGTCTGTCGATTTGGCTGCGGTCGGCGACGATTGCATTGGAGGCTGCGGCCACGCCCGGAGAATAGGCAAGTGCCAGGTCGCGCTGGTTGGTCAGCCCCTTGGTTGGCACCACGGCCAGCTTACCTGGGGTCGGATGCAGGTGGTATTCGATGGCTGCCTGATCGAGGGTGGATTTGTCCATGAGTACTCCTGTGTCAGTGCACTTGAGCGGGCCGTGGGACCAAGGCCGGCGGTAACGGTGGTAAAAGGCTGCGCAATCGCCTTTCGGCGTCGGCATTGAAACCTGCCAGCGGGGAGCACAACACGAGCTGCGCGCAATTGGACGGAAACAGCATCGGCGTGTCGTCGAGGGCCACCCAGTCCGTCGCCTCGTTACCGGTCTCGGCCAGATAGCGCAAAATCTCGCCATAACGCTCGGGGTGTTCGCGTCGCTCGCCCTGGTACACCGGGGTGACGCCGACAACGCGCGACGCCAGATCCGGGGCGAAGAGTGTCTTGAAGGCGTCGAGGCCCCATCTCATGCGCAGGCCGCTGGTGATGACCACGTCGATACGTGGGTAATCGCGCAGCACCCGCTCGAGCCTTGGCATCTTTTCGTACGGCGGGCGGGCGGGCGTAGCCGTGCAAAACGCCTTCGATATCGAGAAAAAGCAAGCGTCCGGCGTTCATGTGTCTGCCCCGCTGACCCTCTCGCCAAGGCTCGCACTCTTTCCGCCCGCCCGGACAATGTCGGTCATACCCGGCCGGCTGGAAGGAATCACGTCTGGGTTCATCGAGTTACTTCCTCGACAAAGCGTCCATTGGTGCCCGCTCCAAGGGTTGACACCACATCGAGCCGATAACGGACTCCGCGGGAGTAATCCTCGATGCTGCGCAATACGAGGGGGCTGCGATGACGAGGCTGGTGTGCCTCCACTTCTTCACGAGTCATCCAGTGCACCGCGTGGATGCCTGGGTCCTGGGGTTGAAGCGGCTCAGCATGCGGAATGAACAGGGCGCCGGTATAGGCGAGTCGCAGATACAGCGCGTCGCTGCGCGGATCGTGATACGCGTAGATGCCGACAAGATGTGTCGGCAAGAAGGAGTATCCCGACTCCTCCATGCACTCGCGGACTGCCCCTTCGGCAGGTGATTCATGCGCCTCGAGCCGACCCGCTGGTTGATTGAGGCGCAACTGGTTATCGACACGCTCTTCGATCAGAAGGAAGCGGCCGTTCCGCTCAATAACTGCTGCAGCGATGATCTGATGGTGCAAGGCCATGATGCGTGGGCTTCCATTGCGTGCGACTCACGTTTACATTAACGTATAACCATGTATGCCTGCAATGTGCGTTCAATGTTAATAGGAACAGATAAATGGCTGAAAACCGTACTGCGCGGCTGACGCTCTTGATAGACCCGGTGAAGAAGAAGATTTTCGAAGAGATATGTACAGCACAGGACCTGACACCGTCGCAGGTGGTGCGAAAGCTCATCCGGCAATACATCCAGGAGAACGCGGGCGGGCGGCAACTTCCCGACTGGCTGAGGGGGCCGACGCAGGAATGAGATCGGCGCTGCCCGAATACTGGCCATGCGATGGGGCTATTTCGGCCGAAGACCGATCGTGCACTGAACCGCACCAGTTCCGGGTCGCCGCTATTTATGCGGCAGACGCTTTATCGGCATGTGTCACCCAAGGGAGAACTGCGACCAGACGGCGTAAAGCTGCTCTCCCGCGGTTCAGTCGCATAAATGGAAACGACCTGGAACGGGGCGCTGTTCAGTTCGGCAACAATCCGATTGCCGGTGTCGACCCA
>JALNWS010000095.1 GCA_023230755.1 Azoarcus sp.
CCGACAAGCAACACGTCGCCCTTGTGCAGGGTGCCGGACAGCACCAGCAGCGACGCAACCGGACCGCGCCCCTTGTCGAGCCGCGCTTCCACAATCAGACCCTTGGCCGCAGATTCAACCGGTGCCGTCAGTTCGAGCACTTCAGCCTGAAGCAGCAGCGCCTCAAGCAGTGCATCGACGCCTTCGCCACTCTTCGCGGAAACCGGCATGAACATCGTGTCGCCGCCGTATTCTTCTGGAATCACGCTCTCGGCAACCAGTTCCTGCTTGACGCGCTCAAGGTTTGCTTCGGGCTTGTCGATCTTGGTGATCGCCACCACGATCGGCACGTTGGCCGCCCTGGCGTGGTGAATCGCTTCACGGGTCTGCGGCATCACGCCGTCGTCCGCTGCTACCACCAGAATGACGATATCGGTCGCCTTCGCACCACGGGCACGCATCGCAGTAAACGCTTCGTGGCCCGGCGTGTCGAGGAAGGTGATCATGCCACGCGGTGTTTCCACGTGATACGCACCGATATGCTGCGTAATGCCGCCATGCTCACCCGCTGCAACCTTCGCACGGCGAATAAAGTCGAGCAGCGAGGTCTTGCCGTGGTCGACGTGACCCATCACGGTCACCACCGGCGCACGCGGCAGCACAGCCACGTCTTTTTGGTCGTCCGCAACGTCCAGGAATGCATCCGGATCGTCGAGCTTTGCAGCAACGGCCTCGTGGCCCAGTTCTTCGACGATGATCATCGCCGTTTCCTGGTCGAGCACCTGGTTGATCGTGACCATCATGCCCATTTTCATGAGCGCCTTGATCACTTCGTTTGCCTTCACCGCCATCTTGTGAGCGAGGTCAGCAACGGAAATGGTTTCCGGCACGTGAATCTCACGCACGATCGGCTCGACCGGCGCCTGGAACGACGTCTGGCGATCGTCCTGCTGATGGCGGTTGTTACGGCCACCACCCTTGGCACCACGCCAGGCATTGCCGGACGTCGATGCACCGACTTCGCCGCGCGTCTTCAGGCCGCGACGCTTGTTGCTTTCGTTCTCACGGGCACCGCCGCGCTTGCCGGCTGCATCCTTGGTTTTGTCTTCGGTTTTCGCGGGCTTGTGCAGCGTACCGGTCGTTGCCTTGGCTGGCTTTGCAGCCGCCGGACGTGCAGCCTCTTCCTTCGCCTTCTGTTCGGCGACGACACGCGCCTCCTCTTCAAGACGACGATTCTCGGCTGCAGCCTTGGCGGCCTGCTCACGCTCCTGACGGGCGCGGATATCGGCCTGCTGACGTTCTACCAGTTCGCGGTGACGACGGGTCTCGCGCTCACGGGCGGCAAGCTCTTCATCGCTGATGATCTGGCTGATCGGCACCGGACGGGAATGAACCATGGTCGGCGCGGGCCCCGCTTTCGGGCCTGCCGATCGGCTGTCGCCGCCACGCGACGCGCCGGAACGGCCATCGGCCGGTCTGCGGTCACCGCTCTTGCGATCATTGCCTTTGCGATCAGCGCCTTTGCGTTCGTCGCTCTTTGCAGCCGATGCAACAGGTGCCGGCGCGGGAGCGCTGACTGCGGGCTCGGGCACGGCCACTTCAGCCACCGGCTCAGCAGCGACCACCGGCTCAGCGGCGACGGGCTCGGCTGCGACAGCCTCAACGGCGACCGCCTCGACCGCGACCTCTGCCACGGGCTCGGGTGCAACGACAGGTTCAGGTTCAGGCGCAGCTTCAACAGCAGGCGGCGCTTCGACCGGAGCGGGTTCAACCACGGGCGCCGGCTCGGCAACAGCCTCGACTGACGCAACGGCCTCAAGCTTCTCGACTGCGAGATCCTCTTCCGCTGCCGCCGCGTTCGCTTCAACTGCCGCAGCGTCACCGCCAGCAGCGTCGTCGCGCTTGACGAAAGTCCGCTTCTTGCGAACCTCCACCTGAACGGTGCGCGCGCGACCGGTAGAGTCGGTCGCGCGAATCTCGGAGGTCTGCTTCCGGGTCAGCGTAATCTTGCCCTTCGACTCGACGTCGCCATGCGCCCGCCGAAGGTACTCGAGCAGACGCGCCTTGTCCTGCTCGGTCAGCATATCGTTGGCACCGGTCTTCACGACACCGGCACTCTTCAACTGCTCGAGCAGCGCCGCCGCCGGCATTTTCAGTTCGCCGGCAAACTGGGTCACGCTCATTTGTTCCATTACTGCCCTCCCGTCATTCTTCGAACCAGTGGGCGCGCGCAACGGAAATCAGCGCCTTGGCTCGTTCGTCGTCGATCCCGGCCATCTCAACCAGCTCGTCGACCGCGAGGTCAGCCAGGTCGTCCCGGGTGCGAATCTCATGACTCGCCAGCGTAGCGGCAAGCGCCTTGTCCATGCCATCGAGGTTCAACAGGTCGTCAGCGACGTTTTCCAGTTTTTCCTCGGTCACAATTGCTTCAGTGAGCAACACGTTGCGCGCACGGTTGCGCAACTCATTCACAGTGTCTTCGTCGAAAGACTCGATTTCGAGCATTTCGGTGAGCGGCACATACGCGATTTCCTCAAGCGAGGAAAAACCCTCGTCGATCAGGATATCGGCCACTTCTTCATCCACATCAAGCTTGTCCATGAAGACAGAACGCAGACCGCCGCGCTCTTCTTCCGACTTGGCAGCCGATTCCTGCTCGCTCATCAGATTGATGGTCCAGCCGGTCAGCTCGGACGCCAGCTTGACGTTCTGCCCATTACGACCGATGGAGATGGCGAGGTTATTCTCGTCCACCACCACATCCATCGCATGCGCTTCTTCGTCAACCACGATCGAAACCACTTCCGCGGGCTGCAGCGCAGACACCACGAACTGGGCCGGATCAGCGGACCACACGATGATATCGATCTGTTCGCCGCCGATTTCATTACGTACCGCCGTGACGCGCGAACCGCGCAGTCCGACACAGGTACCAATCGGATCGATACGGGGATCGTTCGACTTGACAGCCACCTTGGCACGCAGGCCGGGGTCACGTGCGCAAGCCTTCATCTCGAGCAGACCATCCTCAATCTCGGGCACTTCCAGCTCGAACAGCTTCATCAGCAATTCGGGCGCAGTGCGCGACAGAATGAGCTGCGGACCCCGTGCGCCACGATCGATCTTGAGCAGATAGGCGCGAACGCGGTCACCCACGCGCAGATTCTCGCGCGGGATGTGCTGATCACGCGGAAGCACGGCTTCCATCCGACCCACTTCGATGATCGCATTGCCTCGCTCCATGCGCTTGATCGCGCCGGAAACCAGGAATTCCTTGCGCTCAAGAAAGTCGTTCAGCACCTGCTCACGCTCGGCGTCGCGAATCTTCTGCAGGATCACCTGCTTCGCGGCCTGGGCGCCAATACGGCCGAAGTCGATAGGCTCAAGCGCCTCTTCGATGTAGTCGCCCACCTGCACGTCGGCCTTGATCTCGCGCGCGTCGATGATGCCCAT
The DNA here is from genome assembly GCA_023230755.1 of Azoarcus sp. Lineage (GTDB taxonomy): Bacteria > Pseudomonadota > Gammaproteobacteria > Burkholderiales > Rhodocyclaceae > Parazoarcus. The sequence continues at coordinate 3,433 of JALNWS010000095.1, forward strand.
CTCGGCCTCATCGTTAGTCACGTCTTCGTCGAGCATGACAACCCAGCGCCGAACCGACTCGTAGTCGCCTGTATCGCGATTGATGCTGACGACAACGTCGGCATCGTCATGAATGCGCTTTTTGGTCGCGGAGGCAAGCGCCGACTCGAGCGCGGCGAACACGATGTCTTTGGCAACGTTCTTTTCACGTGCCAGCGCATCCACAAGCAGCAGAATCTCGCGGCTCATTTCAGTAAAACCTCCACATCCAGAGTCTCAGAATTTCGGAACAAGGCGTGCCTTTTCGATATCGGCGTAGGGCAGGAGCAGTTCGCCCTTTTCAGTCGTGAGCAACACTTCGCCGTCACGCACGCCCTGAAGCACACCTACAAAATTTCGTTGATTGCCGATTGGCAGGGACAGTCGCAGCTGGATTTCGTGCCCGGAAAACCGCTCGAAATCGACCAGCTTCTTGAGCGGACGATCAAGCCCCGGGGACGACACTTCAAGACGGTCGTAATCGATATTCTCGACTTCGAAAACCCGGGTCAGCTGGTTACTGACGGTCGCACAATCATCCACGGTAATACCGCGCTCAATATCGATGAAGACGCGAAAAAGCCGCCCCTTGGGCGACAGCTCAAGATCAACCAGCTCGTATCCGAGCCCACTGACCACTTGCTCAACCAGATTTCCCAGATCAACCCGCATACTCATGCCATCCGCGACTACAAATAAAAAATGGGCAAAAAGCCCATCCCTGTTGACCCCAACCGGAGAATCGGGCTCCCCATTATTGGGAGCACCCGATAAAGCCCGACGAGTATAGCGCGAAAAGCCCGCGACGGGCAAACCGGCACAATTCATGCACGGCATGCCCGACGGGCTGCAAACCTGGCGGATCGTTCCTTACCGAATTGGCAGGCTGTCATGCACCTCGCTGCAGATTTTTCTCGCGCTCGTACGCTCAAACGCGCGGCGCAGTACGCCGCAGCTTGGGCGGCTGAGCCTTGCCCGACGGCCCCTGTTTCGGCGGCGGCGGCGGCAGACCCGCAAGCTTGCACACCTCGACCTCGGGCATTTCCATCCACATCCCGCGCTTAAGCCGGGAGGGCAGTTCGACCGGCCCGTATCGAACGCGGATCAGCCGGCTCACGGTGAGGCCAATGGCCTCGAACATGCGCCGAACCTCGCGGTTACGCCCTTCGGACAGCGTGACGTGATACCAGTGGTTCACCCCTTCGCCGCCGGCAGCCTGCAAGGAATTGAAGCGCGCCGGGCCGTCGTCGAGCACAACCCCTTCGAGCAGCTGACGCCCTTGCTCTTCAGTGAGTTCACCCAGCAGACGGACCGCGTACTGGCGATCGATCTCGTAGCGCGGGTGCATCAGCTTGTTGGCCAGGTCGCCATCGGAGGTGAACAGCAGCAGACCCGAGGTATTGAAGTCGAGTCGACCAACCGCGAGCCAGCGCCCCTTGCGCAAGACCGGCAGGCGCTCGAACACCGTCGGGCGACCTTCCGGATCATCACGCGAGACGATCTCGCCCTCGGGCTTGTGATAGATCAGCACCCGCGGCGTGCGCTGCACAAAGCGCAGCGGGATCAGCTTGCCATTGAGCTTGACGCGGTCACCCGGCCCGATCTTCTGCCCCAGCGCCGCAGGCAGACCATTGACCGAAATGCGACCGGCGATCACCAGCTCTTCGATCTCACGACGTGAAGCCACGCCAGCCTGGGCCAGCACTTTCTGCAGACGCTCGGGTTCGGTGAACGTCGTTGGCCCGTTCTGGGCGGGACCTCGCCGACGCTCCCGCCCCGGCCCTTCGAGCGTCATGCCTTCGGGCGTTCCCAGCACGGACTTGTGTGCGTCCGGGCGCATCGCGGGACGACGATCGTCGTCCACGAATTCATCGGGCGCATCACGGCGCGCGCCGTGGCGGGGCTGGTGCCGCCCCTGTTCAGTCGGTTTCTTGGTCGGCGGCCGCAGCGGCCGATTGGATTTGCGTGGTGTCGACAAGATCCATGATCCTTTCGATTTCAGTGAGAGCCGGCAACTCGGTGAGACTGCGCAGACCCATATCATCCAGGAAACGTCGCGTGGTCGCGAACAGCGCCGGCCTGCCGGGCGTGTCACGATGACCGACAACGTCGATCCATCCCCGCGATTCCAGGGTTTTCAGTACGCCAGGAGAGACCGTGACACCTCGAATATCCTCGATGTCGCCACGGGTCACCGGCTGACGATAGGCAATGATTGCCAATGTTTCCATGACCGCACGCGAATAACGCGGCGGTTTTTCCTCCTTCAGGCGATCCAGGTACACCTGAAATGCAGGGCGGGTCTGAAAACGCCAGCCACCTGCAAGTTGTACCAACTCTACCCCGCGCTCCGACGCATCCCAATCGTTGCGCAGCTCATCAAGCAGGCGCCGAATCAGATCCGGCCCCGGATCATCCTCGAACAGCCCGCGCAGAACACTCACCGACAGGGGCGCGGGCGTCGCCAGCAGCGCCGTTTCGATGATGCGTTTGCACAGTTCAGGCGTTGTCGCGCGATCCATCAGCCAGTTTCACGTATATCGGCGCAAAGGCCTCGTTTTGCGTGACATCGACCAGTCGTTCCTTGACCAGTTCGAGCACCGCCAGAAAGCTCACCACCAGCCCGGCCGCACCCAGCTCCGGCTCGAACAGCGTATCGAAGACCACGAAAACACCGCCGCCCAGTTTGCGCAGAATCGACGTCATGTGCTCGCGCACCGAAAGCTGTTCGCGCCCCACCCGGTGGTTCTGGGTCAGGCGAGCCTTCTTCATGATGCGCAACCAGGACAGCTGCAGATCGTGCAGGCTGACTTCGGGCAGCCGCTCGGCCACTTTTTCAGCGACAAACACACTCACCCATTCGAAATCGCGCTCGACCCTCGGCATGGCATCGAGACGCGCCGCGGCGAGCTTGGTCTGTTCGTATTCGAGCAGCCTGCGCACCAACTCGGCACGCGGATCCTCTTCTTCGGCGTCATCCCGAGGCGGACGCGGCAACAGCATCCGCGACTTGATCTCAAGCAACATCGCTGCCATCAGGAGATAGTCTGCCGCCAGATCAAGATTGCTGGCGCGCATCGCCTCTACATAGGTCAGATACTGCACCGTCAACGGCGCCATCGGAATGTCGAGAACGTTGAGGTTTGCCTTGCGGATCAGGTAGAGCAGCAAATCCAGCGGCCCTTCGAACGCATCGAGGATGATCTGCAGTGCGTCGGGCGGAATATACAGGTCTTTCGGCATTTCGAGCATGGGCTCGCCGTAAAGACGTGCGATTGTCGCCACATCCTCGACCGTTTCGATCGGGACCAGTGGCAGCGGCAGCGTTGCTTCAGTCATTGCGAAGCGCGCGCATCCCGACGTCGAAACTCAGCACGATCCGCTCACCCGTAGCTCAGCCCCATCGCTTCGCGAACATCCCGCATCGTTTCCTGGGCAAGCTTGCGCGCACGCTCGCAGCCGTCGGCAAGAATGTTGCGCACGAGAGACGGGTCTTCGATATACGGCCGCGCGCGCTCGCGCAAGCCGGCCTGCTCCCTGATCACCGCGTCGACAACAGGCTGCTTGCACTCAATGCAGCCGATACCCGCGCTACGGCAGCCATTCTGTGCCCACTCACGGGTCGACTCGTCCGAATAGACAACATGAAACTGCCACACCGGGCACTTGGCCGGATCGCCCGGATCGGTGCGCCGCGCGCGGGCCGGATCGGTTTGCATGGTGCGAATCTTGCGCGCCACACTGTCGTCGTCTTCCCGCAGGAAAATCGTGTTGTTGTGGGACTTCGACATCTTCTGCCCGTCGAGACCCGGTATGCGCGGCGCCTCGGTCAGCAATGAATCCGGTTCAACCAGGATCATTTTGCTGTTTCCCTCGAGATAACCGTAGAGACGCTCGCGGTCGCCGAGACTCAGGTTCTGAGTCTCCTCAAGCAAGGCTTTGGCCTGTTCAAGCGCATCCTCTTCCCCGTCCTGCTGGAAGCGGACGCGCAACTCGGCATACATCCGGGCACGTCGGGAGCCGAGCTTGCGGACCGCATCCCTGGCCCTGTCCTCGAACCCGGGCTCGCGGCCGTAAAGGTGATTGAAGCGCCGCGCCACTTCGCGCGTCATCTCCACATGCGGCACCTGATCCTCACCCACTGGCACGGTATCGGCACGATAGATCAGGATGTCAGCCGCCTGCAGCAAGGGATAGCCGAGAAAGCCGTAAGTGCCGAGATCCTTGCCACCGAGCCTGTCCTGCTGGTCCTTGTAGCTGGGCACACGTTCGAGCCAGCCGAGCGGACACATCATCGACAGCAGCAGATGAAGCTCCGCGTGCTCGGGCACCCGCGACTGGATGAACAGCGTTGCCTGCGACGGATCGACCCCGGCTGCAAGCCAGTCGATCAGCATCTCCCACACATTCTCTTCGATGACCTCCGGCGTATCGTAAGCGGTGGTCAGTGCATGCCAGTCAGCAGCGAAAAACAGGCAGGGATGCTCCTCCTGCAACTTGACCCAATTCCTGAGTACACCGTGGTAATGACCGAGATGCAGACGCCCGGTGGGGCGCATGCCGGAGAGAACGCGTTCAGCGTACATGGCAGGTCTTAGTTTCCGAAAATCAAGGCGAGAAAGAAGCGGAACATGGCGAGCATGGGCCCCAGAATGGATCCAAGCAAACCACTGAACAGCAACAGCAACAGGATCGGGAAGCCGAAGGGCTCGATCCGCGAAAACTGCCAGGCAAGGCGATCGGGCAGCAGACTGACGGCGATGCGCCCACCGTCAAGCGGAGGAATCGGCAGCAGGTTGAGCAACATCAACACCCCGTTGATCTGCATGCCGGCATCTGCCATTTTCATCATCGGGATCGTGAGAGCGCCCTGTGGCGAACTGATCGCAAGCTTGAACAGGAGTGCCCAGCCGATGGCCATCAGCAGATTCGCGCCCGGCCCGGCCGCTGCGACCCAAAGCATGTCCGCCTTGGGGCGCCGTAGACGTCCGAAGTCGACCGGCACCGGTTTGGCCCAGCCAAAAAGAATGCCTCCACCGCCAAACAGCACACTCAGCGCGAGGATGCCGGCGGGCACCAGCAGCGTACCGACCGGATCGATGTGGCGCAGCGGATTGAGCGTAATGCGCCCGGCACGATCTGCAGTTGGATCGCCGAAGTATCGGGCCACATAGCCATGCGCCGCTTCATGCAGCGTAATGGCGAGCAGCACCGGCAAGGCCCAGATGGCCAGATTAGAGATCAGCGATTCCATGAAAGCGGGGGCACAAAGCAGCGCATTCTAGCAGAGCCCGCCCTAGTCCTCCTCAATACCGAACGGAGCCAGGTCACCCCTGCCAGCGCGCACCAGCGTCGGCCCTCCGCCAGTGAGGTCGATCACCGTGGTTGCCTCGGGGCCGCAGAAGCCCGCTTCGATGACGAGATCAACCTGTTTTTCCAGGCGATCGCGAATTTCTTCGGGATCGGTCAGGGGCAGATCTTCACCCGGCAGCAGGAGCGTTGACGACAGCATTGGCTCGTCGAGTTCGGCAAGCAGCGCCGAGACCACGACGTGTTCGGGAACCCTCAGGCCAATCGTTTTTCGCTTCGGATGCAGCAAGCGCCGGGGCAACTCGCGCGTGCCCTCAAGGATAAATGTGTAGGGCCCGGGCGTCGTCGCCTTGAGCAGTCTGAACTGGGTATTGTCCACCCTGGCGTAGGTCGATATCTCGGACAGGTCGCGGCACAGCAAGGTGAAGTGATGACGATCGTCCACACCACGGATGCGGCGGATGCGTTCGAGCAAGGATGCGTCGCCCGTGAGCCCACCGAGCGCGTATGCCGAATCGGTCGGAAAGGCGACGAGTCCGCCGCCACGAATGATCTCGGCTGCCTGACGGATCAGGCGAGCCTGAGGTTGCTCCGGATGGAGCGAAAAGAATTGAGCCATATTCCTGTCTTGTTCTTCAGTTTGTTCAACCCAGGCGTGACCACACGGGGGTCAGGTCAGCCGGCAGCGGATTACACCGCCCGAGGTCGACCGGGCTCTCGTTCTCGCCGTGAAAATCGGAGGCGCGGGACGCCAGCAGCCCGCGCCGCCGTGCAACGGTGGCAAAGCGGCGCATCTCGTCTTCGGAGTGGGCGCCGGAGACGACTTCGACCGCCTCCCCGCCCGCTGCACAGAACCGGTCGAACAGTTCTTCCAGCGCAGCGGACGACAGGCGATAACGTGCCGGATGTGCGATGACCGCAATTCCGCCCGCCTCGCGAATCCAGCCCACTGCTTCTTCGAGGCTGGCCCATTCGTGTTCGACGAACCCCGGCTTGCCACGCACGAGGTAGTGGTCGAACACCGTCTTGACGTCGGGCATGACGCCACTGGCCACCAGAAAACGGGCGAAATGGGCGCGACTGACGAGCTCAGGATTGTGCGCGAACTGCCTCGCACCGCCCAGCGCATCGACAATACCTGCCTTTTCGAGCGCCTCGGAGATCTTTTTTGCACGCGCATCGCGACCGCTGCGCACCTGCTTCAGGCCAGCGACCAGGGCCGGATGATGGTGATCGAAGCCGAGGCCGACGATATGAATCGTCTCACCGGCAAAGGACACCGAAATCTCGACACCGTTGACGAAACGCAGCCCCAGTTCCTGAGCCACGCGGGCCGCTTCGTCCAGCCCCCCTAGCTCGTCGTGGTCGGTCAGCGCCAGCAGTTCGACACCGTTGGCAGCTGCACGGCGCACCACCGCCTCTGGCTCAAGCCAGCCATCGGACACGGTCGAGTGGCAATGCAGGTCTGCGTTCATAGGGAATCTCCGGTCATGCGTATTCAGACCGCAGAAAGGCTTCAATAATTCCGGCAAGTTGCTGCGGCTGATCATGGTGCATATTGTGTCCTGCATCCATGACCATCGACACCCTGACATCCCGCAGGCAGGTCTTGGCACCCTCGTACGCTTCGTCGTCCACGCCGATCCGTTGCCGCAACCCCTGATCCTCCGGCTCCACCCATAACACCGGCGCCGACACCCGCCGCCAGCAGGCTTCGGATTCGGCTCGACGGTAGAGTACCGGATTCACACGGCGGTGCGCTGGATCACCTGCCAGCCTGACGCCTCCCTGCCCGTCATCCTCACCCAGATGACGCGCGAGCCAGACGGCGCGCTCAGCGCTCAGCCTGGGGTTGTCGCGACACAGACGCGCCGCGAGGGCATCGAAATCGGCATAAGGCCTGAACTGAGCCGGCGACCTGAGATCGTGCAGCCACTTCTCATAGCGGCCAGGCGCCTCCTCGGGCGAGCGATCCACCAGACCGAAGCCATCCATCACCACCACGCGCGCCACCCGTTGCGGCCGGATGCCGGCATACATCAGGGCTACGTTGCCGCCAAGGCTGTGACCGGCGAGCAACACCTCACCGTTCGGCTGCAACTGATCGAGAATCGCATCGAGATCGGCAAAATAATCAGGAAACCAGTAGGCATCGCCGCACCACTCGCTGAGACCGAATCCGCGCCAATCGGGCGCAATAACGTGCCAGTCGCCCTCGAGCGCATCGACCAGGAACTGAAATGAGGCCGATACGTCCATCCACCCGTGCAGCAGGAAGAGGCGCGGCGCGCCTTCACGTCCCCATTCGCGAACGTGGTAGCGCACACCGCGGACTTCGAGGAAACGGCTTCGGCTTGATTTCATGCTGCGATGATACCAAATGACGCCTCTCTCATCGCGCGTTGGCCATATCGCTTCGATATACTTCGCGCCATGTCCGCCCACATATCCCGGCTTGCCTCCCTTGCTTTCGCCTACACGATTGCAGGTTGGCTTGCGCTCCAGCTCGCCGTCCCACCCGGTTACGCTGCACCCTTTTATCCTGCGGCCGGCATTGCGCTCACGAGCTTGCTGATTTTCGGTTACCGGCTCTGGCCCGCGGTTTTTATCGGCGCCCTGCTGGTCAACCTGAACGCGCAGATCCAGAGCGGCGGCCCCGAATCCCTCGGATGGGCGCTTGCGCTCGTACCTTTTGGCGCCGTGACCCAGGCCATATTTGGCGCATGGTTGGCACAACGATTGATCGGCTTTCCGAACCAGCTTGGATCACCCCGGCAGATCCTGCGCTTTCTCGGCGTGGTTGCACCGGTGAGCAGCCTGGTCAGCCCGTCGCTCTCCGTACCGCTCCTGTATGCGTCTGGCACCCTGGGCGTCGACGATCTTGCCTTCAGCTGGTGGAACTGGTGGATTGGCGACACCGTGGGCGTCATCATCGCCGCACCAGCCATGTTCGTGCTCTTCGGCCAGCCAGCGGAAGACTGGCGCTCGCGCAGGCTTGGCGTCATCGTGCCGCTCGGCATTGCCATCGCTCTGCTCGCCTTCGCCTTTCACAACGTCCGCAACTGGGAAGCCCTGCGAGTGCAGACGCAGTTCAACCGTGACGTCGAACACGTCGCCAGCGGAGTACGCAAACGCCTTGAAGTACAGATCGACATGATGCAGTCGATCGAACGCCTGATGGTCGTCAGTGAGGAAGTCACCCGCACCGAGTTTCGTGATTTCGTCACACCGTGGCTCAAGCGTTATCCGGGAACGCAGAACTTTGGCTGGAATCCACTCGTGCGCCGTGCTGACCGGGCACGTTTCGAGCAATCCATACGAAACACGGGCCTGCGCAGCTTCCGGATTCTCGGACGTGATGCAAACGGGCGTACCTTTCCGGCTGAAAATGCTGACGAATATTTTCCGATTACCTATCTGGAACCCTTGTCCGACAACCTGAGCGCACTCGGCCTCGACCCCGGATCGCTCCCCACGACAGCCCGAGCGATAGACGCTTCGCGACGCAGCGGAATGCCGGTCGCTTCGGAGGCGATCCGCCTGGTGCAGGAAGAACAGGTTCAGCGCGGCGTCGTCATCTATCTCGCCACCTTCGACAAACCTGCCGCGGCCGGCTTGCCGCGCCCCTTCCTCGGTGTGGTTTCCAGTGCATTCCGGATGGACGACTCAATGGCTTCGGCGCAAGAACTGGCAAAAAGATCGGGCATCAGATTTTGCCTGATCGACAGCGATGGCGCCCCCGGCAACCGCCGCCTTTCCGGCCCCCCGGGTTGCGACATGGAGAGCTGGTTCGACAAGGAAGTGCGCCGCACCGTCCCCCTCATTTTTGCCGGACGCAACTGGGAACTGCGCATGAGCGCAACGCCCGAATACATTGCAGGCATGCGCAGCTGGGCGGCATGGAGCACGGTTGCAGTCGGTCTGCTTGCGGTCGGCATGCTCGGCGCTTTCCTGCTGATCACGACAGGCAATACCCGGCGGATCACCCGACTGGTCGACCGCCGCACCGAAGAACTGAAAACTGCGAGCGACAGTCTGCGTGCCCAGCAAGACGCGCTTGCCGAGGCGCAACGCATTGCACGCCTTGGCAGCTGGGAAGTCGGCGACGACGGAAAAACACTGCGGGTTTCCGACGAACTGTCTCAGGTCCTGAACTGCGACCCGGCGTCGCTTTCCACGCTCACCGATCTCGTCACCTGTATCGCGGAACCGGATCGCGAACGGCTGGAAGCGGCCATCGCCAGCGCAAAGGAGGCACCGGGGCGGCTCTCCCTCGACTGCAGCCTCGCTGCATCAGCGTCGCACGTGCTGCAATTCCAGATCGAAAGCACTTGGGAAGCTGACAGCCGTTACCGGCTGAGGGGCACCATTCAGGACGTCAGTGCCGAGCGCGAGGCCGAAGCCCACATTCAGTATCTCGCGCATTTCGACCCGCTTACCGGCCTGCCAAACCGCAGTGCGTGGATGAATCAGGCGCAAACCGCCCTGATGTCGGCTCACCGCAACGGAGACCTTCTCGGCGTCCTGTTCCTTGATCTCGACAACTTCAAGACCGTCAACGACTCTCTCGGCCACCCGGTTGGCGATCGCCTGCTGGCGGCCGTTGCCCGGCGTCTGACCGGATGCCTGCGCGAAGAGGACATTCTCGCCCGCCTTGGCGGCGATGAGTTCGTTGCGCTGTTGCCACGCCTGCCACACGCGGAAGACGCCGCGTTCGTCGCGCGCAAGCTGATCGAAGTGCTCACGGCACCGATTCACATCGAAGACCACGAACTGTCCACCTCGGTCAGCATCGGCATTGCACTCTTTCCGGCCGACGGCGAGGATGTGGACACGCTGCTCAAGCACGCGGATACGGCGATGTACGGTGCCAAGGCAGCAGGCCGTAACCATTTCGAGTTCTTTGTGCCCGCCATGAACACCCGCGCACTTGAGCGGCTGATGCTCGAAAACGCGCTTCGTCGCGGCATCGAACGCAATGAACTGGTACTGCACTATCAGCCTCAGGTTGATGCCGGCAGCGAGCAGGTGAATGGTTGCGAGGCGCTGGTGCGCTGGAATCATCCCGAGCTTGGCCTGGTGCCGCCGGTACAGTTCATTCCCGTCGCGGAAGATTCCGGCCTGATCGGGCCACTTGGCGAATGGGTGCTGCGCGAGGCCTGTCGCCAGCAGGCTCGATGGCAGCATGGCACGATGGCCGACCTGCGAATGGCGATCAATATCTCCGCCCTTCAGTTTCTCAAGCCCAACTTCGTCGATACGGTAAAACGCGCGCTCGCCGACACCGGCGCCAATCCGCACCTGATCGAGCTCGAAATTACCGAAAGCGCACTGATGCAACCCGGCGCCGCACTCACCGAACGACTGCTCAAGTTACGCGACATGGGCCTTACCCTGGCACTGGACGACTTCGGCACGGGCTACTCCAGCCTCGCCTATCTCAAGCGGTTGCCAATCCGGCGCCTGAAGATCGACCGCTCCTTCGTCAAGGATCTGCCCGGCGACCAGGAAGACGCCGCAGTGACGTCTGCCACGCTGTCGCTGGCGCGTGACCTCGGGCTCGAAGTGGTTGCAGAAGGGGTCGAAACCGTCGAGCAGCGCGATTACCTGCTTGCCCGCGGGTGCCATTCGCTGCAGGGCTTCATGTACTCCAAGCCGCTCGCCATCGCGGAGTTCGAAACCTGGACCGAAGCCAGACGGCTGCCGACATGAACGAAAAGAGCCCGCTCCGGGAAACCGGAGCGGGCTCTTTTCGTTGGCGATGACCAGGCGGACGCGACCGCGCCCGCCCTGCCTTCGCCTTACTGCATGTGCGAGAACACGATCTGTCCGTTCTCGATGTCGGCCCGGATGCGATCTTCGGCACCGAACCTTCCTTCCAGAATGGCCCTGGACAAAGGGTTCTCGATCCGTTCCTGGATCGCCCGCTTGAGCGGCCGCGCACCGAACACCGGATCGAATCCGGCCGAGGCAATGTCGGCCAGTGCCGCATCGCTGACCTCGAGCTTCATCTCCAGACGCGCCAGGCGTTTTTCGAGATACTGCAACTGGATCTTCGCAATACCGGCGATGTTCTTCTCGTCGAGCGAGTGGAAGACCACGACCTCATCGATACGGTTGATGAACTCGGGACGGAAGAAGGTCTTCACCTCAGCCATCACCGCCAGCTTGACCACACCGTAATCGCTGCCAGCCATCTGCTGGATCATCTGGCTTCCAAGATTGGACGTCATCACGATCACGGTGTTCTTGAAGTCCACCGTGCGTCCCTGACCATCGGTCATGCGGCCATCGTCGAGCACCTGCAGCAGCACGTTGAACACGTCCGGATGCGCCTTCTCGACCTCGTCGAACAGGATCACGCTATAAGGTTTGCGCCGCACCTGCTCGGTCAGATAACCGCCTTCCTCGTAGCCGACGTATCCCGGCGGAGCGCCAATCAGACGCGCCACCGAGTGCTTCTCCATGAACTCGCTCATGTCGATCCGGATCAGATGCTCCTCGGAATCGAACAGGAACTCGGCCAGCGTCTTGCACAGCTCGGTCTTGCCCACCCCGGTCGGCCCCAGGAACAGGAA
>JALNWS010000096.1 GCA_023230755.1 Azoarcus sp.
CGTTGTCGGACGTGTTGGTAGGCAGGTCATCGAGATCAAGCGGCTTGGACTGGGACATTCATGTTCTCCGGGGGGCAATGGGAAACGGGATTCTGGATACGACATATTGCAGTGTCGTTAAACGGTCGCCAGCGGAGGTCATTCGTGCGACATCGATCGTGCCCGGTATCGCGTCGCGCCCCATTTTCCTGGCGCGTCCGGCGCCCGGATGGGGGGCGGATTGTGCTTCACTTCGCGGGCGCGGGCCGCTGATAACGGGCATCAGACCGGGCGCTTCGCTTAGAATGCCGCTTTGCCTGCGCTTTTCATGACCGATTTCGCCCATCTCTTCTCGTCCGATGGCCCGCTGGTAAAGGCGATTCCAGGCTATCGTCCGCGTCCACAGCAGGTCGAGATGGCGCAGAAGATCGGCGAAGCCATTCGTGGCAACCGGGTACTGGTGGCCGAGGCGGGGACGGGGACGGGCAAGACCTTCGCCTATCTCGTGCCGGCCCTGATGTCGGGCGGCAAAGTGATCATTTCCACCGGCACGAAGACGCTGCAGGATCAGCTCTTCAACCGTGACCTTCCCACAGTGCGCGCCGCGCTCAAGGTGCCGGTGTCGATCGCGCTGCTCAAGGGGCGCTCAAACTACGTGTGCCATTACCACCTTGAGCGTAACGAGCGCGACGGGCGCTTCCAGACCCCGCAGGATGCGGCGGACCTGCGCGCGATCTCGCGCTTCGCCCGCCTGACCCAGAGCGGGGACAAGGCCGAGTGCACCGATGTGCGCGAAGACTCCGCAGCATGGATCGCAGCGACATCGACCCGGGACAACTGTCTCGGGCAGGATTGCCCGCAGGTGAAGGAGTGCTTCGTCATGCAGGCACGCCGCACCGCGATGGAGGCCGACGTGGTGGTGGTCAATCATCACCTCTTCTTTGCCGACGTGATGTTGCGCGACGAAGGCATGGGTGAATTGCTGCCCGCGTGCAATGCGGTGATCTTCGACGAAGCACATCAGCTGCCCGAGACCGCCAGCCTGTTCTTTGGCGAGACGGTGTCGACGGCGCAGGTGCTCGAACTGGCGCGTGATACGCGTTCGGAGACCGTATCCGGCGCACGCGACTGCATCGCCCTGATCGACGAGGCACGGGCGCTCGAAAAAGCCGCACGCGACCTGCGCCTGGTGTTCGGCCCGGAGAGTACCCGCATGGCCGCAGCGCAGGCGGCGGAGAAGGAAGACTTCAGCGCGCAGGTGGATGCGCTCGCAGCGGCGCTCGACAAGATGGAAGCGGTGCTCGACACCCAGGCCGAGCGCTCGGAGGGGCTCGCGAACTGCTTGCGCCGGGCGCAGGAGATGAGCGAGCGGCTGCGGCGCTGGCTCAGCCCTGACGAGAAGGAGCTGATCCGCTGGGTGGAGATCTTTGCCCAGTCGCTGGCGCTCAATGCCACGCCGCTGCATGTGTCCGACGTCTTCAAGCGTCAGCTCGAGGCGCAGCCGCGGGCCTGGGTGTTTACCTCGGCCACGCTCGCGGTGGGCAAGGCGGATTTCGGTCACTACAACCGTGAGCTCGGTCTGGCGTGGATGGACCCGCCGCCGATGACCGCGGTGTGGGGCAGCCCCTTCGACTACGCCACTCAGGCGCTCCTGTATGCGCCGCAAGGCATGCCCGACCCCAACTCGCCCGATTACATCGAGGCCGTTGCCCGTACCGCGCTGCCGCTGATTCGTGCCGCGCGCGGGCGCGCTTTCGTGCTGTGCACCTCGCTGCGCGCGATGCGCCGGGTGCATGAGCTGATCGCGGACGGGCTGCAGCAGGCCAATGACCCGCTGCCTTTGCTGCTGCAGGGGGAAGGGTCGCGCACCGAACTGCTCGACCGTTTCCGCAAACTCGGCAATGCGGTGCTCGTGGCCAGCCAGAGCTTCTGGGAGGGTGTCGACGTACCCGGCGATGCGCTGTCGCTGGTGGTGATCGACAAACTTCCGTTTGCGCCGCCGGACGATCCGGTGCTTGCCGCCCGTGTCGAGCACATGCAGCGTCAGGGTTTGAGTCCCTTCATTCACCACCAGCTGCCGCGTGCGGTCATCAGCATGAAGCAGGGCGCGGGGCGGCTGATCCGTACCGAGGACGACAGCGGTGTGCTGTGCATTTGCGATCCGCGCATGATCGAGAAGTCCTACGGCAAAGTGGTGTGGCGCAGCCTGCCGCCGATGCGTCGGACTCGCGTCGAGAGCGAGGCCGTCGCCTTTCTCGAATCCCTGCCGCCACCGCGCAGCAGCGACTGAGCCTGGGCGACAGGAACGCGGAAGCGGGCTGAGCGCGATCAAGTCCGGCCCGCACTGGCTTGTTGTATGCTCTTTGTTCCGAACAGGGAGACGTCGGTCAGACGCACGATGATGAAAGTTTTTGGTATTGCCGGCTGGTCCGGCTCGGGCAAGACCACCCTGGTGGAGAAGCTGATACCCGAGATCACCGGCCGCGGCCTGCGCGTTTCGGTGATCAAGCATGCCCACCATGGTTTCGACCTCGACCGCCCGGGCAAGGACTCCTACCGCCATCGCGAGGCGGGCGCCACTCAGGTGCTGATGCTGTCCAACGATCGCTGGGTGCTGATGCATGAACTGCGTGGCCGGGCCGAACCCACGCTCGAAGAGCAGCTGCGTCTGCTGGCACCGTGCGATGTGGTGCTGATCGAGGGCTACAAGGCTGCGGCCGTGCCCAAGATCGAGATTTACCGTCCTGCGCACGGCAAACCGCCGCTGTGGCCGGAAAATCCGCACGTGGTGGCCGTCGCCACCGATGCCGATATCGACTGCCCGATACCGCGCCTGCCCCTGAACGATCCGGCGGCAGTGGTTCAATTCATTCTTGATTACCCGGAAGCCTCATGAACGCAAATATGCTCAGTTTTGATGAAGCGCTCGCCCGCATTCTCGGCTACGCGCGACCGGTGCACGAGATCGATGAAATCGACACGATGATGGCCGCTGGCCGGGTGCTGGCGGTTGCGCAGCACTCACCGATCTGCCAGCCGCCGATGGACAATTCCGCCATGGACGGCTACGCGCTGCGCGTGGCTGATGTGCCTGCGCCGGGTACGCGCTTGCCGGTCAGCCAGCGCATCCCCGCGGGCACGGTGGGGACGACGCTCGAGCCGGGCACAGCGGCCCGCATCTTTACCGGTGCGCCGCTGCCCGAAGGGGCGGACGCGGTGGTGATGCAGGAGTTGTGCGAGCACGACGGCGACGCAGTCATCGTCAATCACACGCCCAAGTTTGGCGAGGCGGTGCGTCGCGCCGGCGAAGACGTCGCGCTCGGCGCCGAAGTGCTGGCCGCGGGGACGCGCCTGCGTCCGCAGGATCTGGCGCTGGCCGCATCCGTTGGGCTGGCCCGGTTGCCGGTGTTGCGACGGATGAAAGTCGCGGTGTTTTCCACCGGCAGCGAACTGGTGATGCCCGGCCAGCCCCTGCCGCCGGGCGGGATCTACAACTCCAACCGTTTCATGTTGCGTGCGCTGCTGACCCAGCTCGGATGCGAGGTCATTGACCTCGGCATCGTGCCGGACAATCTCGAAGCGACGCGCAAGGTCTTGCGCGAGGCGGCCCAGGGCAATGATCTGATCGTCACCAGCGGCGGCGTGTCGGTGGGCGAGGAGGATCACGTCAAGCCTGCAGTCGAGGCCGAAGGCAGTCTGGACATGTGGAAGATTGCGATGAAGCCGGGCAAGCCGCTGGCCTACGGCCGGGTGCATGGTGCGGCCTTCATCGGTTTGCCCGGCAATCCGGTGTCGAGCTTCGTCACTTTTCTGCTGATGGTGCGGCCCTTCATTCTTGCCACCCAGGGGGTGAGCGAGGTGGCACCGCAGGATGTGATGCTGACTGCGGCCTTCGACTGGACGCGTCCGGACCGCCGCCGCGAGTTCCTGCGCGCACGCATGAACAGTGACGGTGCGGTCGAGCTGTTTGCCAATCAGGGGGCTGCCGCGCTCAATTCCACGACCTGGGCTAACGGGCTGGTCGACATCCCCGCGGAAACAAAGATTGCGCGTGGCGAGAAGGTCCGCTTCCTGCCTTACGGCGATTTGCTATGGTGAAACCCATGAAAGTGAAAGTTCTCTATTTCGCCAGTCTCCGTGAGGCGGTGGGCTGCGCCAGCGAGGATCTTGATGTGCCGGCAGAGGTTCACACGCTTGGTGCCTTGCGCGCATTTCTTGCGGCGCGCGGAGAGGGCTGGGAAGCGCTTGGTGTGGGGCGCAATGTACGGGCGGCACTCAACCAGCAGATGTCCGGGGCTGAAGCCGCTCTTGCGGCGGGTGACGAAGTGGCGTTCTTCCCCCCGGTTACCGGAGGCTGAGTCATGAGCGTTAGCGTAAGCGTGCAGGAGGCGGATTTCGATACGGGGGCGGAGATTGCCGCCTTGTCGGCCGGGCAGCCGGAAGTCGGGGCCGTGGCCAGTTTCGTCGGGCTGGTGCGTGATACCAGCGAGGGCAGTGACGTGTCGGCGATGACGCTGGAGCACTACCCCGGCATGACTGAACAGGCGCTGGAAGATATCGTGGCAGAGGCCATGCAACGCTGGACGCTGCATGGCGTGCGTGTCATCCACCGCTTCGGACCCTTGTTGCCTGGGGATCAGATCGTGTTCGTCGGTGTTGCCGGCGCGCATCGCGGCGAATCCTTCGAAGCCTGTGCCTTCATCATGGACTACCTCAAGACGCGGGCGCCGTTCTGGAAGCATGAGGAGACGCCGGAAGGGGGGCGCTGGGTTGACGCGCGCGAGAGCGATGAGTCTGCGGCCAAGCGCTGGTCGGAAGGCTGGGACGATATCGAGCAGCGGCGTTGAGATGACGTGCTGCCAGGGATGATCCGGCATGTGGGTCATCAATAAAAAACGGCGCCTTCAGGCGCCGTTTTGTCGGGAACAGGGTCGTTCCGCGTTACTTGCGACCCTTTGGGGTGTTCTGGGCGAACGCCTGGAAGGCCTGGCTTGAGGCGCGAGTCATTTGTTCGAAGGCCGCGCGTGCTGTGTCCATGGCTGTCTGCATTGCGCTCATCGTATTCTGATCGGAGATCGGAACACCCTGGAACATTTTCTGCATGGCGTTGAATACGTCGTGGCTGCCGGTGCTCAGTTGCTCGCCGACCAGTTTGCCCACTTCGGCCTGGGTGCGCGTGGAGATCTCGGCCATGTCACGTGCGCAGGCGAGCATCTTCTCGGTTGTGGTCTGGGCATACTTGGTGCGCAGTTCAACCGCCTGCTTCGGATCCTTGACTTCGGCCAGCGCCTTGGCGTTCTGCACCCCCTCTTCAAACAGAGACTTGGCCGTTGATACCTGAATCTCCATTACGCGCTGGGAGTTCTCGATCGAGAGTTGCGCCAGACGCATGGCGGCCTCAAGGTTCTTTTTTTGCAGTTCGTTGTACTGATCCTGTTGTTTCGTAGCCATGTGCAATCTCCTCGTTAGTGGTTTGGATGCAGGAGGCGGTGTGCACAAATCTCCGACGCTCAACGATACCCGTTGGCATGCTGGCGTCACTCCCTCGCCTCGGTTTCAAAGATAGCACAGCGCTCATTCGTCCTGTTGTCGCTGTGCGGCAATGATCGATTTCGGGGCGGGGTTCTTCGACGGGCTGTCTGTCCGGCTAGCGCAGTGACAAGCCGTTGCGGACTGCAGTTCAGCGCTTTTTGGAGGACGGTTTTGCGGTCGACTTGGAAGACTTTTTCGCGGGGGCTGATGATGTCTTCGCTGTGCTCTTTGTTGCCTTCCGTGGTTGCCTGGAAGGTGTGTTCGCCGCACGACTCGAACCCTTTGATGCGCCGGATGCACTCTTTGACGCACTTTTCGTGGACTTCTTGCCCACCTTGCTGGAGACGCTACTTGTGCTCAGCTTCACCGCAGGAGGGGAGGAGAGGCGGCTGTTTCCCGGCAGCAGTCGGCTGATGGCCAGGGCGCCACTCGGGTCGATGCCGTCGGGCACAAGCAGTGTATGGCCGGCGCTGAGCCGGCTGCCCGAGGCCAGACCATTGAGTTGCATCAGTTGCGTGAGGGTGAGTCCGTGGTTGGTGGCAACGGCGTCCAGCTTTTCTCCGGGTTCGAGTTCGTGCGTCCGCCACCCCTTGCCCGACAGTGCGAATTCGCCGAGACGTGCTTCGAACGTGCTGGCACGGTCGGCAGGCACGACCAGTGTCTGACCGGGCGAGGTGATGGCGGGACGGTTGTATCCGGGGTTGAGCGCGAGGAACTCCTCCAGCGACATGTCTGCAAAGGTCGCGGCAGTGGCGAGGTCGATGCCGGCGGGCACATCGAGGGCGACGAAGTGCTGTTCGTTGGCGACGTAGGGCAGTTCGAGATGGAACAGTTCCGGCTCGGCGACGATGTTCTTGATGGCCTGAAGCTTTGGAACGTAGTTGCGGGTCTCGTTGGGCATCTTCAGTTCGCTGTATTCTGCCGGCAGGCCCGCGTCGCGGTTGCGCTGCAGTGCGCGGCCCACTGCGCCTTCTCCCCAGTTGTAGGAGGCAAGCGCAAGCTGCCAGTCACCATGCATCTCATAAATGGATTGCAGGTAATCAAGCGCAGCGTTGGTGGATGCGATCACGTCACGGCGTTCGTCGACCCAGTTGTCCTGAGTCAGATTGAAGTTGCGCCCGGTGGAGGGAATGAACTGCCACAGTCCTGAAGCGTGTGCGCGGGAGTAGGCGAGTGGGTTGTAGCTGCTTTCTACCATTGGCAGCAGTGCAAGCTCGGTGGGCATGCCGCGACGTTCGAGTTCGTCGACGATGTAGTAGAGATAGCGCCCGCCGCGGGAAAAAACCTGCTTCAGGAAGCCCGGTCGGTTCAGGTAGAAGATCTGCTGCTCGGCCACCAGCGGGCTGTCGAGATCCGGCATGCCAAAGCCGCGCCGGATACGATCCCAGATATCGTTGGCGTCGCGTGTCAGGTCGAGCGTAAGCACGCGTGCAGGGGGCTGTTCGGACGCAGGCGGGAGGCGCAGCGAAGGGGCGGACGACGACGCGGGAGGCGTGTCGATCCCGTCAGCAGCTTCAACGGTTGCGAACGTTTGTAGCGCAAAGACGAGGAAAAGAAGCGAAAAGAGCTTCGCCATCGGACCCAACCGGCGAAAAGCAAAGGAGTCTATCGGGCGCCTGAAAGGGCGTCAAACTGTCTTACACATACGGAAAGAAACAACAGATTAGGTATTCCCTTGGTACGATTGCACAATCGCCCCTGATTAGCCTGCCGCGGGATATATGAAAGTTCTGGTTATCGAGGACACTGTCACCAGTGCGACACTGGTCTGCAATCAGCTCACCAAGATGGGGCTGGCAACGACGCATGCACGTGACGGGGCGAGCGGGATCGAGATCTTCAAGCGCGAACGTCCTGACCTCGTGTTGCTGGATATCATCATGCCAGGGATGGACGGGTTCGCCGTTGCTCATCGCATCCGGCAACTCGAACAGGATGGCGAGTGGACTCCGATCATCTTTCTGACCGCGCGTGCGAGCGATGGCGATCTGCAGCGGGCAATCGAGGTCGGCGGAGACGACTATCTCGTCAAACCGGTGTCCGAGGTTGTGCTCAAGGCCAAGGTCGGTGCAATGCAGCGAATCGCCCAGATGCGCTATTCGCTTCTGGTTCTGACACGCAAACTGGATGATGCCAATCGGGAACTTACACGGCTGTCTTCGGTCGATGGTTTGACCGGTATCGCCAATCGTCGCCGTTTCGACGAGAGCCTCGGGCGTGAGTGGCGGCGTGCGTCGCGCGCGCAGACACCGCTGTCGCTGGTGATCGTCGATGTCGATTGCTTCAAGCCTTTCAACGACAATTACGGACACCAGGTGGGTGACGAATGCCTCAAGGCTGTGGCGCGGACGCTCGAGCAGAAATTGCGCCGGCCCACTGATCTGGTGGCACGTTACGGCGGCGAAGAGTTCGCCGCCGTCCTGCCCGATACGGGACTGGAAGGCGCATTCGGCGTTGCGGAGTTGATGCGTGATGGCGTTGAATCGCTTGCCATTACCCACCGTTTTTCAGTGGCCGCGAACGTGGTGACGATCAGTGCGGGCGTCGCGAGCATGGTGCCGTCCCGCGCTGACGAGAATGGTTTTGTCCGCCTGCTTAAGGCTGCGGACGATGCCTTGTACCGGGCCAAGGACTCAGGTCGGAACCGGGTTGCAGCGGGTCTGCAGAATGCCGGCATGGAAATCGGGTTGGAAGAGTGACGAGAGCGTCCAAGAAAATCATCATTGTGGATGACAATGAAGTCATCCGGATGGCCTTGCGTGCCATTCTCCGCCAGGCGGGTTTCAACGTCGTTGGCGAGGCGCGTGACGGCGAAACAGTGATCGAACTGGTCGAGAAGCTGGAACCGGATCTGGTGTGCCTGGATGTGATGATGCCTGGGCGCAGCGGGCTTGAGGTGCTCACAGAACTGCGTGAGCGCTTTCCTGCACTGAAGGTGTTGATGGTCACCGGCATCAGCGACCGCGACACAGTCACCTCGGTGGTTGACCAGGGGGCGGTCGGCATGGTGCTCAAACCGTTCAACTCGGCGCGCGTGGTCGAAAGCGTGTCGCGCGTGCTTGGTCTGAAGATGCCTGAATAGGCTCCCGGGCCTGAGAGCGCAAGGCGGCGCCGTTTCAATTGTACGGGGGAGGCGTCCGTCCGGGTGGACGAGCGTCGCCCCGCTCCGGTGTGGTGCGTGCTAGAACACGTCTTTCCAGGCTCTCAGTTCGCGCAGACATTCAAGCGCACTTTCTGGTGTCTTTCCCGTGTGATGAGCGATTGCCTTGAGCACGCTGGGTGTGTTCGTGCGCAGGAAGGGGTTGATGTCCTTTTCGAGTGCGATGGTGCTTGGCAGGGTGGGGCGACCATGTGCGCGCAATGTTTCGCAGTGTGCGGCGTAGCGGTCACGCTCCGGATTGTCGGGGTCGGCCACGCGCGCAAAGGCCAGGTTCGACAAGGTGTATTCGTGGGTGCAATAGACCCGGGTGTCGCCATCGAGGGCCGCAAGCCGTGATAGTGCTTTTTCCAGCTGTTCTGGTGTGCCTTCGAACAGCCGGCCGCAGCCCGCAGAGAACAGCGTGTCTCCGCAAAAGAGCACGCCGGGGGCGTGGTACGCAATATGGCCGGCCGTATGCGCCGCGACATCAAGCACCGAGAACGTCAGCCCGAGTCCGGGAAGACTGACGCTGTCTCCGTCCGACAGAGGGTTGCTGACGCCGGCAATGTGCTCGCTTGCCGGGCCATATACCGGTACCGGATAAGTCTGCAGCAGCGCGGCCAGGCCTCCGATGTGGTCGGCATGATGGTGGGTGACCATGATGGCGGACAGCGTCAGGTCGTGCGCCGACAGGTAGTCGAGGACGGGCGAGGCATCACCGGGATCAACGACGACTGCGTGGCGTTCGTCGTGAATCAGCCAGATGTAGTTATCGCGGAAGGCAGGAAGAGGGATAATGTTCATTCTCATGATTTTGAAGTGCTGACGATTCGTGTCAATCCCCGGTTTGTCCGAATGGCTGGAAACACCCCAGGGGCGCTACCTGCTCGAGTGGGAGCAGAAACGTCTGGAGGCAGTGGTGGCCGACATCTTCGGCTATAACGCGATCCAGATCGGTCTGCCCGGCCTGGATCTGTTAAGCGCGAATCGCATGCCGTTCCGCTTCCGCTGCGCCAGCGGTGGAGATGTTGCGGTTGTCGCTTCGTATGAAGAGCTGCCTTTCGTCAGCGCAAGCCTCGATCTTGTCGTGTTGCCGCATGTGCTCGAGTTTTCCGCTCGACCGCATCAGGTGCTGCGCGAGGTCGAGCGTGTGCTGGTGCCCGAAGGCAGTGTGGTCATCAGTGGTTTCAATCCCTACAGCCTGTGGGGCGCGCGCAGACTGGCTGCACGCAAGGGCGGGGATATGCCGTGGACCGGCCTGTATCTGTCGGTTCCGCGGATCAGGGACTGGTTCTCGTTGCTTGGGTTCGAAACACAGGCAGGAAGTTTCGGCTGCTACGCGCCGGCGGTCACCAGGCCGGAATGGCTGGACCGGTGGCGCTTCATGGACAGGATCGGGCCCCGCTGGTGGCCTGTGTGCGGGGCTGCCTATGTGCTGCAGGGCATCAAGCGCGTGCAGGGCGCGCGGCTGATCATGCCCAACTGGAACGAGCGACGTGCCAGTTCAAAACGTCTGTCGGCTGTAGCCCAGCGTGAAATTCATCCCGGAAGTTCAAGGAAAACCCAATAGAAATGGAAGAAGTCGATATTTACACCGATGGTGCGTGCAGCGGTAATCCCGGTCCGGGAGGCTGGGGGGCGATTCTGCGCAGCGGCGGCCACGAAAAGGAGATCTGGGGCGGCGAGCTTCAGACGACGAACAACCGCATGGAAATGATGGCGGTGATTCGCGCTTTCGAACTCCTCAAGCGACCGGTGACGGTGCGGGTACATACCGACAGCCAGTATGTGCAGAAGGGTATCTCGGAGTGGATCAAAGGCTGGAAGGCTCGGGGCTGGAAAACCGCCTCCAAGGAACCGGTCAAGAACGCAGATCTGTGGCGCACGCTGGATGCAGCGGTCGCCATGCATCAGGTAACGTGGCTGTGGGTGAAGGGCCATGCGGGCCACCCGGAGAACGAACGGGCGGACGAGCTCGCTCGGCGCGGGGTTGAAGAGGTGCGCAAGACCGGCCGGACGGCGCAGGCATGAAGCAAGGGGGAAAGCACTGATGAGACAGATTGTTCTCGATACCGAAACCACCGGTCTGGACTGGCGCAACGGTGACCGGGTGATTGAAATCGGCTGCGTCGAGCTGTTCAACCGCAATCTCACCGGGCGCCACTACCATGTCTTTATCAACCCCGAGCGCGACATCGACGCCGAGGCGGAGGCTGTGCATGGCATTTCGCTGGAGTTTCTCGCGGACAAGCCGACATTCGTCGGGGTTGCAGACAGCTTCGAGGAGTTTGTGCGTGACGCGGAACTGGTTATTCACAACGCCAGCTTTGACGTCGGCTTTCTCAATTACGAGCTGAACCTGCTGGGGCGCCCGCCGATCGATCAGTTGTGCAGCGGGGTGATCGATACGCTGAAGATGGCGAAGGAGCAAAATCCGGGCAAGAAGGCTTCGCTCGATGCGCTGTGCGACCGCTTCGCGATCGACAACGGCCATCGCACGCTGCACGGCGCTTTGCTCGATGCCGAGCTGCTCGCCGAGGTCTATCTGGCGATGACGCGTGGTCAGGAGAGCCTGATCATGACGCTCGAGGAAGAACCCTGCACTGGGCATTCGGATGCCGCCGGGGGCGGTTTCGAGCGGCCTCCGCTACTTGTCCAGCGTGCGTCTGCGACCGAACTGGAGGCGCACGATCAGCTTCTGGCCGACATCGCCAAGGCAAACAAGGGTTTGTGCCTGTGGTTGCCGCCGGAGCCTGCGGTCGAAGAGGCTGCCTGACAGCAATGTTGTCCGGCGTGTCTGCAAGGGACGCGCCGGGCCAGGGTCAGCCGCCGCGGATGCGGGTGGTCTTGTGGCTGGTCCGCAGTTTTTCCAGGGCTTTCAGAATGTCACGTCGCGAGATCTGTCCGATCAGGCGCTGGCCCTCTACGACCGGCAGGCAACGGCAGGTCTGGCCGAGGAAAATCTCGATGGCGTCGATCAGGCTGCTGTCGCCGGTGACCGATACCACGTTCCTGCTCATGTAGTCGCGGATGAGTCCCGCCTGCTGCTCGAAGTAGGATGCATTGAGCGCGACCTTCAGGCAGTCCTTTTCCGACAGGAAGCCGATCAGGTGACCATTGTCGTCGGCAACCGGGGCGCCACTCAGGCCATGTTCAATGAGGGTGTGAATGGCATGCAGTACCTCGTCCTCGGGATTGAGGGCCAGGTGGTCGCCGATCATGTAGTCCTTGACGAGCAGGGAATGGAGCATCGCGCCTCCTAAATGGTGATCAGGTTTATTGTTGTTCGGCCTGTGCCTTCATGCGGGCCAGCCGTTTTGGGCAGGGGTTCTCGCAGCCGCCTTCGCATTCGAGGCCAACAGCGCCAAGCCCGCCGCAACTGCCGGCAATCGGCTTGCGCCCAAAGATGACGCCGATGGCCATCGCAGCAATCACGATGCCAACGACAAGCAGTGCAAGAATGAATGTACTCATGTCGGTTCCAGTTACAAGTCGCAATGATATACGGGGTGGACAATACCGCGGGCAGCTTCGTTCTTAAAGAATGAGTGTGCCGCCGGGCAGGCTGCCGGCTTGTTCGAGGCGGGTGACGGTGGGCAGCAGGTCGAGCCCGGTCGCCGCCTTCAGCATGCTGGCGCGCTCCCGCAGTTCCGCGATCGGACGGGTCAGGCTGTCGCCCGCTGCGCCAAAAGCGACCACATTGCCGCTGTCGCAGGACGGGAACGCGATGGCCCGGTCGTCGAAAGCCGTCAGGATGCGATCCACGCTGGCCTTGTATCCGCGCGAACGCCCGAAGAGGTTGACCGACATCAGGCCCTGGTCGGAGAGCCGGGTGCGTACCGCCTGGTAGAAGGGCAGCGTGTCGAGCGCGCCGGCACGGGCATTGCGATCGAAGCCGTCGACCAGGATGTAGTCGTAACGGGTGTCCTTTTCCATCACATACTGGACACCGTCACCGATGTGGATCGAGAAGCGTGCGTCTTCCTGCGGCAGGCGGAAGAACTGGCGAGCCGCCGCGACCACTGAAGGGGAGATCTCGACCACCTGAATCCGGCTTCGTGGCAGATGATGATGGATGAAGCGGGTCAGGGAGGCTGCGCCCAGCCCGATGAGCAGGACCCGGCGCGGCCATTCGCCCCTATCCTCTGCCAGCCCGTCGCGCAGGAGCAGGCCCGCCATCATTTCGCGGGTATAGGCAAGTTCGAGTGCGTTGGGCTTGCGGATGCGCATCGCGCCCTGTACCCACTCGGAGCCGAAGTGAAGATAGCGAACGCCGGCTTCTTCGGAAATGTCGATCGGCGTGCTCATGTACTCATCCGTTTCAGTGCATACAGTTGTTCGAGTGCTTCGCGCGGGCTGAGACTGTCCGGGTCGACCTCGGCCAGCGCGGTGAGCACCGGGTGCGACAGTGGAGCAGTTTCGGGCTCGGGCAGGGCTGCAAAGAGGTCGGCCTGCGGTCCGTTGCCGATCTCGCGATTTTCCAGCGCACGCAGGCGGCGCTTGGCGTCGCGAATGACGGAGGCGGGAATGCCTGCAAGCGCGGCGACCTCGATCCCGTAACTCTGGCTCGCCGGACCTTCTTCCAGGGCGTGGAGGAAAACGATGCGATGACCGTGCTCGACCGCGTCCAGGTGCACGTTGGCGCACTCCGGGTACTCGGTGTTGAGCCGCGTGAGCTCGAAGTAGTGGGTGGCAAACAGCGTGAGGCTGCGGTTCTTCTCCAGCAGGTGGCGGGCGATGGAGAACGCCAGCGCGAGGCCGTCGAAGGTGGAGGTGCCGCGGCCTATTTCGTCCATCAGCACCAGGCTGTGTTCGGTGGCGCCGTGCAGGATGGCCGAGGCTTCGGTCATCTCGACCATGAAGGTGGAGCGTCCGGAGGCGAGGTCGTCCGAGGCGCCGATGCGGGTGAAGATCGCATCCAGCGGACCGAGGGTGGCGCTTTGGGCCGGGACGAAGCTGCCCACGTGTGCGAGCAGGCAGATCAGCGCAACCTGACGCATGAAGGTGGATTTACCGCCCATGTTGGGGCCGGTGATCATCAGCATGCGCCGGGTGGGTGCGAGCCGGGCGTCGTTCTGGATGAAGTCCTCGACCTGACGCTCGACCACCGGGTGGCGTCCACCGACGATGGCGACGCCAGGCTGTTCGGAGAACATCGGTGCAACGTAGCCGTAGCGCAGGGCCGCATCGGCAAAGGCGGCGAGTCCGTCGAGCGTGGCCAGGGCACGGGCGATGGCCTGCAGCGGCGGGATGTGCTGGGCGAGGGCGTCGAGAATCTGTTCGTAGAGCAGCTTTTCGCGTGCGAGTGCGCGCTCCTGCGCCGACAAGGCCTTGTCCTCGAAGGCCTTGAGCTCGGGCGTGATGTAACGCTCGGCGTTCTTCAGGGTCTGACGGCGACGATAGTCTTCGGGCACCTTGTCGGCGTGCAGGCGGCTGACTTCGATATAGAAGCCATGCACGCGGTTGAATTCGACCTTCAGGCCCGGAATGCCACTGCGCTCGCGCTCACGCACTTCGAGTGCCATCAGGAATTCGCCGCAGTTGGTCTGGATGTCGCGCAATTCGTCGAGCTCGGCATCGAAGCCGGTCGCGATCACGCCGCCGTCGCGCACCATGGCTGCAGGCTCGTCGGTGATCGCCCGACCCAGCAGCTCGAGCGCATCGGGCGAAATCGCCAGCCCGGTGGCGATCCCCGACAGCAGGTCGCTGCGAGTCGAGGCCAGCGCATCAGCAAGCTGGGGCAGGCGCGCCAGGCTCTCGCGCAGGGCGGAAAGATCGCGCGGGCGTGCGCTGCGCAGGGCAATACGGGCGGTGATGCGGTCCACGTCGGCCACGCCGCGCAAGGCGCTGCGCACCGCAGTGGCGATCTGGCCGTCGCCCTCGCCGAGGAGTTCGGCAACCGCGTGATGGCGGGCCGCAGGCAGCTTGCGGTCACGCAGCGGGTGATGCAGCGCGTGACGCATCCAGCGCGACCCCATGCTGGTGACGCAGGTGTCGAGCAGTGACAGCAGCGTGGGTGAGCTTTCGCCGCGCAGGGTTTCGGTGAGCTCCAGATTGCGCCGGGTCGCGGCGTCGAGGCGGAGGTATTCCGACTCACGCTCCACGGTCAGGCCGGTGATGTGGGTCAGGCTCTGGCGCTGGGTGGTCTTGGCGTAGTCGTAGAGCGCCGCGGCCGCACCGAGTGCCACTGGCAGTTCATCAACGCCGAAGCCTGCAAGGTCGCGGGTGTCAAAGTGGCCGGTGAGCAGGCGCACGCCCGTTTCCGCATCGAACTGCCAGTCCGCCAGGCGACGCAACGCGGGCGAGAGGCTTTCGATCAGCGGCAGGGCGAGGCCGTCGGGAATGAGCACTTCGGCCGGGCGCAGGCGTTCGAACTGGGCCTGCAACGATTCGGCCGGACACTCCATCAGGCGCAGGTCGCCATTGGCGAGGTTGAGCCAGGCCAG